>JAUHXZ010000103.1 GCA_030426725.1 Actinomycetes bacterium
CACGATCCTCGAGACCCCCGGCGGGATCCCGGAGCGTTCGGCGGATCTGGCCTGGCTGGCCGAGCGGCTCTGACCTGCGACGACGGCCCGTCGACGGGATCCTGCCGATAGACTGAGCGGCCACCAGTAACCCCGGCCGAGAGGAGTTCTGGCGTGCTCATCGCATGGATCACAGCCCACGCGGTCCTCGGCGCGCTCGCCCCCCTGCTCGCGCGCTGGTGGGGGGCCCGCGCATACCTCGCGCTCATGGCGGCGCCGCTGGGCGCCGGGGTGTGGCTCGCCACCCTCGCCCCGTCGATCTGGGCCGGCGGCACCCACATCGAGCAGTACACCTGGATCCCGCAGCTGGACGTCGAGATCACAGTGCGGATCGGGCTGCTGCAGTGGGTGCTCGCCATGATCGTCACCTGGGTCGGCGCCCTGGTCATGCTGTACAGCCGCTGGTACTTCGACGGCACGCACTCCGGCCGCTCCCCCGCCATCCTGGCGCTCTTCGCCGGCGCGATGCTCGGACTGGTCACCGCCGACAGCCTCATCCTGCTCTACATCTTCTGGGAGCTGACCACGGTCACCTCCTATCTGCTCATCGGCCACGACGTCACCCGGCGCGCGAACCGGGGGGCCGCGCAGACCGCCCTCATCGTCACGACCACCGGCGGGCTGGCGATGCTGGTGGGAATCATCGCCCTGTGGCGGACGTCGGGCACCTTCTCGCTGAACGAACTGCTGGCCGATCCGCCCACCGGGACCCTTGCCACAGTCGGCGCCCTCCTAATGCTGCTCGGGGCCCTCAGCAAGTCCGCGCTCGTCCCGTTCCACTTCTGGCTCCCCGGCGCCATGGCGGCCCCGACCCCGATCTCCGCCTACCTCCACGCCGCGGCGATGGTCAAGGCCGGCGTGTACCTGGTCGCGGCACTCGCCCCCGCGTTCGCGACGGTGCCGTGGTGGCGGGGCTCCGTCATGGCGCTCGGCACCGCGACGATGGTGGTGGGCGGCTGGCGCGCGCTGCGCCAGACGGATCTCAAGCTGCTGCTCGCCTACGGGACGGTCAGCCAACTGGGCTTCATGGTGCTGCTGCTCGGGCTCGGAACGGAGGCCGCGGCCCTGGCGGGCCTCGCCACCGTCGTCGCGCACGCGCTGTTCAAGTCCACCCTGTTCATGACCGTCGGCATCATCGACCACTCGGCCGGCACCAGGGACATCAGGGACCTCGACGGCCTCGGACGGCGGGTGCCCTGGCTCGCGGCCGTCGGAGGGCTCGCCGCCCTGTCCATGGCCGGATTCCCGCCGCTGATCGGGTTCCTGTCGAAGGAGGCCGCGTTCGAGTCGATCGAGTACCTCGTCGGCGGCGACGTCACCTCGGTGACCCCGCTCGCGGCCGCCGCCCTGGCGGCGGCCCTGGTGTTCGGCTCCGCGCTGACGATGGCCTATTCGCTGCGCTTCTGGTGGGGGGCGTTCGCGCGCAAGGGGAACGCCCCGGACCTGACCTGGCACGCGCCGGCCGTCGGCTTCGCCGCGGCGCCGGTGCTGCTCGCCGCCGCCTCACTGGTCGGCGGATTTCTCGGCCACCCGCTCACCGGCGTCCTCGACCTCTACGCCCGCACGGTCGAGACCGGGAAGGCCAGCCACGGGCTGGCCCTCTGGCACGGGCTGACGTGGCCGCTGCTCATGTCGCTGATTGCCGTCGTCGCCGGCATCGCGCTGTTCCTGTTCCGCCGGCCGATCGCCGAGCTGCAGGCGACGTTCCCCAAGGTCGTCACCGCCGAGGAGGTCTACCACCGCTCGATGCACTGGATGGACCGCATCGCGGTGGAGGTCACCGCCCGCACCCAGCGGGGATCCCTGTCGTTCTATCTCGGCACCATTCTGGTCACGCTCGTGGCGCTGGCCGGCTTCGCGATGCTGCGGATCAGGAACTGGCCGGACTACCGCCTGTTCGACCACTGGCCCCAACTGCTGGTGGCCCTGGTGATGGTGGTCGCGGCCGTGCTGGCGGCCTGGTCGCGCGGCCGCATCCGCGCCATCCTGCTGGTCGGCGTCACGGGCTACGGGCTCGCCCTGCTGTTCGCGATGGCGGGCGCCCCGGACCTCGCGCTTACGCAGGTGCTCGTCGAGACGGCCATGCTGGTGGTGTTCGTGCTGGTGGTGCGCAAGCTGCCCCGCTACTTCACCGACCGGCCGCTCACGTCGACCCGCTGGTGGCGGGTGCTCGTCGCCGCCGCGGTCGGCCTCACCGTCACCCTGGCCGCGCTCGTCAGCAGCGGCGCCCGCGTCGCCGATCCGGTCTCCGACGCCTGGTACGAGGCGGCCTACGAGGTCGGCTTCGGGCTCAACATGGTCAACGTCGCCCTGGTCGACACCCGCGCCTGGGACACCTTCGGCGAGATCTCGGTCCTCGTCATCGCCGCGACGGGCGTCGCGTCGCTCATCTTCCTACGGACCCGCGTCGGTGAGGTGGCCACCACCGAGAAGGCCTTCGCGGAGCGCGAGGATGACCCCATGTCCGACACCTCGCCGGGCGTGTGGCTCCGCGGCGGCCAGACGCTGTCGCCCCTGGTGCGCTCGCTGGTGTTCGAGGTGAGCACCCGGCTGCTGTTCGGCGTGATGATCGTGGTGTCGGTGTACCTCCTGCTGGCAGGCCACAACGCCCCGGGCGGCGGCTTCGTCGGCGGCCTCACCGCCGGCATGGCGTTGATTACCCGCTACCTCGCGGCGGGGCGCCACGAACTCGACGAGGCCGCCCCCTTCGATGCAGGCCGCCTCCTCGGCGGCGGCCTGCTGCTGGCGCTCGGCACCGCCGTCGTCCCCGTCCTGTTCGGCGGCCACGTGCTGCAGAGCTACGACCTCTACATCGACGTGCCCGGCCCCGACCACCTCGTCACGCCCTGGGGGGAGCTCCCCTTCCTGGGCGAGGTGCACCTGGTGTCCTCCACGCTCTTCGATCTCGGTGTCTACCTCATCGTCATCGGCATGCTCCTCGACGTCGCCCGGAGCCTCGGCTCCGGCATAGACCTGCACGCCAGCGACGAGCAGGCCCCCATGCCGCTGCCCGACTCGACGCACGCCCTGCCCGCCCGCCGGCGTCCCCGGTCCCACGGCTCCACCGCCCCCGCCGGGGCCGCCACGACGGAGGAGCCACGATGACCGCGAACCTCGCCCTCGCCGTCACCGCGGGGATCCTGGTGGCCTGCGGGGTCTACCTGCTGCTTGAGCGGTCCCTGACCCGCATCCTGCTGGGCATTCTCATCATCAGCAACGGGGTGAACCTGCTGTTCATCGTCGCCGCCGGCGACCCGGGAGCGGCCCCGATCATCGGCACCGCCACCCCGGAGGACACCTCCGACCCCCTGCCCCAGGTGATGGTGCTCACCGCCATCGTCATCACGATGGGTGTGGCTGCCTTCGTCCTCACCGTCGCCTACCGCAGCTTCCAGCTGCACGGGCACGACGAGGTGGCCGACGACGTCGAGGACGCCCGCATCCGCCACCTCGCCGAACTCGACGACCCGTCGGACTCGTACGAGGACACGACCTTCTCCGACACCGGTGAGGACGTGGTGAGCGAATGATGCCCAACCTGCTCCCCGTCCCGATGCTGCTGGCCATCGCGGGCGCCGCCGTCGCGCTCGTTCTGCCGCGGCGGCCGGGCGTGCAGCGACTCGTGTCCGTCGTCAGCCTGAGCGCCGTCGTGGCCGTCGCCGGGGTGCTGATGTGGTGGACCAACCAGGTGGGCCCGGTGGCGCTGTGGCTGGGTGGCTGGCCCGAGCCCCTCGGGATCGCCCTTGTAGCCGACCGGCTCAGCGCCCTGATGCTGTTCGTCGCGTCGGTGGTGGCGTTGTGCGTGCTCCTGTTCGCCACCGGGCAGGACAGCGACGAGCAGCGACGCGAGACGCCGGTGTCGATCTTCCACCCCACGTTCCTGCTGCTCATGGCGGGCGTGTCGAACGCGTTCCTGGCCGGCGACCTGTTCAACCTGTTCGTCGGCTTCGAGATCCTGCTGTTCGCCTCCTACGTGCTGCTCACGCTCGGGGGCACACCGGACCGGATCCGTGCCGGCACAACCTACATCGTCGTGGCGTTGCTCAGCTCCGCACTGTTCCTCGTGTCCATCTCGAGCATCTACGCCGCCACCGGCACCGTGAACCTCGCCCACCTGTCGGTGCGGCTGCGCGACATCACGTATCCGGTGCAGCTGCTGCTAGAGGTGCTGCTCGTGGTGACCTTCGCAGTCAAGGCGGCCATGTTCCCGCTCTCGGCGTGGCTGCCCGACTCCTACCCGACGGCCCCGGCCCCCGTCACGGCCGTGTTCGCGGGCCTGCTCACCAAGGTGGGCGTCTACGCGATCATCCGCACCGAGACCCTGCTGTTTCCCGAGTCGCCGGTCAACGACGTGCTCATGGCCGCCGCGCTCCTGACGATGGTGGTGGGCATCCTGGGCGCGATCGCGCAGGCCGAGATCAAACGCATGCTCTCGTTCACGCTCGTCAGCCACATCGGCTACATGGTGTTCGGGATCTCCCTGGCCAGCGAGGACGGGATGGCGGCGGCGATCTTCTACGCCGCTCACCACATCACCATCCAGGCAACGCTGTTCCTGGTGACCGGACTGATCGAACGCCGGGGAGGGACGTCCTCCCTCGACGGTCTCGGCGGCCTGCTGCGCGTGGCCCCGGTCCTGGCCCTGCTGTTCTTCCTCCCCGCGATGAACCTCGCCGGGATCCCGCCGTTCTCCGGCTTCATCGGCAAGCTGGGCCTGCTGCAGGCCGGCGCGGCCGACGGGTCGGCCCTGGCGTGGGCCGTCATCGTGGGCGGTGTGCTCACCAGCCTGCTGACGCTCATCGCCATGGCCAAGGTATGGAACCGGGCGTTCTGGGGCGTCACGCCCGCGCAGCGCCCGCAGCCACCGCTCGACGTCGTCGACGCCGACGGCGTGGCCGCACGCGACCCCCGGCCGATGCCCCCGCTCCAGGTGGGGGCCACGATGGCGCTCGTGGCGTTCGGCCTCGCCCTCACCGTCTTCGCGGGACCGCTGTACGAGTACACCCACGCGGCGGCCGCGGCCCTCCGGGACGGGTCCTACCTCGCCGCCGTCCTGCCGGAGGGGGTGAGGTGATGGCCCGCACCATGAAGGACAGGCTGCGGATCCGGCCGCTGTCCATCCTCGGCATGACCACGGTGTGGGCCCTGCTGTGGGGCAGCGTCTCGCCCCTCATCCTCGTGTCCGGCGCGGTCCTGGCCTGGGTGGTCGACGTCGTGTTCCCGCTCCCGCCGATCCACTGGGACGGCCGGCTCCACCCGCTGGGCTTCGTGAAACTGGTGGGCCACCTGCTGTGGGACCTCGTGGTGTCGTCTCTGCGCCTGGTGCGTCTCGCGTTCCTCCCCGAGGTTCGCCTCGACGCCGGGATCGTGCGGGTGGACCTGCACAGCGACGACGACCTCTACCAGGTCGCCGTGGCCCAGCTCATCTCGCTGGTGCCCGGCACCGTCGTCGTCGAAGTGGTCCGGCACCCCCGTCGCCTCTATCTCCACGCTCTCGAGCTCCACGACGACGCGGCCGTCGACAGCATCCAGTCGATGACCATGGCCATCGAGTCCCGCGTCCTGCACGCCTTCGGCTCCCCGCGTCAGATCGAGGACTTCGAGGCCGCCTGCCTGGCGCGCCCGGCCCCCCGCACCCCCCAGATGGAGGAGTGATCCATGCAACTCGTCACGAATCTCATCCTGGCGTCGTCGGCGATCATCCTGTGCGTGGTCGCGCTCATCGGCGCCAACCGCATCGCCAAGGGCCCCACACAGCTGGACCGCTCCGTCGCCGGGGATCTCATCGTGGCGGTGGTCGTCGCTTCCGTCGGGCTGTGGACGGTGCGCTCCGACAGCTCGACCGAAGTGCTGATCCTCGTCCTGCTGTCGATGCTGGGGTTCACCAGCGCCGTCGCGATCGCCCGGCTGGTCGCGGACCGGATGGCCACGCGTCGCCAGTTCGACGCCGCGAACATGGAGGAGGAGGGCCGATGACGGATCAGGTTCTCGACCTCGTGGCGGCCGTGCTGGTGCTGCTCGGCTCGCTGCTGTGCCTCGCCGCGGCGGTCGCGCTGCTGCGCTTCCCGGACGTGCTGGAAAAGATGCACGCCGTGACCAAACCGCAGGTGCTGGGCCTCATCCTGGTCACCGTCGGCATCGCGGTGAGCCTGCGGACCTGGTGGGCGGCCGGGCTATCGGTGCTGATCATCGTGCTGCAACTGCTCACCGCGCCGGTCGCCGCGAACATGGTGGCCCGCGGCGCCTACCGGGCGGGTCTGGTGCCCGACCGGCAGCTGCGCGTCGACCATCTGACCGACGACCTGCGGGCCGCCGGGTACTCCCGTCCCCTTGGCACCGAGGCCGGGCACGCCCCCCGCTGACTCAGTCGAGGAACGCGTCGGCGGGATCCTCCGGCCGTCGGTGCTCTGCCCGCGGCGGACGGGGATGAGTGCGAGGATGAGTTACGGTGCCCGTCCCTCGCTGCGACGCGCCGCTCCGCGAAACCCCGTACCCGGCCGCGGAGCCCGGCCTAGAGTGACGGCATCGCGTCTTCCCTAGAGATCGGCGGAACGATGAGACGAGCAGCCATGGCGGCCCTGGGAGCCCTTCTGGCCGTCGCTGCGCCCGCCACCGTCCACGCCGCCCCGGTCCCGCAGGACCCCGCGGACCCGCTGGACCGGTTCGATCGGGTCGCGGAGGGTCCGGTTTCCAGCTCCTTCACACCGGGAGCGTTGGGCGGCGGTGGGCCGGTCACCGTCATGCTGGAGCTCGCCGGGGATCCGGTCGCCGTCGTCGAGACCCACCGGGGACAGCTAACCCGGGATGAGAAGCGGGCACTGAGAGCGCAGAGGAAAGCGGCCCAGGACCAGCTCACGCCCGCCATCCGGAAGCTCGGCGGAACGGTCCGGTCGCAGGTGCAGAGCGCCTACAACGGCATCAAGGTCTCCATCGACCGTGCGGACGCCCCGGGGCTCGCCGCCCTGCCCGGGGTGAAGGCGGTGCATGCGGTGACCGTATTCGAACCGGGCAACGTGACCTCGGTGCCCTATCTCGGCGCGGACCGGGTGTGGGAGGACCACGGCTTCACCGGCGAGGGGGTCAAGGTCGCGGTCATCGACTCGGGCATCGACTACACCCACGCCACCTTC
>JAUHXZ010000104.1 GCA_030426725.1 Actinomycetes bacterium
CCACGGCCTGCACGGCCAGCATGAGGTCCGCGACGTCCTCGCTCAGGTACAGCAGCGTCGACGCCTCGGCCCGGTGCGCGATCCCCGCCGCGTCGAGCGCCCCCCGCAGCATCGGCAGCGACGTGCGAGCCGGAACGAGAATGGCGATGTCCGACTTCCTGAGCGGCCGCCGCCCACCGCCGTCGCGGACCGTCCGGCCCTCCTGCATGACCCGGACGATCACCCCGGCGACGTCGGCCGCCTCCAGTTCCCGGAGCTCGCGGGCGTTGCCCTGGTGCTTCATGTCGTGCTGGTCCCACCCCAGGTAGGTGACCGCCGGCCCATCGTCGGGGACGGCCCCGGGCGGGGCGTCGAGCGCGAGATACGGCGGCTGCTGCCCGTCGATGAACGAGATGAGCCCGTCGAACGTGTGGTTGACCCAGCCCAGCACCCCGGGCACCGAGCGGAAGTTGGTGTGCAGCTCGACGATCGACGAGTCGCCGAACGAGCGGCGGAACCAGTCCTGCACCTCGAGGTACAGCGCGATGTTCGCCCGGCGGAACCGGTAGATCGACTGCTTCGGGTCCCCGACGACGAACAGTGACCCCGGCCGCATCTCGATGTTCCGCCAGTCCGTGTGGGGCGCACCCGCCGCGCCGCCGGCGATCCGCACGGCGAGCTCGATCTGGATCGGGTCGGTGTCCTGGAACTCGTCGAGCAGCAGGTGGGTGAACCGGTGGCTCAGCGCCTCCGCGACCTCCGGCCTGTCCCGCAGCACCTGGCGGGCCACGACCAGCAGGTCCTGGAACGTCAGCTCTCCCGAGCGCTGCCGCTCCCGTGCCGCGACGAGCACCTGCCGGGCCATCCAGCGGGTGATGGTCTCGAACACGACGGTCTGGGCACGCGAGGCGGCCTCCAGCGCGACCTCCCGGATGTCGGCCAGCCCACCCTTGGCCTCCTCGACGCCACCGCCGAGCGACTTCCAGTTCGTCGCGCGCCCGCACCGCTTGAGGTTGCCCTTGTCGTTGACCGCCTCCCAGAGCGCCTTGTCGGCCACTTGGAGGGTCTCGTATCGGGCCAGATCGTCGCCGTCGAGGCCCTCGGCCCAGGCGAGCGCCTCGTCGATGTGTTTCACGACGTCGTCGTGCTCCGCGGCGTAGGAACGGATCTGCCGCAGCCGCGCCACCGCGCCCTCGACCCGGCGCAGGTCGGGCACGCGAAGTTCCGACGCCGGGTGCCGCAGGATGTGCGAGTCGATGAGGTCCCAGTCCTTGTTGAGCGCCGCGTACAGGGCCTCGAGCTTGTCCATCTTCACCGACAGCAGGGCGCGCTGCAGGGCCGGGCGGATCTCCTCGTCCTCGAGTAGCCGCACCAGGGCCCGGTTCCACTCCTCCTCCTCGGCGATGCCCGACCCGATCTCGTCGGCGGGCGTCAGCTGCGGCGGGAGGCCGGCCTCGATGGCGTGCAGCATGAGGATGCGCGCGGCGAACGAGTGGAGCGTGCCGATGGCGGCCATGTCCAGCTCGGTGAGCGCCCGCTCCGCCTCGTCGACGGCGTGGCCGTCCCGGACGGCCTCCTCGAACCTCGCGCGGAGCCGGTCCCGCAGCTCCGCGCCCGCCTTCTCCGTGAACGTCACCGCCGCGATGTTGGCCAGCGCGACCCCGTCGCGCAGGACGAGGGTGGCGATCCGGTTGATGAGCGCCGTAGTCTTCCCCGACCCGGCGCCCGCCACCACGAACATGTTGCGGCCGGTGTCTTCCCGGATGGCGATCCTCGCCTGCTCGTCCGCCGGGTTCACTGTTCTGCCTCCTCGTCGGCGACGCGGGCCCGCAGTTCGTCGGCGCCGTCCGGATCGATGACGTCCAGCAGCCCGAGCAGCTCGGGGGCCGCCCGCTTCGCGAGGTAGCCGTTGCGTGCCGTCTCGTGCCCGGCGCCGCCGGGGGTGCAGTACTCGCAGTCCACCCACAGGTACCCCGGGTCCTTCGACGGCTTCTTGAAGAAGTGCCCGCGGGCGATGCCGTCGACGAGCGTTCCGACGGCGTGCGAGAAGGTCCGCTCCAGGTCGTCGGTGAGCGCGAGCTGGATCCGCCTGCCGACGTCCCTGCCATGCACGAACCAGTACTGGGCCTCCGCTCCGGAGACCTCCGGATACGCCTGGAGCGCAGCCCGCGCGTAGACGGGCAGCTGCAGCTTCGTCCCGTCGACGGTGGGGTTGGGCTTCCCGCGGCCGGGCGCAATCTTCTTGAACTTCTCGGCGCTGCCGCTCTTGATGTCGGTGACGTAGACCGTGTCCCCGGCGATGTCCACCTTGTCCGCGCTGCCGAGGAACCGCACGATGCCGCCGTCGACTTCCACGGAGGCGGGCTCCTCGTCGAAGCCGAACCGCAGCTCGGAGGCGACGGGCGCCGCGCCGAGCCGGGCGCGCCACTCGTTGTCGTCGGCCAGCATCCGGCGCAGGTTGGCCCGGATGCCGGGCTCGGCGAACCCCCACAAGGTGGGGTGCCCCAGCAGGCCTCGCTGCCGGAACTCGGCGATCACCTCGTCGGCGTACGCGTCCAACCTGCCCACCTGTGCGTCGCTCCACGCGACGCCCGGCCCGGGCAGCGTGCCGGCCGCCTTCTCCGCGGTGATGAACCGGTCCATCGCGTAGTGGAAGACGTTGCCGACGGTGAGCGGGCTCACCTGCTCAGTGGCCGAGGGCTCCTCGACCGGCTCGACGTACAGCAGCCGCTTCACGAAGTACGCGAACGGGCAGATCCCGTACGACTCCAGCGCCGTCGGCGAGATCCGGCGCTCCCCGTCGGCGAACCGGGGGAGGCCGCCCACCCCGGCGAGGTTGCCGTCGAACCGGGTGAACTCCCGGCCGGAGCGGTGGCGCTGCAGGTCGCGCGCGGCCCGGAACGCGGGCTCCTCGAAGCCCTCCCGCACGTCGAGCACGCGGCGCATCGCCCACTCCTGGTCCGACGACGGCGCGCCGGCCGTGCGGATGCCGCCCGCGAACGAGGGGCAGTCCACCACGTCGTCGACGGCGGGGGCGGTGTGCCAGGCGGTGGCCGACAGCGCCGGGTTGCCGACGAGGTGGCGCAGGCTCGGCAGCAGCAGGCGGCTGGGCAGTTTCTCGGTGCTGGCACGCAGATCCCCGCGCGGGAACGAGGCGGTGATGTGCGCGGCCGAGGCGAACGCCGCCTCCAGGTCCCGCGTGAGGCGTTCGACCTGCTCGCGGGCCGAGATCAGGCCGTCGGTCTCGGCGCGCAGCCAGTCCGGCAGCATCCCGTCCTCGGTCTGCCGCCCGGGGTACATGTCCTCGGACAGGCCGACCACCCAGACCTGGTCCAGGTCGAGCCCGCGCGCCTGCGCGACCGGGCCGACGAACACCCCGCGGCCGAACTTGCCCGTCCGCGGAACCGCGGCCTCGAGTTGGGCGGTGAGCACGTCGACGAGGTCCGCGATGCCGGTGGGGCGGCGGTAGGCGTCGAGCGACCTCAGCTCGGCGAGGATGGAGCGGAGCGTGACGAACGCCCGCTTCTGTTCCAGCTCCCACCGCCTGATGTCGTCGACGTCGCCGAACAGTTCGGCCAGCAGTGACAGGCAGCGCTCGGAGACGTCCTCCCAGGTGGGCGCCGCGTCGAGTTCACGCAGCCGCTCGTCGAGGGTGACGATGAACGCGCGGAGCTGTTCGGCGTGCCCGATCCTCCGCTCGGCGGCGTGCCGGTGCCGGTCCTTCGTGGCCCGGGCGGCCTCCTCGCGCTGCTGCGCGATCAGGTCGTCGAGGCGGAGGACCCAGCCGGCGTCCACGGGCTCGGTGCCGGCGATGTTCGCGTCGCGCGAGACGCGCTCCCACCCGACCGTACGCACCGGCTCGCCGTCGAATTGACGCACCGGCCAGGCGGACAGCGCGTGGAAGAGCTGGGCCCGGGGGTACTGGCGGCCGTGGAGGTCCAGGAGGTCGAGGAATGCCCGTGCACCGGCCATCTCCGCCACCGGTATCCCGCCGCGCCCGTTGAACTCCACGCCCGCAGCCGCCAGGTGCGCGTGGAGGGTGCGGACGTACGGATCCGGCCGCGTGTAGAGGACGGCCAGCCTCCGCGCCCTCTGCCCGCCGGAGAGGGCGGCGACGACCTCGCGCACCACGGTGCGCACCTCGTCGTCGGAGTCCGACGCGTGCAGGACGCGCCCGGCCAGGCGGGGTTCGCCCTGCTCCGAGACGTCGGCCACGGGCGTGGCGGCCGACAACGCGTCGAGAAAGGCGAGGGCGGAGCGGGGCTCGTCCCCGAGGAGGTAGGTGACGACGCGACCGTACTCGGCGAGGACGCCGGGGGAGCCGGTGACAAGGGGCGACGCCGTGGCGTAGAGGTCCTGCTGGTCGTACCAGTCCGGGGCGAGACGCTCGCGGACCAGCCCCGCCAGCCGCACCGTCTCCGCCGTCACCGGGCCCAGACGATCCACTGGCAGGTCCCCGCCGTCTACCTCGCGCAGCTGCCGGTAGGCGCGGACCAGGGCGCTCACCGTCGACGGGTGGTCCCATACCTCCGCGAACTCCCAGTGGTGGGCCCCGGCATTGGCCTCGAGTTCGGAGCGCCACGCGGCGGCGAGCACCGAGGGGAGCAGCGGCTGACGTGGGTGGAGGCGGACAGCCGCCAGGGATTCCGCCAGCCGTGCCGACGTGGTGATCCGTAGCCCGGCGACGGCGCGCCGCCCGTCACCCAGCCCTTCGGCCAATCGCCATCCGATGGTGCGGGCGGCGAGGTTGTTGGGCACGATGATGGTCACGGGCGCGAGGGGATCCGTCCGCTTGGCCTCCGCGACCACCCGGACCAGTCTCTCCAGCGAGCCCCCCGACATGTGAGCAACCCTAGCGACGCCCACCGACAGTCGCGGCCGTCCTGTACCCCCATGCACCTATTCGGCGGGTTTCGTCGCGTCGACGCCACCACACCCGCCGAATAGGTGGACCCGGTGGGCCGAGGCGCCGGAAGGTGTTGTCCGAGGTGGATCGGTGTTGTCCGCCCGCCCCAGGACGAGGCGGAGCGGTCGGCCACCGGAGCAGGCTTGGCCCATGCACCGTCGACAGGCCCTCCCCGACGAGCTCCGCGTCATCCTGGATAGCCAGGCCGGTGTCATCACCACGAGCCAGCTGATTGACGGCGGACTCACCCCGGCAGTGATCCACCGGATGTCGGGCGAGTGGCTCAGCACCAGCCAGGGCATCCACCTCACCGGCCCCGTCACGTGGGAAGCCGCGGCCTGGGCCGGCCTCCTCCGGGGCGGGCCATCGTCAGCGCTGGGGGAGGAGGCGGCGGCCTACCTGCACGGGGCGGTCCGCGACCCGCCGTCGACCATCGCCGTCTGGGCAGCGGCCAGGCGGGACGGGTTCGTCGTCGGCCCGTGGCGGATCCTCTTCCGCTGCGGGCGCCGGGCGTCGATGGGCTCGATGCGCCGAACCAGACTGGACGCGAGCCTCGTCGACATGGCGGGGCGGGTGTCGGAGGACTCGGCGGTGGCGGCCGTGACCAGGGCATTCGCGCAGAACAAGACGACTCCCGGGAAGCTCCTGGCGGCCTTGGAGGCGCGCCGTCGCACCCGGCACTCGGCCGTCCTGCGGGCGTTGTGCGGCAAGGCGGGCGAGGGGATCGAGAGCGCCCTGGAGTGGCGGTTCAGCAGGATCGTCGCTCGGCACGGTCTTCCGACCCCGGAGCGCCAGATCGTCGACGGTGCCAGCCGCATCGACGCCCGCTTCGGGGAGCAGGGGCTCGTCGTCGAGTTGGACGGTGCGCGCGACCATACCGACTGGTCGAAGGACATGATGCGCGACAACCGCAGGCTCATCGAGTCGGGCGACCTCACCCTGCGGTACGGCTGGAACGCGGTCACCGGTCAGCCGTGCGCTGTCGTGGCACAGGTGGCGGCCGCGCTGGCGTCGCGCGGCTGGACGGGATCACTGAGTCGCTGCCGGCGCTGCGCGTGACGGGCTGCTGCTATTCGGCGGGTTTCGTCGCGTCGACGCCACCAAACCCGCCGAATAGTGGGAGGTGGGTTCTCGACGGGGCCGGAGAGTATGCGAAGTGGCGGCGGGCTAGCATCGACGCGGAGGCACACCATGCTCGAACGCTTCACCGGACGCGATATCCGACGACGCCTGGAACGCGACGCGGCGACGCTCCCCGCGTCACGCCCCGGCCCGGTCGTCACCGAGGACCACCTGGCCGGACTGCCCGATCCCGCCCGGCGCTACCTCCGGTTCGCAGGCGTGATCGGGCGCCCCATGACGACGTCGTTCCGCGCCCATCTCACCGGCCGCTTCCGCCTGCGCGACGGCCAGGCGTTCATGCCGGCCGAGATCTGGCAGTACAACACCGCGTCGCCCGTCGCGCGGATCTTCTGGATGCGGGTGACCATGGCGCGGGTGCTCCCGATGGTGGCCCGCGACAGCTACCTGGACGGCCGCGGCCACATGCGCGGCAAGCTCCTCGACCTTGTCACCGTCGCCGATGGAACCGGGGCGGAGTTCGACATCGGCGAGCTCACCACCTGGCTCAACGACGCCGTGCTGATGGCGCCGTCGATGCTTCTGGCCGCCGGGGCCGAGTTCTCGCCGGCGGACTCCTCGTCCTTCGCGGTCAGCATCGCCGACGCGGGCAGGACCGTCAGCGCCCGGGTGGTCCTGCGCGAGGACGGCGCACCGGTCGACTTCCACACCGACGACCGGTTCCAGGACCGGGCGGGTGGTCCGCGCCGGATGCAGTGGTCGACGCCGATCGACGGGTGGCAGCGCGTGGGCGGCCGCGCGCTGCCCACCCGCGGCTCGGCGGTGTGGCACACGGCCGATGGGGACTTCACCTACGCGGTGCTCGAGTTCGCGCCCGACGCGATCGAGCCAGACCCCGGCGCGCACACCTGACCCGACTAGCGCCCGGCGTCGGCCGTCCGGAAGCCGCCGGGGCCCGACGTCGTACGGCGTGCCCGGAATGCGACCTCCGGGGCGCCGACCGAATGCCCGGGGAGTAGTTCGGCATCGAGGACCACATCGCGTGGCTGTGAGGTGTCGCCCGCCAGCCGGGCGAGCATGAGCCCGG
>JAUHXZ010000018.1 GCA_030426725.1 Actinomycetes bacterium
GGATGCTCACCGGCGACGAACTGGGCGCGATCCTCGGCCACGACGCCATCACCCGCGGCGTGCCGGGGACCTTCGCGAACTCCGTCGTGTCGTCGACGCTGCTCGGCCGCATGGCCGCGGCCGCGGGTCGGGACCACGTCACGACGCTGACCGGCTTCAAGTGGATCGGCCGTGTGCCGGACCTCGCATTCGGCTACGAGGAGGCCATCGGCTACTGCGTCGACTCGTCGGCCGTACCGGACAAGGACGGCATCACCGCCGCTCTGGCGGTCCTGCGGGTCACCGCGGCTCTGAAGGCCGAGGGCCGCACGCTCGCGGACCTGCTCGACGACCTCGCCCGCGAGTACGGCCTGACGGCCACGTCGCAGCTGTCCGTGCGCGTCGCGGACCTGTCCCTCATCGCCGACGCGATGACCCGCCTGCGCGACGACCCGCCGTCGACGCTGTTGGACGAGTCCGTCGAGGTGACGGACCTCATCCACGGCACCACGGGCACTCTTCCCCCCACCGACGCCGTGGAGCTGAGCGGCGCGAGCCTGCACGTGGTGGCGCGCCCCTCGGGCACCGAACCGAAGCTCAAGTGCTACCTGGAGGTGCGGCTGAGCCCGGAGGAGTCGACCGACGTGGCGGCGGCCCGGGGCGTTGCCGTGGAGCGCCTGGCACGGCTGCGGCATGAGATGGCAGGAGCCCTGGGCGTCGACGCCTGATCCGGCAGACGGTGCCTGGGGCGCCCGGATACAGTGGAAGCATGACGAAGCTGCGCGCCGGTCTGCTCGCCCTAGTTCTGGCCGTCACGGCCGCGTGGCTGGGGGTGATGCCGTCATCGGCCGCGGATTCCGCCCCGATCACCCGCTACGACGTCGATGTGGTGCTCGACCCCGACGGCGTCGCCAACGTGACGCTCGACTTCACCATGGACTTCTCCGTGGTGCGGGGCCGCGGGCCGTACATCCTGCTGCCCACGCTCCAGGAGGACGGCGCCAATCCGGACGAGAACTACGTGTTCGACTACTCGAACATCGAGGTCGAGTCGCCCAGCGGAGCCAGCGCCGCGGTGCTGCTCGAGCGCGACAACGACATCCTGAGCATCCGGATCGGCAGCGAGAACATCTGGAACGAGTCCCCGCAGGACTACACCGTGTCCTACGACGTCACCGGCCTGATCGCCACCGACCACCCCCAGAGCGGCCTCGACGAGTTCAACTGGGACGTCATCGGCCGCGCCTGGGAGTCCGACTTCTCCAACATCTCCGTGTCGGTCACCGGCCCCGTCGCCCCCGAGCAGGTGGCCTGCTTCTACGGCCCGGACGTCACGACGCCGTGTGAGGCGGAGCTCACCGGCGACACCGCCACCTACTCTCTCGACTCACTGTCGGCGGGCACCACGATGCAGGTCGTCGCCGGTTACCCGGTGGGGACATTCCCCGGCGTCGAGCAGGAAAAGGCCCGGCGGGTCACCCTGTCGAACTCCTTCGAGCTGACGCCGGGCACCGGCATCGTGACGGGTGCGGGCCTCATAGCCGCCATCGCCGGCCTGGTGGCGATCCGCCGCCGGCACGCCCGCGACGATGTCTACCTCGGCCTTACTCCCGGGCTGACGCCCACGGGCGGCGAGCAGGGCCGCGTCGGTCCGAAGCAGGGTCGGTTCCCGGTCGCCGTCCAGTTCCATCCCCCGAAGGGCGCCACCCCCGGCGAGATCGGCACGCTGATGGACACCACGGCCGACAACATAGACGTGTCAGCCACCATCGTGGACCTGGCGGTGCGCGGCTACCTCAAGATCCACTCGCAGTCGAAGAGCGACTTCACACTGGAAGCCCTTCACCGGCCGGGCGGCCGCCTGGAGCCGTACGAGGACAAGCTGCTGGCCGATCTGTTCCAGGGCCGCACGATCCGCTCCTCGACCGAGCTGAAGAAGGCCAAGTTCGCCGAGGTCCTCCCCCACGCCCGTGACGGCCTGTACGCGTCGGTGGTGCAGAAGGGCTGGTTCAAGGGCAACCCGGCGACGGCGCAGATGGTTCCCATCGTGCTGGGGGCCCTCGCGATCGGCGGCGGCGTGCTCCTCACGTTCATCGGGGCCAGCGTGGGCTGGGGCCTCATCGGCATCCCGCTCGCGGTGTTCGGCATCGGGCTGATGATCATGTCCGGCAAGTTCCGCAAGCGCACCGCCACCGGTTCGGCCTACCTGGCGCAGGCCAAGGGATTCGAGCTGTACCTTCGCACCGCCGAGAAGGAGACTCTCCAGTTCGAGGAGGGCGAGGACATCTTCAGTAAGTACCTGCCGTACGCGATGGTGTTCGGTGTGGCGGACCGCTGGTCGAAGCTGTTCGCCGACCTCGGCGCCCAGGGCATCTACCAGGCCGACACGTCGTGGTACGTGGGCGCCGACCTGCTGCACGGCTACTACTTCGCGTCCGCGATGAACAACCTCACCCACTCGATGTCGAGCGCCATGCAGGCGGCCCGCGTCGACGGCATGAGCCAGTCGACCGGAGGCTCCAGCGGATTCTCCGGCTTCAGCGGCGGAGGCGGCTTCGGCGGCGGAGGCGGCGGCTCCTGGTAGCCGGCCCGCGAGGGGGCGCTACTCTTCTCCAATGACCCGGTCGCTCCTCCTCGTCGCCGGCCCGTCCGGCAGCGGGAAGTCGCACCTGACGCGGCTCGCCACGGCCGACGGGCACGCGGCGGCTCTGTCGCTCGACGACTTCTACTTCGACGCCGACCACGATGGTCTTCCGGCCACGCCGATGGGAATCCCCGACTGGGACGACGTGCGCTGCTGGGACCAGGACCTGGCGCTGGCCACCATCGGCCGGCTGCTCGCCGACGGCGAAGCCGACGTGCCGGTCTACGACATCTCGCTGTCGCGTCGAATCGGCATGCGGCACATGACGCTGGGCGACGCCCGGGTGATCGTCGCGGAGGGGATCTTCGCCATCGAGACGCTGGCCGCCGCCCGCGCGGCGGGGATCCCGGTCGACGCGGTGTGGCTGGACCGGGGCAGGGTCCCGAACTTCGCGCGCCGCCTGGCACGCGACCTCAAGGAGCGACGCAAACCCCCGCTCGTGCTGCTGCGCCGCGGACTCGCGCTGTACCGCGCCGAGCCCGCGCTGCGCCGGGCCGCGATCGGGGCGGGCTTCACCCCCGTCCCGATGCGACGGGCGCTGCGGATCGTCAGTCGGCGATCGGAGCCCAGCTCGGGCCGGTGACGCCGAGCTTGTCGTCGAGCTTCGCGAACAGCGGGGTCGGCTTGCTGAGCGGCGTGCCGGCGACGATCGGCCGCGGCTCCCACACGGCCTGCTGCGCCGCGTAGTCGCCCTGCAGCGTCGGGTAGGTGACGTCGCCGTCGGTGACCTCGACGATGCGTGGCTGCGCCGCCCACACGCCCTCGCCGCCGAGGAGTTCGAACACCCGCTGAGCCGAGTGCGGCAGGTAGGGCGTCAGCAGCGTGTTGCAGTCCGACACCGCCTGGAGGGCGACGTGGAGAACGGTGTCGCGGCGGGCCGGATCATGCTTGAGCTTCCACGGCTCCTGGTCGGACAGGTACTTGTTCGCCAGCCCGACGATGCGCATGGCCTCGGTGATCCCCGCCTTGAACCGGCGGGCGGCGATGTGGTCGCCGACGACGCCGAAGGCGGCGCTGGACTCTTCGAGGAGGGCCCGGTCGGCGTCGGTCAGTTCGCCCGCCTCGGGGATGGCGCCGACGTTCTTGTTGGCCATCGAGACCGACCGGTTGACCAGGTTTCCCCACTCGTTGGCGAGCTCGAAGTTGATGCGGCGGACGAACTCCTCCCAGGTGAAGTCCGTGTCCTGGTTCTCCGGGCCCGCGACGGCGATGTAGTAGCGCAGCGCGTCGGGCCCGAACTCGGCGAGGAAGTCCCCGACAAAGATCGACGCTCCGCGGGAACTGGACACCTTGGAGCCCTTCATGGTCATGAACTCGGAGCTGACGACCTCGGTCGGCAGCTGCAGTTCGCCGAGCGACTCGCGGATGTGCCCGCCGCGCTCGCCCTGGCCGTTGGCGCCCAGCAGGATGCCCGGCCAGATCACCGAGTGGAAGACGATGTTGTCCTTACCCATGAAGTAGTAGGACTTCGCGTCGGGCGAGTTCCAGAAGTTGCGCCACGCGTCGGGGTCCCCGGAGCGCTTCGCCCACTCCTTCGACGACGACAGGTAGCCGATGACGGCGTCGAACCACACGTAGATGCGCTTCATGGCGGCGTCGCGCCAGCCGTCGAGCGGGACCGGGACGCCCCAGTCGAGGTCGCGCGTGATGGCGCGCGGCCGGATCTCGGAGAGGAGGTTGTGGGAGAACTTCAGCACGTTGGGGCGCCAGTCCTCGCGGGTGTCGATCCACTCGCCGAGCTGGTCGGCCAGCGCCGGGAGGTCGAGGAAGAAGTGCTCGGTCTCGACGAACTTCGGGGTCTCGCCGTTGGTCTTCGACTTCGGGTTGATGAGGTCGGCCGGGTCGAGCTGGTTGCCGCAGTTGTCACACTGGTCACCGCGGGCGTTGTCGTAGCCGCACAGCGGGCAGGTGCCCTCGATGAACCGGTCCGGGAGCGTGCGGCCGGTCGACGGGGAGATGGCGCCCATCTGGGTCTTCGCGACGATGTAGCCGTTGTCGTAGAGGGCGGTGAAGATGTCCTGCACCACGCTGTAGTGGTTGGGGGTGGTGGTGCGGGTGTACAGGTCGTAGGCCAGCCCGAGCCCCTGGAGGTCCTCGACGATCTGGGCGTGGTACTTGTCCGCGGTCTGGCGGGGGGTGAGTCCCTCGGAGTCCGCCTTCACCTGGATGGCGGTGCCATGCTCGTCGGAACCGGAGATCATGAGCACGTCGTGACCTGCCATGCGCATGTAGCGCGCGAACACGTCGGAGGGAACTCCGAAGCCCGAGACGTGGCCGATATGGCGGGGGCCGTTGGCGTATGGCCAGGCGACGGCGGCAAGAACGTGACTCATGCGCGACATCCTATCTTCGCGGGGCGGGTCCGCTCATCCCGGCGAAGCGCAGGCGCCAGCCTGCGGGCATCTCCTGCCAGACGGCCGCGTGTATCGCGTCGCCGGTGCGCCACCGCACCAGCCCGGCGTCGGTGCCCAGCGAGTCCACGGCGAGGAACTCGACCTCCCCGCCTCCCGGCCACGGGACGCCCGACGTGGTCTCCCCGTCGGACGAGTGCGCGGCGAAGCCGGGGTGCAGCGGCGCCGCGGCGGGGTCGTCGACGGCGGCCCGCGTGAGCCCGACGAGCCTCGCCTTCATCCGGGGACCGGCCGTGCCCGGCACCGCCTTCGGGGCCTCGTCGTCGGCCGGCTCCGGGGCTCCGGAGAACAGGTCGGGTTCGGGGTCGGTGGAGCCCACCTCGAAGTCCGCGCGCGCTGTGGGCCTGGCGGTGTCGGGGAAACCGGGCCCGGCGTCGACGGGGGTGCCGCGCTGCATGGCGGTCGCGGCGGCGCGGGCCCGTTCGTCGGCGGCTTCGTTCATGCTGTGGCCCGCGTGGCCCTTCACCCATTCGAAGTCGACCTTCCGGCCCCGTAGGGCGGCATCGAGTTCCTTCATGAGTTCGACGTTGAGGACCGGCTTCCCGTCGCCCTTCTTCCAGCCCCGTCGCTTCCAGCCGGGCATCCACTTCGTCAGGGAGTTGATGACGTACTGGGAGTCGCACAGCACGCGCAGCGGCTCGTCGAGGTGTTCGGTGGAGCGCAGCAGGTCCAGCACCGCCATGAGTTCGCCCATGTTGTTGGTGCCGTGCTCCCATCCGCCCGCCGCCCAGATGTCGTCGCTGACGTACCAGGCCCAGCCCGCGGGGCCGGGGTTGGACAGGGCGGAACCATCGGCGGCGGCAACGATCACCCGCGTCAGCCTAGTGGATCGCCGCCAGGGCCCCGGCGCCGTGACCGGCTGCTCCCCACCTGTGACGTCGACGGCTGGGCCTGTGTCAGGGGCGGGCCAGCACGACGGCGCGATAGCGCTCCACGAATCCGGCCTCCTCGGCAACCGCCCGCGCCCTGGCGTCGGCGATGTCCAGGTCCAGCACCGCCCCGCGCGTGAGCCCGACCGTTCCGGGGACACCGCCGGTCCGGTCGCCGGCGAGGACGACGCGTCGGCCGGCGACCTCGAACCCCAGACCCTCGAACGACGTGGCCCGACCCTCCGCGCAGCGGACGCTCGCCGGGCGGCCGGACCATTTCTCCGCGGCCTCCAGGGCCTCGGCCACCGGCATGCCAGGCTCGCCCACGGCCACGATCCGGTGGTCGCCGAGCCGCCAGCCGCCCAGCCGGGCGCGCCGGATGGCCGGGCGCGCGGCATCGAGGGCCCGCTCGAGGTCGTCGGACCGCGACTGCGGAAGCACGGTCCGCTCCGGCACCCGCCGGACGGCCTCCGCCTCGGCTCTGGGAACCCACACCGCGGGCCCGGCCTCGGGCAGGACCACGTACCAGTCGTCGTTGGCGGCGACCAGATGACCCACCACGTCGCTCGCCCCGCGGGGCCCTGCCCAGCGGACGGAGACCCGCGCCGCCCCCTCCGGGAGTTCGATTATCACCGTCGCGCGGCGTAGGCCGGTTCGATCACCTCGGCGACGAGCCGCTCGCGCTCGTCGTGCGGGAGGAACGCGGCACGCATCGCGCCCACGGTGGCGCGCTCCACGTCGTCGAGGCCCCAGCCGAACGCCTCGGCGAGCAGCGCGAACTCCCGCGACATGGTGGTTCCGCTCATCAGGCGGTTGTCGCAGTTGACGGTCACGTTGAAGTCGAGGTCGTGGAGCAGCCCGACGGGGTGCTCGGTCATCCTCGATGCGATGCCGGTCTGCAGGTTCGAGGACGGCGACACCTCGAGCGCGATGCGGGCGTCTCGCACGTAGGCCGCCAGCCGGCCGAGCTTGGCGGCATCGCCGCTGAGGTCGATATCTTCGATGATGCGCACCCCGTGGCCGAGGCGGGTCGCGGAGCAGAGCTGGACCGCCTCCCACACCGACGTCGGCCCCTCGGCCTCCCCGGCGTGAATGGTGAAGAACATGCTGTTGGTCTTCAGGTACCGGAACGCCTCCTCGAAGCGTGACGCCGGGAAGCCGGCCTCGGCGCCGGCGATGTCGAAGCCGCACACCGAGTCGTCGCGGTACTTCAGCGCGAGTTCGGCGATGTCTGTCGACGGCTCCGTGTGCCGCATGGAGGTGAGGATCTGCCGCGCCTCGATGGGGCGGCCCTCGGCCGCGGCCTCGGCCATGCCTGCGGCCAGGCCGTCGCGGACGGCCTCGACGATCTCCTCGAGCGTGAGACCCTGCTGCTGGTGCTGCCGTGGGGCGTAGCGCGCCTCGGCGTAGACGACCCCATCCGCGGCCTGGTCGAGGACGAACTCCTTCGCGACGCGGGCCAGCTGCGCGGCGGTCTGCATGGCGGCGACGGTGTGCTCGAACGTCTCGAGGTAGCGCACGAGCGAGCCCGAGTCCGCGGCCTCGAAGAACCAGCGCCGCAAGGCCTCGGGCTCGGCGGTGGGCAGCTCGTGGCCGTTCTCGGCGCAGTGCTCGATGACGGTCGCGGGCCGCAGCCCGCCGTCGAGGTGGTCGTGGAGCGCCACCTTGGGCAGGGGCCGGATGTCGTCGATCGTCAGCATGGCGCCAAACTACCCGACCGGCAGCCCCCGGCCGCACGCCGCATACCGTGGGGCGCCCGCCGGCCTTCCAGTGTCAGAAGTTGCCGGGTACTCGCGGCAAGAACTGCCACTGGAGTGGCGGAGCCGGCGTCAGCGCGCGGCGTCCAGATCGGCCGGGCCGAAGGCCTGAGGGAGCATGTCGGCCAGCGTCAGGATGCCCGCGGGCGTCTCCATGAGCAGCCCGTTGCCGCCGTGCTCGAACAGGAGTTGGCGGCACCGTCCGCAGGGAGTGATGACCTCGCCGTCGCCGTTGGTGCAGGTGAACGCCACCAGGCGTCCCCCGCCCCCGGCGACGAGATCCGAGATCAGCCCGCACTCGGCACACAGCACCACGCCGTAGGCCGCGTTCTCGACGTTGCAGCCGCTCACCACCCGACCGTCGTCGACGAGCGCCGCGGCCCCCACCGAGTAGTTCGAGTACGGCGCGTACGCCCTCCCCGCGAGGTCCACCGCGACGGCGCGCAGGGCGTCCCAGTCGATGCCGACCTCCGGCATCAGTGGCTCTTCACGAAGTGCATGCCGTCGGCGGCAGGCGCACGGACCCTGCCGACGAGGCCGGCGACGGCGACGATGGTCGCCAGGTACGGCAGCATCTCGATGAACTCGCTGGGGATGGGCAGCTGCATCAGTTTCGTGGTTTGCGCCAACGCGCGGGCGAAGCCGAAGAACAGCGCCATGAGGGCGGCGAGGATGGGGTTCCAGCGGCCCATGATCACGGCCGCGAGGGCGATGAACCCGTTGCCGGCGGTGGGGTTGTTGTCCTGGAAAGCCCCCACCGAGCCGATGGTGAAGTAGGCGCCGCCCAGGCCGGCGAACAGACCACCGAGCAGCACGGACGAGGCCTTGGTCCAGATGACGTTGATGCCGACGGTGTCCGCCGCGTGGGGATGTTCGCCGACCGAGCGGACGCGCAGGCCCCAGGTGGTGCGGAACAGCAGGAACGCCACGACCGGTATCGACACGATCCCGAGGTAGGTCAGCGCCGTCTGCTCGAACAGGATCGGCCCGAGGAACGGGATCGAGCTCAGGCCCGGGATGGCCCAGTCCTGCATGGGCTGGACGCTACCGAAGGCCGCCGGATCCGCGGTGACCAGCTGCTGGTAGATGAAGCCGGTGAGGCCGGTGGCCAACAGGTTGACCACGACGCCGATGATGACGTGCTCGACCAGGTACTTGAGGGCGAACACCGCGAGGACCGCGGCCATCATGGCGCCCGCGAGCGCCGCCGCGATCAGGCCCGCGACGAACGACTGGGTCAGGGAGTAGCTGATCGACGCCGCGAAGGCGGCGGTGAGAAACATGCCCTCGATGGCGATGTTGACCACACCGGCCCGCTCGGAGAGCACGCCCGCCAGAACGCCGAACAACAGCGGCGTGGCGTACTCCAGCGTCAGGTTGAACTGGCTGGTCAGAGTGAACGGCAGCGTCGAGCTCGCGGCGGCCCACACGATGAAGCCGACGACCACGCCCAGCCCCGCGAGGGCTCCCGCGGTGGTCCGCACCCGGCCCTGGATGGAGTTGGTGAGGAACCCGATGCCCGCGGCGAGCACCACGACGGCGCACACCAGGATGGTCGCCGTCCCCGGCACCTCGATGGTCGGCAGCTGAACGTCGGCGAACGCGTCGGACAGTGCGATGAGACCTGACTTGTCGACGGTGAACGCCATCCAGACGAGGAGTGCACCGACCACCGTGATGAGGCCGCCGGTGGTCATCCGCTGCGTACGGCGCTCCGGCGACTCGACGGTGGCGTGCGCGGTGGTGGTGGGGATGATGTCGACGCTCACGCTTCTGCCACCTTCGACGACGGGACGGACGGTTGCTTGGCCTTGCCTTCGCGCAGGAACGGCAACAGCGAGGTGACGAACGCGGGCGCCGCCACGAACAACACGATGAGGGCCTGGATCAGGTCGGTGAGCTGATCGGGCGTGCCGGCCATCGTCACCATCGTGCGGCGCGATGCCTTGAGCGCGCCGAACAGCAGGCCGGCGAAGATCACGCCCAGCGGGCGGGACCGGCCGAGCAGTGCAACGGTGATGGCGTCGAACCCGAGGGTGCCGATGATTGTGCCGGTCATCTGCGGCGGCGTGCCCGTGAGCAGCTCCGGGGCGGTGACCACGATGACGCCGGCGAAGCCCGCCAGGGCGCCCGCGAGCGCCATCGTCAGCATGGTCACGCGCGCGACGCTGGCGCCCGACGTCGCGGCCGCGCTGGGGTTGAGGCCGACGGCCTTGAGGTGGATGCCGAACTTGGTGCGCTCGAGGAGCCACCAGATGCCGACGGCCGCGAGGATGGCGAGCACGAAGCCCAGGTGCAGCCTCGTTCCGGCGATGCGCGGCATGGTCGCCGACCATTCGAGGACGGGCGAGATCGGGTCGACGCGCCCCGGGGCCTGGAAGGCCGGCTGCAGCATGAAGAACGCGAGGAGGCTGCCGGCGATGTAGTTCATCATGATCGTCACGATGACCTCGTGGGCGCCGGTACGAGCCTTGAGCACGCCGACGATGCCGCCCCAGATGGCGCCGGCAATGACGCCGACGACGATGACGAGCGGGAGGTGGATCACCAGCGGCAGGCCCTTGACGGTGAAGCCGACGAAGGCCCCGGTCAGTGCTCCGACCATCGCCTGGCCCTGGGCACCGATGTTGAACAGGCCGGCGCGGAACGCGACCGCGACCGCCAGACCGGCGCTGATCAGCGGCGCCGCCTCGGCAGTAGTGTCGGTGATCGCCACCCACGACCCCATCGATCCCACGTACATGGCGTAGAAAGTGTCGGAGATCTTGCCCCACGTGGCCGCGAGCGCGTCACCCGGCTGGGCGAAGAAGTACGCCCAGGTGGCGGCCACCTCGGGATCGGTCGCGACCATGATGACGGAGCTCACGATGAACGCCAGCAGCAAGGAGGCGACGGTGATGATCAACGTGTTGACCCACTCGGGGCGCTTCTTCACGGACGTGGCTTCGCTCATGCGTTGGCTCCCTCGATGGTGGCGACCGCCTCGTCGTAGCCGACCCCGGCCATCATGAGTCCGAGGACGTCGCGCGGGGTGTCCGGCGCGACGACGCCGACGACGCGTCCGCGGTACATGACGGCGATCCGATCGGCCAGCGACTCGACTTCGTCCAGTTCCGTCGACACGATCAGCACGGCGGTGCCGCGGTCCCGTTCCTCGACGATGCGCCCGTGCAGGAACTCGATGGCGCCGACGTCGACGCCGCGGGTGGGCTGGCTGGCGACGAGCACCGACAGGTCGCGTGACAACTCACGGGCCAGGACGACCTTCTGCTGGTTGCCACCGGAAAGCGACTTGACGGGCTGGGCGGCCGATCCGCTGGTGCGGATGTCGAACTCCTCGATCCGCTCGTCGGCGTTCTCGGCGATCCGCTTGAGGTCGAGCGCGCCGCGGCGGCTGAACGCGTCGAGGTTGTTGAGGACGAGGTTCTCGGCGATCGAGAACTCGCCGACGAAGCCGTCACGGTGCCGGTCCTCCGGCACGTACCCGAGGCCCGCCTTGATCGTGCCCGCGGGCTTCGACTGCGTGATGTCGGCGCCGTCGAGCTTGATCCGCCCGGAGACGGGCTGCATGGTGCCGAGAAGCGCCTCCGCCAGTTCGGTCTGCCCGTTGCCCTGAACGCCGGCGATGACAACGATCTCCCCCCCGCGGACCGTGAGGGACAGCCCGTCGACCGCGACCGCGCCCGATGGGCTCGCCACGGTGAGGTCGTCGATGACGAGACGCTCCCGGTCGGGTTCGGCGGGCTTCTTCTTGACGGTGAGGTCCACGGCGCGGCCCACCATCATGGACGCGAGATCCGCCTCCGACGTGTCGGGCTCCGCCTCCCCCACGACCGTTCCGCGACGGATCACCGTGATGTCGTCGGCCACCTCGCGGACCTCGCGCAGCTTGTGGGTGATGAAGATGATGGCACGTCCCTCGTCGCGCAGCGTGCGCATCACCGACATCAACTCGGAGATCTCCTGCGGGGTGAGCACGGCGGTGGGCTCGTCGAAGATGAGGTAGGAGGCGTCGTGCGCTAGGGCCTTGAGGATCTCGACGCGCTGCTGGATCCCGACGGGAAGGTCCCCGACGAGCGCGTCAGGGTCGACGTCGAGCTTGTAACGGGCGCTGAGGTCGCGCACGAGGGTCCGGGCGGATGCGAGGTCGAGGACTCCGGCACGGCTGGGCTCGTGCCCGAGCACCATGTTCTCCGCCACTGTGAACACCGGGATGAGCATGAAATGCTGGTGCACCATGCCGATGCCGGCCGCCATGGCCTGCTTGGGGTTGGTGAGTTCGAGCCTCTTCTCCCCCAGCCGGATCTCGCCTTCATCGGGCTGCAGCAGGCCGAACAGGATGTTCATCAGCGTCGACTTCCCGGCACCGTTCTCGCCGAGCAGGCAGTGGATCCTGCCGGGGACGGCATCGATGCTGATGGAGTCGTTGGCGGTGAGCGAGCCGAATCTCTTCGTGATGCCCTGCAACGACAGCACTGGCGCCGTCGGCTCCTTCGAGGCGGTCACTGACACTGGTCCTCCTTCGCCTTGCCTGAGCGTGAACAGCGTATCGGGTGGGGGTAGGCAGGGTGGGAAACGACGCGGGAGGGGCGCATGCGCACCCCTCCCGCGTCGAGAAACCTCTGTTCGGTTCAGCTGGGCTGGGCCGGGGAGGCGATGGTGATGTCGCCGGCGATGATGTCGGCCTTGATCTGCTCGAGCTCGGCCTTCAGCTCCTCGGGGACCTCGGAGTCGAAGTCGTGGAACGGGGCGAGGGAGACCCCGCCATTGTCCAGGGTGCCGACGTACGGGTCGGAGGAGAAGTTGCCGTCCATCGACGCCTTGATGGCCTCGTAGACCGCGACATCCATGCCCTTCTCCACGGAGGAGATGATCGACGCGCCGTACTCGCCGGCCGACTCGTAGCCGTCGGTGTCGACCCAGATCGCGTTGACCTTGCCGTCGGATTCCTGCGCGGCCTGGAGAGCGCCGAGGCCGGCCGGGCCGGCGACGGGAAGGATGATGTCCGCACCCTGGGCGATCAGCGTGCTGGCGGTGTTCTTGCCACCCGGGATGTCACCGAACGGGTTGTCACCGCCGACGAACTGGCCGTCCTGCGCCTCCTCGTCCCAGCCGATGAGCTGCACGTCGGCGCTCTTCTGCTCGTTGTAGTACTTGATGCCCTCGGCGAAGCCGTCCATGAAGATGGTCACGGTCGGGTAGTTGGCGCCGCCGAACGTGCCGACGGTGCCGGTCTCGGTCATTCCCGCGGCCAGGTAGCCGGCCATGAAGGCGGGCTCGGCCGTGTTGAAGATGAGACCCTTGGCGTTGTCGACGCCCTCGAAGGAGGAGTTGTCGACGATCGCGAAGTCGACGTCGGGGTTCTGCTTGGCGGCCGCCTCGGTGGCGTTGGCCAGCGCGAAGCCGACCGTGACGATGATGTTGCAGTTGGCGTCGATCATCGCCTGAACGTTGCCGGCGTACTCGCCCTCGGCGTTCGACTCGATCTCGTTGGTCTGGATACCGAACTCGTCCTTCGCCATCGTCATGCCCGCGTAGGCGGTCTCGTTGAAGGACTTATCATCGAAGCCGCCGGCATCGGAGACCATGCACGCGGTGAAGTCCGTGGTGGGGGCGGCCGCGGCCTCGGAGGTCGCCGACGCGGAGTCGGTGGCCTCAGCGGAAGTAGGGGTGGTGCTCGGCGGCTCGGCGCAGCCGGCAAGGGTCAGAGCGGACGCCGCGGACAGCGCCAGCACGCTCAACATGGACTTCTTCACGAAGGATCCTCCTGCACGATAATACGGGGCAACCCGACCATAGCCGCCCAGGCCCGCAACCCCCGAATCGGAAACTTGATCGTTATAAATCCGCAACAATGCGGCGCTCAGGACCGGCTCACCTGGCGCACCAGCGCCGCGGCGGACCGGACCATGCCCAGCGTCTGCTGGCGCCAGTCCACGTCCTGGCTCCGGTAGGGCCCGGTGGCGAGCGAGATCACCACGGCGGCGGCACGCAGCCTCAGTTCGACGGGGTCCACCCGCCGGTCGAAGACCGGGACCCAGCGCGCGAGCAGGTCCCTCACCTGCTCCGACTGGTCCGGGGACATGCGCTGGATGGTCGACAGGTGCCCGATCAGGCAGGCCAGGTCGTCGGCGCGCCGGCCGGGGCCGATCGTGTCCACGTCGAGGATCCCCACGATGCGTCCGCCCGACACGTGCACCTGTCCCTCGTGGAAGTCGCCGTGGGTGGGCTCGTCCCCGGGGGGGAGCCCCGCGAGGCCGGAGGTGATCCGGTCGGTCATCCATCGGAGCTCCTCCTCGAGGTCCGGGAGGGTGGCCGAGATGACGCCCGCGTAGTGGCCGACGGCGTCGGCCCACGGCGGCCTGCGTTCCAGCGACGCGACCTCCATCGGCATCGAGTCGAGCACATCGACGATCTCCTCGGCGCTGCAGGGGTCGCCGGGGTCGAAGAGCGCCTTCGCGAGCGCGGTCCCCGGGAGCCGGCGCAGCACGAGCAGGTGGTCGTCGGTGGCCAACGCCACCTCGGGAGCCGGGATACCGGCCCGCCGCAGCATCAGGTGGCGGGTGCGGACGCCGTCGAAGACGCGTTCGCGCAGCACCTTCACGTAGAGGACCTCGTGGGGATCGGAGACGTCGACGCGGACCACCGCGCGGCGACGGGGCCGGTACCCCACCATGGTGAGGTCGAGGTGCTCGGCCGACACCGGGCGCGACAGCACCGATCCGCGGTTGAGCGCCTCCGCCATCCGCTCGGGGAAGGCGGCGGTCGGCAGGCCCAGGAGGTCGGGATCGTGGGGGTAGAGCCACACGGCCACGCGTCGTCGGCCGTCGGCGAAGATTTCCGCGCGCGCGTCGGCCTCGGTCAGTTCCCCGGTGCGGGCACTGACGCCGAGCAGTTCGGTGCGCTCGCCGGCCACCCACTCGACGGTGGCCACGTAAGTCGCGGTGGTGGACTGGTGCGGCGTGGCGTCGACGTGGTCGAGAGACCACGACTTCAGCCGGCCCCCCTGGTGCTCGACCGCGGCCCGCAGCAGCGGCTCGACCTTCGGGCCGGTGAGGAGGCCCAGGCCGTCGTCAGCCATCCACCTCGCCCCCGGGTAGCGGTTCCCGACGGAGCGAGAACCAGGCGGCGCGGCGGCCGTCCATGTGGGTTGCCTCGAGGGTGAAGCGACCCACGGCCTCCTCGGGACCGGTGTCGCTGGCGAGGGTCACCGTGGCGGCGTCGCCGAGGCTGGGCAGCCGGCCGAGGACCGACATGAAGAAGCCCGCGACGGTGTCGTACGGGCCCTCCGGGATGACGAAGCCGGTGAGCTCGGCGAACTCCTCGATGGTGGTCAGCCCGTCGACCTCGTTGACGTGCTTCGGGGCCTCGCCGTCCTCGACGTCGTACTCGTCGTTGATGTCGCCGATGAGTTCCTCCATCAGGTCCTCCAAGGTGACGATGCCGGCTGTTCCGCCGTACTCGTCGCGGACGACCGCGAGGTGCGAGCGCGCGGCCCGCATCGCGGTCAGCGCCCGCAGGATCCGGACCGTGTCAGGCAGGAACAGCACCTCGCGGGCCATGGACCGCACCTCGCCGTCGCGCCCCGCGCCCTCGAGGTCCATAAGGTCACGGACGTGCAGGAAGCCGATGATGCGGTCCGACGATCCGTCGGTGACGGGGTAGCGGGAGTGCGGGGCGCCGCGCACCTCGCGGTACGCGAGGTTGACGGGCATGTCGGCGGGGAGGAAGTCGACCTCGGTGCGCGGGACCATCACCTCGCGCAGGGTCCGCTCCCCCGCGTCGAACACCTCGTCGACGATGCGACGCTCCTCGGAACCCAGCGTCGATGAGCTGACCACCATGGCGCGCAGTTCCTCGTCGGTGACCGCGTCGCGCGACTGCTTGGGGTCCCCGCCCAGGATCCGCACGAGGGCGTCGGTGGACACGCCCAGGAACCAGATGAGCGGCCGGGCCAGGGTTGCGATGCCGGAGACGAGCGGCGCGAGGGCCAGCGCGAAGCCCTCGGCCCGCTGCATGGCGAGCCGCTTGGCCGTCAGCTCCCCGACGACGATGGAGAAGTAGGAGATGATGACGGTGACGCCGACGAGCGACACGGTTCCCGCGACCTGCTCGGGCAGCCCGGCCTCCACCAGGTACGGGCTAACCGCGTCCGCGATCGTGGCGCCGCCGAACGCCGCCGACAGGAAGCCCGACACCGTGACGCCGATCTGCACGGCGGACAGGAACAGGTTGGGGTCCGAGGTGAGACGCTCGATCGCCCGGCCGCGCTTGCCCTTGGCGGCGAGGGCGCGCACCTGGCTCTCGCGCAGGGTCACGAGCGCCATCTCGGCGGCGGCGAAGGTGCCGCCCACCAGGATGAACAGCGCGATGAGTGCTATGTCGGTGGACAAGGGCTCCAGGTCCTGCCTAGCGGAAGATGACGGTGCGGTCGCCGTCGACGAGCACCCGGTGTTCGGCGAAGAGGTGCACGGCCTCGGCGAGGGTCTGCGACTCCTGCGCCTGACCCTTGCGGACGAGCTTCGCCACACTCATGGTGTGGTCGACGCGGGTGACGTTCTGCTCGATGATGGGCCCCTCGTCGAGGTCGCTCGTTACGAAGTGGGCTGTGGCGCCGATGAGCTTCACGCCGCGCGTGTGTGCCTGACGGTACGGGTTGGCCCCCTTGAAGCCGGGCAGGAACGAGTGGTGGATGTTGATGGCACGGCCCGCGAGGAACTCGCACAGTTCGGGGCTGAGGATCTGCATGTAGCGGGCCAGCACCACCAGTTCCACGCCCTCCTCCTCGACGACGCGGCGCACCTCGGCCTCGAACTCGGCCTTGGTCTCAGGGGTGATGGTGCGGTGGGTGAACGGCACGCCGTAGAACTCGGCCATGGGCGCGAGGACGCCGTGGTTTGCCATGATGCCGACGATGTCGATCGGCAGGTCGCCGGCGTGCCAGCGGAAGAGCAGGTCGTTGACGGCGTGGCCGGCCTTGGACGCGAGGATCAGGGTCCGCGCGGGCCGGGTGGCGTCGTCGACCCGGTACCGGGCGCCGAAGCCCTCCGCGGCGGACGCGACGGCGCGCTCGAGCTCGTCGCACTGGGCGCCCTCGACCTCAACGCGGGTGAAGAAGTGTCCGGTGTCGGGCGAGGAGAACTGCTGAAGTTCGGTGATGTTGCCGTGCGCGGCCACGATTCCGCCGGTGATCGCGTGCACGATGCCCGGCCGGTCCGGGCAGTCGAACGTGACGACGAGCTGATGCATGGAGTGAACTCTATCTGCTGGAACCAGCGGGACCCGCCCGCATAACGGCGGACGGGTCCCGGAACGAGGTTGCGGGGAGACTCAGATCAGCCCGAGCTCGGTGACCGCGTTGCGCTCATCGACGAGTTCGGCGACGGAGGCGTCGATCTTCGCGCGGGAGAAGTCGTTGAGTTCGAGGCCCTGGACGATCTCGTACCTGCCGTCGGTGACGGTGCACGGGAACGAGGAGATGAGGCCCTCGGGCACGCCGTAGGAGCCGTCGGACGGGACGGCCATCGACACCCAGTCACCCTCGGCGGTGCCGAGCACCCAGTCACGCATGTGTTCGACGGTGGCGTTGGCGGCGGAGGCCGCCGACGACAGGCCGCGGGCCTCGATGATCGCAGCGCCGCGCTTGGCGACGGTGGGGATGAAAGTGTTCTCCAGCCAGTCCTGGTCGCCCACGACCTCGGCGGCGCTCTGGTCGCCGACCTTGGCGTTGAACAGGTCCGGGTACTGCGTCGCCGAGTGGTTGCCCCAGATGGTCATGTGGGAGATCTCGTCCACCGGGCGGCCGACCTTCGCCGACAGCTGGGAGATCGCACGGTTGTGATCGAGGCGGGTGAGCGCGTTGAACCGCTCGGCCGGGATGTCGGGCGCGTTCTGCTGCGCGATGAGGGCGTTGGTGTTGGCCGGGTTGCCGGTGACCAGCACGCGCACGTCGTCGGCGGCGGCGGCGTTGAGGGCCTTGCCCTGCGCGGTGAAGATGGCTCCGTTGGCGGAGAGGAGGTCGCTGCGCTCCATGCCGGCCTTTCGGGGCATGGCGCCGACGAGCATCGCCAGGTTCACGCCGTCGAAGACCTTGTTCGGATCGTCGCCGATCTCGATGTTGACGACGTTGCTGAAGGCGCAGTCGTCGAGCTCCATGACGACGCCCTCAAGTGCCTTCAGCGCCGGGGTGATCTCCAGCAGGCGCAGTTCGATGGGGGTGTCGCCGAGCAGCGAACCGCTGGCGATGCGGAACAGCAGGCTGTAGCAGATCTGGCCTGCGGCGCCGGTGACGGCGATCTTGACGGGAGCGGCAGTGCTCACTTCCAGTTTCCTCTCTCAGACGGATATCCGTGTCTCTGCGTCGACTCTACCGCCCGCGGGTCCCCTCACGCCCCCGGGATGCCGCATCAGATGATGCGGAACACCCAGTGCAGGACCTCGATCATCACAACGGCCGCCAGCCACAGCATCAGGGCGATCGTCACCCACCCGCCGCGGACGAACGCCATGGCCCTCTCCTGGGCCCGCGGCGGCAGGAACAGGTTGCCCTCCTGGATGTTCCAGTTGGTCATCGACCAGAACACGAAGGTGGTGGCGATGGTGACGGTGATGCACCAGGGGCACAGCGCCCCGATGACGAAGGTGGACTGGTACAGCAGCCAGTAGGCGAAGATCACGCCGAGAAGGTAGACGACGTTGGCGGTGAACATGAACCACCGCGGGAACCGGGTGCGGGCCAGCGACGCCACCGCGATGGTCATGACCACCGGCTCGGCGATGAGGCCGAGGAACGCGTTGGGGAAGCCGAAGACGTTGGCCTGGGGGGTCGCGCCGACCTTGGCGCAGTCGAAGACCGCGTTGATCGAGCAGCTGAGCACCACATCGGGGTTCGCGGCCAGGAGGATCGCGTCGTAGGACAGGACGAAGGAGGCGACCAGGCTGAGCGTCGCGAAGACCAGCATCTCCGTGAAGAGGATGATCCGGATCCGGGAGCTGGGCCCTTCGGCCACGTCGGGGGCGTCGTCCTCGCGGACCTCGGTCACGTGCATGGCGATCATGCTACCCGGCCGCCGGCGGGGTGCCCGTCACGTGGACGGCGGGACGAAGAGCGACACCGCGGCGGTCGCGAGCCCCAGCACCGTGAACACCGTGACATCGATCCACTTGCGGCGCAGCACGAGCAGGCCCGCGAGATCCCGCGGCAGTACGAGGCGGAGCAGCCCGGCCAGCACCAGGGCGCCGGCCACCATCAGTGAGGCCCGGCGCCAGTGCCCGAACGCCGCGTAGCCGGCGCCGACCGCGACGGCGGTGAGGACGAGCAGCAGCGGCCAGGGGTTGCTGGGATAGAAGTCGGCCGGTTTGTCCCGCCTAGCCGGCATGGATGGCTTCGGCGCGGTCGACGACGTTGCTGAGCAGCATGGCCCGCGTCATCGGCCCTACGCCGCCCGGGTTCGGGGTGACCCAGGCGGCCTTGTCCCACACGTCGGGGGCGAGGTCGCCGACCGTCTTGCCCTCGATGCGGCTCACACCGACGTCGACGAGGACGGCGCCCTCGCGGATCATGTCCGCGGTGATCATCCCGTGGACCCCGGCGGCCGCCACGACGACGTCCGCGTCGCGGGTGTGGGAGGCCAGGTCGCGGGTGCCGGTGTGGCAGAGGGTGACGGTGGAGTTCTCGCTGCGGCGGGTGAGGATGAGGCCGAGCGGCCGGCCGACGGTGATGCCGCGGCCGACGACGCACACCTCGGCGCCCTTGAGTTCGACGCCGTGGCGGCGCAGCAATTCGACGATGCCGCGCGGCGTGCAGGGCAGCGTCGCGGGCTCGTTGAGCACGAGGCGGCCGAGGTTGATCGGGTGGAGGCCGTCGGCGTCCTTGTCGGGGTCGATGAGGCCCAGGGCCCAGTTCTCGTCGAGGTGTCTGGGGATGGGCAGCTGGACGATGTAGCCCGTGACCGCGTCGTCGGCGTTGAGGGACTCGATGGCCTCCTGCAACTGCGCCGCGGTGGCGTCCGCCGGGAGGTTGACGCGCACGGACGCGATGCCGACCTCCTCGCAGTCGCGGTGCTTCATCTTGACGTAGCTCTGGCTGGCCGGGTCCTCCCCGACGAGCACGGTGGCCAGGCCGGGGACGACGCCGCGGGCACGTAGCGCGGCGACCCGCTCGGTCAGTTCGGCCTTGATGGCGGCGGCGGTGGCCTTGCCGTCGAGCTTCTGCGCGGTCACGGTGCCTCCTGGGTCAGTGGAAGAAGTGGCGGGTGCCGGTGAAGTACATCGTGACGCCGGCCGCGGTGACCGCGTCGATGACCTCCTGGTCGCGGACGGAGCCGCCGGGCTGGACGATGGCCTTCACGCCGGCGTCGAGGAGCACCTGGGCCCCGTCGGCGAAGGGGAAGAACGCGTCGGAGGCCGCGACCGATCCGGTGGCCCGGTCACCGGCGCGGTTGACGGCCAGGTGGCAGGAATCGACGCGGTTGACCTGACCCATGCCGACGCCCACCGACGCCCCGTCCGAGGCGAGGAGGATGGCGTTGGACTTGGCCGAGCGGACCGCCCGCCAGGCGAAGGCGAGGTCCTCGAGGGTCTCCTCGTCGGCGGCCTCGCCCGAGACGAGGGTCCAGTTCGACGGGTCGTCGCCGGCGGCGTCGATGGCGTCGGTCTGCTGCAGCAGCAATCCGCCGTCGATCTGACGGAAGGAGATACCGGTGTTGTCCGCGTCTCCGGCGATGAGGATGCGGATGTTCTTCTTGGCCGTGAGGATGTCGACGGCACCGTCCTCGTAGCCGGGCGCGACGATGACCTCGGTGAAGATGCCGGCCACCTGGGTGGCCATCTCGACGCTCACGCGGCGGTTGGCGGCAATGACGCCGCCGAACGCGGACACCGGGTCGCAGGCGTGGGCCTTGCGGTGGGCCTCCGCGACGTCGGCCCCGACGGCGATGCCGCAAGGGTTGGCGTGCTTGATGACGGCGACGGCCGGTTCCTCGAAGTCGTAGGCCGCGCGCCGGGCCGCGTCGGCGTCGACGTAGTTGTTGTAGCTCATCTCCTTGCCGTGGAGCTGGGTCGCCCCGGCGAGGCCGTCGGTGCCGTCGGAGTTGCGGTAGACCGCCGCACCCTGATGCGAGTTCTCGCCGTAGCGCAGGTCGGCGACCTTGAACCAGGCCGCGCCCGCCCAGGAGGGGAATCCGGAGCCGCCGGAGGTGTCGGTGACCACGCTGCCCATCCACGACGCCACGGCGACGTCGTAGGTGGCGGAGTGCACGAAGGCGGCGGCGGCGAGCGCCTTGCGCTGCTCCAGGCTGAAGCCGCCGGCGGCCAGGGCCTCGCGCAGCATCGGGTACTGCTCGGCGGAGGTGACGACCGCGACGGACTGGTGGTTCTTGGCGGCCGCGCGCACCATGGTGGGCCCGCCGATGTCGATCTGCTCGACGCACTCGTCCTCGGACGCGCCGGAGGCTACCGTGGCCGCGAACGGGTAGAGGTTGGTGATGACCAGGTCGAAGGGCGCGACCTCGAGGTCCTCCAGTTGCTCGCGGTGGGATTCCAGGCGACGGTCGGCCAGGATGCCGGCGTGGATGCGGGGGTGGAGGGTCTTGACCCGCCCGTCGAGACACTCGGGGAAACCGGTCACCTGCTCCACCGGCGTAACCGGGACCCCGGCGTCGGCGAGCGTCCTCGCGGTCGACCCGGTGGAGACGATCTCCACTCCGGCGGCGGTCAGATCACGACCGAGGTCGACGAGTCCGGCCTTGTCGTAGACCGAGACGAGGGCTCGGCGAAGCGGGATGAGATCGGTCACGGGGTGCTTTCCTTCCATTCGGCCACGGCCTGGATCAGCAGTCGGCGCTCGACCACCTTGATGCGTTCATGGAGCGAGTCCACGTCGTCGTCGGGCAGCACGTCAACCGCGCCTTGGAGCAGGATCTTACCGGTGTCGACGCCGGCGTCGACGAGGAAGACGGTGGCTCCGGTCACTTTGACCCCGGCGGCCAGCGCGTCGCGCGGGCCGTGCATGCCGGGGAAGCTGGGTAGCAGAGCGGGGTGTGTGTTGATGGTGCGGCCGCCGAAACGCTCCAGGAACGCGGGGCCCAGCAGCTTCATGAACCCCGCCGAGGCCACGAGATCGGGCCGGTAGGTCTCGACGAGGTCACGCAGGCCGACGTCCCAGACGGCCCTGTCGCCGCCCTTGCGCAGGGGATGGGCCAGCGCGGGAATCCCGCGGGCCCGGGCACGTTCGAGTCCGGCGGCGTCGGGCCGGTCCGACACGACCGCGTCGACGACGGCATCCACCTCGCCCGCGTCGATCGCGTCGAAGAGCGCCTGACACAGGGTGCCGGAGCCGGACAGCAGTACGACGACGTGGGTGGTCACCCGGTCATCCTATGGGGTCCGGCCTTCCCGCATCGGCCCGCCCTTCATCCTGTTCGCCGGTGGACGACGGCGGATCAACCCGGACCGTGGCCTCCCCGTCCGCGGTTGTGGCGGGTTCCTCCGGTGGCGCCGCGGCGTCGGTGGCCGCCTCGGTGGGCTTCCACGGCCGCCGGACCAGGCCGAGGACCAGGCCGGACGCAAGGCCTCCGAGCCCGAGGAGGGTGGGGGCGAAGATCGCCAGCTCCGGCACCCTCGCCCCGAGATGCACCAGACGGCCGGAGCCGAGGCCGCCGGCCCCGAGAGCCGCCAGCACCGTGACGGCAAGGCCGGTCAGCACGCCGGCCAGGCCCCCGACGAGGGCGGTCTCGTCGAACCGTGCGCGGGGCCGGGCCCAGGCCACCGCCAGCCCGGCGACCGCGCCGGCGACGGCGCCGATCACCAGCCACCAGAGCGAGGCCCAGGACCCCTCACCGGCGGGGACGATGCCGAAGGCGGGGATGGCCGGAAGCAGCCCGACGTCCGCGCCGGACATGCTGAGCAGGGAACCGTCGCCTAGAGTGAATCCCGCCCCGAGGATCCACGATGCGGCGGCGAGGACGAGGTTCGGCAGGTAGATGAGGTGGAGCGCGGTGAGCAGCACGAGGCCGGCGACCCCACCGCCGAGCGCCTCCACGATGGCGGTAACCGCGTCGCGCCCCTGGTACAGCGCGACGGCCAGGGCCGCCGAGGCGCCGGCGAGCACCGTCAGCAGGGCCGCACCCATCGCACGCGGGACGACGGCCAGCCACCGGGGCCAGGCCGCGGTCGGGTCGTGCCCGATGCCGCGCGCGGCGCCCCAGAGGCCCGCGATCCCACCGATGGCCAGGGAGCCCGCGACGACGCCGACCGTGGCCTCGTCGAGTGCCGCGGCCACGACGACGACGCCGGCGGCGTACACACCGCCGAAGGTTCCGCCGACACGCAGTACCAGGTCGCCCGTGGCCCTGTCGGGGTCCGCCACCTGCGCGCGCTGCGCGGCGGACCCGGAGACGGGCAGGGCCAGGAACACGAGCAGGGCGCTCAGCCCCAGGGGCGCGATGGAGACGGTCTGCCCAGCGATGTCGACCGCGCCGCCGTTGGCGAGCAGCAGGACCTGCCCGGCGAGCCGCAGAGCGTCGGCCGCGGCCACGTCGGGGGAGGTGAGCCAGCCGACCACCGCCAGGGCCGCGAGGAGTAACCATCCGCCCAGCAGCACGGCGAGCGGCCCGAGGACCGCAGGGAGATACCAGGGCCAGCGCAGGGACCCGCCGGCCGGATGCGAGGAGGCGTCGACGTCGACGGCGACGGTGCGGGGTAACAAGGTGCGGCGTGGCATGTCTCCAGCTCCTGTTCGTCGCGACGGTTGCGAGGCGGCGGTAGTGTTGCCCATCGGTACCCCAGTTGAATCCGGCTGCTCCGGGGAGGTGACGAGATGGGCGACGATGACGAAATGAGGCCCCGCCGTGCGTGGCAGGAGGAGATCTCGGCCCCCTCCCCGCCGGAACCGGACCCTACCCCAGCCGACGAAATCTTCCGCCCGCGACGCGGCGCATCGCCGCAGCCCGACCCGGTCACCCCGATCCCGCCCCCCGTCTTCCCGCGCTCGGCCGGGGATCACTCGGACGAGTCCGGTCCGGCCCCACGCCGGTCGGCGATGTCGTCACAGACCCCGCCCGGGCCGGACCACGGCCCCGCCCCCGCGCGGGACGTCGACCGACGGGCCATCGGATCGTCGCTGGCGAAATGGGCCGTCGGTGGCCTCGTCGGGGCCGTGGCCGTGGGCTCGATCGCGTTCGTGGTCGCACGCGGCGACGGGGAGCCGGCCACGCCGGCCGGCCCGAGCGCGTCGCCGTCGGTCTCGGCGAGCCCCAGCGCTCCCGCCGTCACCACGGCGAGCCTCGTCACCGGGGAGGATCTGTCAGCGTTCGCCTCCGCCGAGGCGTGGGCGGTGACCGCCACGAGCGAGGCCGTGGCCGACCACGAGGGCCGCGTGGCGTGCCTGAGCACGGAGAACCCCGTCCAGAACCCGACGACGTCACTGCAACGGACCCTGGCGACGTCGGCCGACGACCAGCTCGCCGCCCTGCACCGGATCGACGTCTACGCCTCCGAGGCCGCGGCCGAGCAGATGTTCAGCGCCCGCACCGCCGCCCTGTCGTCGTGCGACGAGGTCCCCGCTCGCATCGTCTCCGCCTCGGACGTCACGGGCCTGGGCGACCGCGCCTTCCAGCTCACCGTGGCCTTCGAGAACCAGCCCACGCTCTTCCACACCGTGCTGATGACCCGGGTGGGTTCCGCGGTGCAGACCCTCGACGTCGCCCGCACGGGCAGCCCCGTCGACTCCCAGGAGCCCGCCGGCGCCCTGGCCCGCCCGCAGACCGAGCTGTGCGACGCCGAGGGCGTCGCCTGCACGGTGGAGCCCGAGGTCTCCGGGGCAGTGGTGCCGCTGGTCGAGCCCGCCGGTTGGCTGATTCCCTCGGACCTGCCCCGGATCCGTCCGGGCTCCGGGCGGTGGACGGCCTCCGACCCCACGGACCTGACGAGCCAGGGCATGGGATGCGAGAACATGACGCTCGCCACCGAGCCGGGCCCGACGCGGCGCGAGCAGGCGACCTACCTCATGACGCAGGACGACCGGGCGCCCGCCACCTTCGGCATGGACGAGTTGATGTTCAAGTTCCGCAACGCCGAGGACGCGGACGCCTTCGTCAAGAAGCTCGGGCTGGCGATCGCCCAGTGCGGGGACCGCGTCAACACCGCGAAGGTCAATGAGCTCTCGAAGGTAGACGGCACCGGTGCCGACGGCACGGAGGTGAATACCCGGCTGTTCTCGGTCAAGCAGGCCACCGCCGACGAGGACGAAGTGCCCTACCAGCTCATTCTCAGCGTGGCCGGCGACAAGGTCGTCTACTCGATCGTGACCGTCACCGACGACTACCGGTTCACCGAGGCCCAGCTCAAGGACGTGGGCCTGCGGGTCGGGGTCCGCGCCAGCCAGGGCTGACGCGGACCCGCCGGCTCAGGGCCGGACGTGCCGCAGTTCGGCGATGGCCTCGCGGGCCAGCATCGCGGTCAGCGACGGGGTCTCCCCCACCTGGACGCCGGCGGCTTCGAGCGCCTGCTTCTTGGCCTGCGCGGTGCCGGCGGAGCCGGTGATGATGGCGCCGGCGTGGCCCATGGTCTTGCCGGGGGGCGCGGTGAAGCCCGCGACGTACCCGATGACCGGTTTGGTGATGTTGTCGGCGATGTAGGCCGCGGCCCGCTCCTCCGCGTCGCCGCCGATCTCGCCGATCATGACGATGAGGTCCGTGTCCGGGTCCTCCTCGAACGCTTGGAGGACGTCGATGTGCGGCGTCCCGACGACCGGGTCACCACCGATGCCGACGGCGGTGGAGAAACCGTGATCACGGAGTTCGTACATCATCTGGTAGGTGAGCGTGCCGGACTTCGACACGAGCCCGATCCGCCCCGGGCCGGAGATGTGGGCCGGGATGATGCCGACGTTCGACTTGCCGGGCGAGATGAGCCCCGGGCAGTTGGGCCCGATGATCCGGGTCCTGGTGCCCTTGGCGGCGGCGTGGAACTCGACGGAGTCGTGGACGGGGATGCCCTCGGTGATGACGACGCACAGCGACACTTCGGCCTCGATGGCCTCCAGGACAGCCGCCTTGGCGAACTTCGGGGGGACGAAGACGACGGAGACGTCGGCCTCCGTGGCCGCGACCCCCTCGACCATCGACCCGAACACGGGCACCGGATCCTCCTCGAAGAGGACGGACTCGCCGGACTTGCCCGGCGTGACGCCGCCGACGATGCGGGTGCCCGACATGATCATGCGCTGGGTGTGCTTGCGGCCCTCGCGGCCGGTCATGCCCTGGACAAGGACGCGCGACGACTCGTTGATGTAGATCGACATCGGTGGCTCAGTTTCCTTCCGCGGCCAGCTGGGCGGCGGCCCGGGCCGCCTCGTCCATGGTGTTCTTGACGGTGATGAGCGGATGGTTCGCCTCCGCGAGGATCGCCTTGCCCACCTCGACCGAGTTCCCGTCGAGCCGCACGACGATCGGCAGCCGCGCCTCGTCACCGAGGATGTCGAGCGCGTGCACGATCCCGTTGGCGACGTCGTTGCAGGCGGTGATGCCGCCGAAGATGTTGACGAACACGCTGCGCACCTGCGGGTCGCTCATGATGATGCGCAGGCCGTTGGCCATCACGGCCGCGGAGGCGCCGCCGCCGATGTCGAGGAAGTTCGCCGGCTTCGGGCTGCCGGGGAGGTCCGCGCCGGCGCCCGCGACGACGTCGAGGCTGCTCATCACGAGGCCCGCGCCGTTGCCGATGACGCCGATGCTGCCGTCCAGCTTGACGTAGTTGAGGTCGAGTTCGCGGGCCTGCTTCTCGAGATCGACGTCGCCGGCGCTATCGGCGTACTGGGCCCACTCCTCGTGCCGGAACGCGGCGTTGCCGTCGATGGTCATCTTCCCATCGAGGGCCAGGATCTCGCCGTTGCCGGTCTTGACGAGCGGGTTGACCTCGACCAGCGTCGCGTCGCTGGCCTTGAACACGGTCCAGAGCTTCTGCATGACCTCACCGACGGGCCTGTGGTCCTCGGCGAGGAAGCCGGCATCGGTGGCGATCCGCTCGGCGACGGCGGCGGTGATGCCCTCAACCGGGTCGATCGGCGTCTTGACGAGCGCCTCAGGCCGCTCGACGGCGAGGGTCTCGATGTCCATACCACCCTCGATGCTGCACATCGCCAGAAAGCCGCCGGCGGCGCGGTCGAGCAGGATGGAGAAGTAGTACTCGTCCTGGATGTCGGCGCCGGGGCTGAGCATCACCGTCTCGACGGTGTGCCCCTTGATATCGAGCCCGAGGATCTCGGCGGCGGTCTTCTCGACGGCCTCCTCCCCGCGGGCGAGCTTCACGCCGCCGGCCTTGCCGCGGCCTCCGGTGCGCACCTGCGCCTTGATGACGACGATGTCGGTGTCGAGTTCCGCGTACGCGGCGCGAGCCTCGGCGGGGGTGGTGGCGATGCGCCCGGGCAGTACGGGCACGCCGTACTTCTCGAACTGGTCGCGGGCTTGATACTCGAGGAGATCCACGTTGGTCCTTCGGTCGGGTCGATCAAACGCGGCCAGACTACCCGCGCGACGGGTGCTCCGGAAGGGTGTTCACGGGAGGACGGGTTCCCGGCTTTCACGCGCATGAGACGGATTTTGAGAGAAACCTGAGAACTGTTAAGGTTTACATCGAGGCCAATCCCAGGCGAACAAAGGAGTCAGGTGGACGTGGAGAACACAGCACGACGCGCGGCACTGCCGGCCGGCGACGTCGACGTCGTGGAACTCCCCCAGACCACCGGCAGGGCGCGCCGCTCGTCAGGCACCCGCTTCTCGATCAGCCGCCGCCTCGTCGCCATCGCCGTCTCCGGCACCCTCGCTGCCGGCGCCCTGTTCGGGGTCGCCTTCGCCGCCCGGGACACCGGCACCGAAGTCGCCGCCGAATCCGCCGATCTGGCCGTTCCAGCGGCCGCGGCCTCCGCGGCCGCCGCCGGCTTCGCCGACCGTTCGCAGGAAGTCAGCCGGGCGAGCGTCCGCGACAACCTGACCGCCGCCGTCGCCGACGAGAACGCCGACGCCCGCGCGGCCCAGCTCGGCGCCTCCGTGGAGTCCGCCGCCGAGGCCGAGTGGATGACCAGCGCCTCAGAGCGCGAGCGCCTCATGGACGAGGACATGAAGCTCGTCGCCGCGCAGAGCGAGAAGCTGAAGAAGGAGGCCGAGGAGGCCGCCCGGAAGCTGGCCGAGGCCAAGAAGGCCGCCGCCGCGATGGGCTTGTCCACCGCGGGGCTCTCCAAGGAGGACATCGACAACCTCATCGACGCGTCGGGCTCGATGCCCGTGCGCTCGAACTACCGGATGGGTGCCGGCTTCGGCGCCACCGGCAGCTGGTCGCGCTACCACACCGGCCAGGACTTTCCCGCTCCCACCGGCACCCCCATCTACGCCGCCGCGTCCGGCGTCGTCCTCAGCCCCACCGCGGGCGGATGGGCCGGCATCAACGTCGTGATCCAGCACGCCAACGGCGGCTCGACCCTGTACGCCCACATGAGCGGCCGGACGGTGTCGCCGGGCCAGACGGTCAAGGCCGGTCAGCTCATCGGCTACGTCGGCAACACGGGCCGCTCGTTCGGCTCGCACCTGCACTTCGAGTACTACAAGCCCGGCACGACGCCCGGTGACATCTACTCCGCCTCGAACCCGCTGACCTTCCTCCGGTCGCTCGGGGTTCCGATCTGAGTCCGATACTCAGAGCTTCTCCATCGGGGCGTGCCTGAGGCTCAGCCGCTTCGTCCCCGCCGACCCGAAGTCGACATCGACCTTCGTCGCGTCCCCCGTGCCGTGCACGGCAACCACCGATCCCATGCCGAAGCTGGCGTGCAGGACCCGGTCCCCCGTCGCCACCGACGGCAGCGACGGCTTGGGGCCCGTCCCCGAGCCGAAGCTCTGCAGCGACGCGGATGTCTGCCGGTTGCGGGTGGCCGCCGATCCGGCCCATGTCGTCGTGGAGGCACCGGTCCGCCGCCAGTCGAGCACGTGCTGGGGCACCTCGTCGAAGAACCGCGACGGCGGGTTGTACGCCGGTGCCCCGAACGTCACCCGGACCTGGGATCGCGAGAGGTAGAGGCGCTTGCGGGCACGCGTGATCCCTACGTACGCCAGGCGGCGCTCCTCCTCGAGTTCCAGCGGATCCGTGAGCGCGCGCATATGGGGGAACATCCCCTCCTCCATGCCGGTGAGGAAGACCGTGTCGAACTCGAGGCCCTTCGCGGTGTGCAGGGTCATGAGGGTGACCACCCCCTTGCCCTCCTCGTGCTCCGGCAACTGGTCGGAGTCGGCCACCAGCGCGACGCGCTCGAGGAACGCGGCCAGCGAATCGTCCGGTTCGGGCATTCCCGCGACGAGCCCGGACTCGGCGCCCTCCTCGTCGAGGTCGACGGCGGTCGCGGCGGCGACGAACTCGGCCGCCACCGACACCAGTTCGATGAGATTCTCGACCCTGGTCTCGTCCTGGGGATCGGTCGAGGCCTGGAGGGTGGGCAGGTAGCCGGACTCCTTGAGCAGGGACGTCAGCACCTCGTCGGCCGGGCGGTTCTGCGCCACCATCGCGCGATGGATGTTCATGACGTCGACGAAGCCCTGGATGAGCTTCACGGAGCGCGACGCGAGGCCGGGCGCGTCGGCGGCGCGCTGCAGCGCGTCGAAGAAGCTGATCCGCTCCGCGGACGCCAAGGCTGCGATGGCGGCTTCCGCACGGTCACCGATGCCACGCTTGGGCACGTTGAGGATCCGCCGGACTGACACGTCGTCGGCTGGGTTGACGATCGCCCGCAGGTACGCGAGGGCGTCGCGGATCTCGCGGCGCTCGTAGAAGCGAACGCCGCCGACCACCTTGTACGGCAGCCCGACGCGGATGAACACCTCCTCGAAGGAGCGTGACTGGGCGTTGGTGCGGTAGAACACGGCCGTGTCCCCGTACTGGGACTCGCCCGCGTCGCTGAGTCGGTCGATCTCGTCGGCGACGAACTGCGCCTCGTCGTGCTCGGTGTCTGCGACCCAGCCGACGACCAGCTCCCCTTCGCCCATCTCGGACCACAGCTGCTTCTCGCGCCGCCCCTGGTTGCGGGAGATGACGGAGTTGGCTGCCGTGAGGACGTTCTGGGTGGAGCGGTAGTTCTGGTCGAGGACGATCGTCGTGGCGCCGGGGAAGTCGCTCTCGAAGTCGAGGATGTTGCGGATCGTCGCCCCTCGGAAGGCGTAGATCGACTGGTCGGAGTCGCCCACCACCATCAGCTCGGCGGGCTCCACCGTCGGGGATCCCTCGACGACGCCGCCCACCTCGCCCGCGCACAGCTCCCGGATGAGGGCGTACTGCGCGTGGTTGGTGTCCTGGTACTCGTCGACCAGCACGTGCCGGAAACGGCGCCGGTACTTCTCCCGCACGTCCGGGAACGCCTGGAAGAGGTGGACGGTGGTCATGATGAGGTCGTCGAAGTCCAGCGCGTTGGCAGCTGCCAGCCGCGACTGGTACTCGGCGTAGGCTTCGGCGTAGGCCTTCTGGGGTGGCGTCGACGCCTCTGCCGCGGCGGTCTCGTGGTCGACGAGTTCGTTCTTGAAGCCGCTCACCTTGTTCATGACGGCGCGCACCGGGTAGCGCTTCGGGTCCAGTTCCAGGTCGCGGCACACCAGGGACATGAGCCGCTTGGAGTCGGCATCGTCGTAGATCGAGAACGACTTGGCGATGCCGAACCGGTCGATGTCGGTGCGTAGGATCCGCACGCACGCGGAGTGGAACGTCGAGACCCACATCAGCTTCGCGCGGTTGCCGACGAGGTCGATCACGCGGTCGCGCATCTCCGCGGCGGCCTTGTTGGTGAACGTGATGGCGAGGATGGAGCCCGGATGGACGTCGCGCTGGGAGACGAGGTGGGCGATGCGGCGGGTCAGCACCCGCGTCTTGCCCGAACCCGCCCCGGCGACCACGAGCACAGGGCCACCGGCGTGGACCACGGCCTCGCGTTGCGGAGGGTTGAGCCCGATGAGCAGTTCCTCCTCGGGGACCCGCTTGGCGGACGCGCGCCGCTCACCCCGTTCGGGGGTCCGCTGGGGTGGCTGGTCCGGCTGGAAGGCGGCGTAGAGATCCGGGAAGAGCGAGTCAGTCATGTCGGGGGCCAAGACTACCGCCGCCGCGCCCCGGCGCCTTCCTGACGGCCCGACCCGGGCAGGCCTGTTGGCTATGCTGCCAGCATGCGTGACGCGTTCGCCCGCGCCCGGCATGTCTTCTACCGGGCCACCGCCGTCGTCCTGTTCGCCCAGATCGCGGCGATGGCGGCCCTGACCCTCCTCGAGTCGCTGCGGAAGAAGGGCCGCAAGCTCCGCAGGTTCCCCATCACGCGGCCCGTGCCGGTCGCGGTGCCGGAGAACACCGTCACGGTCTACGCGTACGGTGAGCACGTCTTCGACGCGATGATCGAGGCCATCGACGGCGCCGAGGACCACGTGTTCTTCGAGACGTTCATCTGGAAGGGCGACGCCGTGGGGGTCCGCTTCCGCGACGCCCTCAACCGGGCGGCGGCCCGTGGCGTCAGGGTCTACGTGGTGTGGGACAAGTTCGCCAATCTCGTCGTGCCGCCCACCTTCTACGCCGGCATCAGCGACCAGGTCGTCACCATGCCGCACCCGGCCGTCCCCATCCCCTGGTCACCCCGCAGCTGGGGCCGCGATCACCGCAAGATCCTCACCGTCGACGGCAGGATCGGGTTCATCGGCGGCTACAACATCGGCTCGCTCTACGCCACCGGATGGCGGGACACGCACGCCCGCATCGCCGGCGCCGGCGCCGCCGAGCTGGAGAACGCGTTCATCGACTTCTGGAACATGCACCCGAGACTCAAGGAGCGCATCGGCGACAACCCGCAGCGGGGCTGGGGCTCGAGCATCCGGGTGCACCGCAACACGCCGCGGCTGCAGGTCTACCCGATCCGCAACATGTACCTGGAGGCCATCGATCGGGCGTCGCGCCACGTCTGGCTCACCCACGCCTACCTCATCCCCGACGACGACATGGTCGCCGGCCTGCGCGACGCCGTCCGGCGAGGCGTCGACGTGCGCATCATCGTGCCGGCCCGGTCCAACCACGTGGTGGCGGACTGGATGTCGCGCGGGTACTACAGCACGCTGCTCCAGTCGGGGATCCGCCTGTTCCTGTACCAGGGCGCCATGGTGCACGCGAAGACCGCCACCATCGACGGCCGCTGGTCCACCATCGGAACAGCCAACATCGACCGGCTGAGTCTGCTCGGCAACTACGAGGTCAACATGGAGATCACCGACGACGGGGTCGCCGGGCACCTCGAGGCCGTGTTCCGCGCGGATGAGTCCAACTGCATCGAGCTGACCGAGGAACGGTGGCGGGAACGGTCCCTGGTGGCCAAGGCCACTGAGGCGTTCCTCAGCCCGTGGCGGCCGATGTTCTGACCGTCAGACGAAGACCGCGATCGCCGCGTTGGCGAGCGTGAGGCCCCCGATCGCCCAGAACCAGCCGCCCGGCAGCGGGTCGCGCTTGCGCCCCATGAAGACCAGCACGGTGACGACGATGAGGACGGCGAGCTTGATCCCGATCTTGACGTGGTTGACGTCGACGTCCGGGTTCATCTCGCCCAGCCCGACGAGCAGTAGGCCGGTCACAAGCTGCGTGAGGGCCCCGTGCACCATGGCGGAATTGACGACGCGGACCGGGCCCTTGATCTGGACGAAGGCCCCTCCGAACAGGGCGGCGAAGCCGACGAAGTGGAGGAGCAGAAGCAGATCGTGCACGATTTCCATGCTCCGAACCCTAGCGGGACCGCCAAGCACCCGCCCACTCCGTCAACCGGCCGACCTGCCCCTCGCCCTCGCCAGCTCGTCGCCCCGCGGTCGTCATGCCCGACGCCAGCCAACAACTTGGGGGTGTCGAGGGGTGGGGCCGGGGCAGGTTGGGTGGGCGTCGCGAATGGAGAGGGCGCGTGTCGCGCACTCTCCAGAGCGTGGGCGGCCCGGCCCCACCCCTCGACGCCCGGACCAGGGCACACTCCGATGACGGGCGGCGACTAGATCAGGTGGCGGTCCGTCGCCCACTTCGTGAGCTGGTGACGGTTCGACAGCTGGAGCTTGCGCAGCACGCTGGACACGTGCGTCTCCACGGTCTTGATGGAGATGAACAGTTCGCGGGCCACCTCCTTGTAGGAGTAGCCGCGCGCGATGAGCTTGAGCACCTCCCGCTCCCGGGCGCTCAGCTTGTCCAGCTCCTCGTCGATGCTCGACATGTCGACGGCGCCGGAGAAAGCGTCGAGCACGAACCCTGCGAGCCGGGGCGAGAAGACCGCGTCGCCGCCGGCAACGCGCTGCATGCCCTCGAGTAGTTCCTCGGAGCTGATCGACTTCGTCACGTAGCCCCTGGCGCCGGCGCGGATGGTGCCGATGACGTCCTGCGCCGCGTCGGACACCGACAGCGCGAGGAACTTGATCTCGGGGTCGACCGGCAGGACCTGTCTGATGACCTCGGCTCCGCCGCCGCCGGGGAGGTGGACGTCGAGCAGCACCACGTCAGGACGGGTGCTGGTGATCGCCTCGACGGCGGACGCGACGTCCTCGCCTTCGCCGACGACCTCGCAGTGGTCGCCGATCTCGTGGCGGACGCCGGCCCGGAACATGGCGTGATCATCGACGATCACGACCTTCAGCCGGTCGCCCGCCGCGTCGTCGCTCATAATCCGATCTCCACCTTCACCTCCGTGCCCTCCCCGGGCGCGGAGCGGATCGTCGCAGTGCCGCCGTACCGCTCCATCCGGGCCCGGATCGATTGTCGCACGCCCATGCGGCCGTCGGGCAGATCGTCGGGGTCGAAGCCGGCGCCGCGGTCGCGGACGAAGACCTCGACCCGCCCGTCGTCGACCTCGGCGAACACGTCGACGCGCGGCGCCCCGGAGTGCTTGGCGGCGTTCGTGACGGCCTCCCCCGTCGCCTGAACCATGGCGGCGACACGGTCATCGACCTCCACATCACCCACGCACACCAACTCGACGTCGATCGCGAACCTGGCCTCCACGTCCGCGGCGATCTCCCGCAGGGCGGACCTGAGCGATGCGGCGCGCGTGCTCTCGCCGTAGAGCCACGTGCGCAACTCGCGCTCCTGGCGGCGCGCCAGCTGCGCGACGGTCTGCGCGTCACCGGCCTGCCGTTGGATCAGAGCGAGGGTCTGGAGCACTGAGTCATGCAGGTGTGCCGCCATGTCGGCGCGCGCCTCGGCCCGGAGCCGCTCGGCGTCGGCCTGGCGCAGCCGCGCCCGCTGCTGGGCGAGCCACGGGGCCGTCACCACCGCCACACCGGCCAGCAGCACCCCGGAGGCGCCGAGCACCGCGGGGAGTTCGGCGAGCCCGACCTGCGTGGCGAGGATCCAGCTGATCCCGGCGCCGACGAGCACGAGCCCGCCGACGAGCCGCAGGATGCTCATGCTGCCGCCACCGCGGCTGAAGCGGCCCAACCACCCGCCCCCCTCGGAGGTGGCGCGCGCCGCGACGCGTTCGTCGACCTGCAGCCAGATCACGACCACACCGACGCCGCCGATGACCATCGGCCAGAAGAGCCCACCGGGGACGACGCCGCCGGACACGAACAGCCACATCAGGCCGACGATCACCAGCCCGCCGGCCACGACGATCCCGGAGTCCGGTCGCGTCGCGGACTCGGCGATCGCCGGCCGCATCCCGCTGCGCGTCGCCGCCTCGAGGCCGGCGGCCTCGTCGACGACGCCCTCCCGGGGCATGAGGATCCACAGTGCGGCATACGCGAGGATCCCGGCCCCGGAGAAGAGGGCGAGCAACGCGAACGCGATGCGAACGTGCGAGACCTTGAGCCCCAGATGCACCGCCAGCCCGGACGCGACACCCGCGATCAGCCGCCCCTCCGGGCGGCGACACAGGGGGGCGCGGGCGGGCGCGCTCGGCACGGGTAGTTGGCTCATGCTCCCAGCGTGGCACGCGCCCGCGCGGGGGACCAGCGCCAGGGACGCTTTCCAGGGTGCCCCGGGCCGCAAGTCAGGTGCCCCTCAGGGGGTCACCCGATACCGGCGCCCCCAGGGCCGCGCCACACTGGATACATGACCACAGAACTCGACCTCGGGTGGATCGACACCCGCCTGGGCGGCCTCCGCCGCCAGGAGCCCGGGCAGGGCTCGGGACTGTGCCGCGCCGTCGCCGCGCGGCTGAGCGTCGACGTCGTGCTCGTCCGGGTCGTCGTCGCCCTGCTCGCCCTCAGCGGCGGCCTGGGCATCGCCCTGTATCTCTGGGGCACTGCGTTGACGCAGGGACCGACCGGCGTACGCCCGATCGATTCGATCCTCCCATCCTTCGTGAACTGGGGACGCCGCGCGCAGCAGGCAACCGTGATCCTGTCGTCCGTGGGGCTCGTCGCCGCGGTGAGCTCCATCACCCCTCTGCCGTGGTTCCCGGGCGTTCTGGTCATCGCGCTGCTCCTCCTGGCACGACGCCGGCAGGGCCTCGTGGGCCGGAACCAGGCGTGGCCGCCGCCCGCCACCCGGCCGCAGCCCGCTGGCCCGGAGTCCGACGACGCGCTCGTCGCCCGCTGGCGCGCCACGATGAACGCCGTAGCCGGACCGGCCAAGCTGCCGGTCGTCGACCTCTACTCCCCCGAGCCCGAGCGCAGGCCTGACGCCCCGAAGGCGCGCACCGCCTGGCTGGCGGGCACAGCGCTCCTGCTGGTCTCCGCCGGGGCCGGCGTCGGCGCCTACCTGGTGTTCGGCGATCCGGTCCTCGGGCTCGGCGCCGGCCTCATCCTGGCCGGGCTGCTCACGGTGGTCCACGCCGTCGCGACCCGCACCCGGCGGGTGCCGCGTCCGGTCCTCGTGCTGATGGTGGCGGGTGCCGCGTTGGCGGGCTGGCTGTCCACCCAGGCCGCGACCCCAGACATTCCGTCGGGGACGTACACGGTGGAGGCGGTGGCTCAGGAGAGGGTCGTCGACCTCACGGCCGAGGACCTCACCGACGTCGACGAGATCCGGATCGAAGCCGTGCTGTCGGATCTCACCGTGATCCTCCCCGGCCCGCCGGACGACGTCGACACCAGCGACGTCCACGTCAGCGACCTCACGATCGCCCCCGGAGACGGCGACGCGTTCGAGATCCCGATCATCGTCGACTCGACGCTCAGCAGCGTCACCCTGGAGAGCTGATCCCCATGAACCGTCCGCCCTTCGACCTCGCCGCCCTCGCCATCGGCCTGACCGCCGTCGGCTTCGGCATCGTCGTCATCGTCGCGCCGCTCATCCAGGCGCCCTTCATCCAGCCGATCCTGGCCCTCGTCCTGGCCGCAGCGGGCACGATCGGTCTCATCGTCTCCCGCGGCCGCACCAACCGAAAGGAACAATCATGAAGCTCACCCGACCCCGTGAGGGCGCGATGATCGGCGGCGTGTGCGCCGGCATCGCCAACTACTTCAACATCGACGTCACGCTCGTGCGCGTCATCTTCGCCATCGTCACGATCTTCGCCGGAAGCGGCATCCTCGTCTACATCGTGCTGTGGGTCGTCATGCCCCGCGAGGACGACGGCGGCTCGCTCGCCGAGGAGGGCTTCGGCAAGGCGAAGCAGTGGTACGACGAGCGCAAGACCAACCCGCAGGATCCGCAGGAACCGCGCTACGACATCTGAACCGACGTCACCCCCGAACACAAGCACCCCGGTGAGATCACCGGGGTGCTTGTCATTGTCCGAGGGCGGGGTCACTCCCACTCGATGGTGCCCGGGGGCTTGCTGGTGATGTCGACCACCACGCGATTCACCTCGACGCATTCGTTGGTGATCCGCGACGAGATCTTCTCCAGCACGTCGTAGGGCAGCCGGGCCCAGTCGGCCGTCATGGCGTCGTCGGACACGACGGGCCTCAGCACGATCGGATGGCCGTAGGTGCGGCCGTCGCCCTGCACCCCGACGGAGCGCACGTCGGCCAGCAGTACGACGGGGAACTGCCAGATGTCGCGCTCGAGGCCGGCCTCCGCCACCTCGTGGCGGGCGATGGCGTCCGCCTGGCGCAGGGTCGTCAGCCGCTCCTCGTTCACCTCGCCGATGATGCGGATCGCGAGGCCGGGGCCGGGGAACGGGTGGCGCCACACCATCTCCTCGGGAAGCCCGAGTTCGACCCCGACGGCGCGGACCTCGTCCTTGAACATGCGGCGCAGCGGCTCGATGAGCGTGAACTGGAGGTCGTCGGGCAGCCCGCCCACGTTGTGGTGGCTCTTGATGTTGGCGGCCCCCTCGCCACCTCCCGACTCGACGACGTCCGGATACAGCGTCCCCTGGACGAGGAAGTCGACGCCCCGTTCGCCGGCGATCTCCCGGGCGGCGGACTCGAAGGTGCGGATGAACTCGCGACCGATGATCTTGCGCTTCTCCTCCGGGTCGGTCACCCCCGCCAGGGCACCCAGGAAGCGGTCGCGCTCGTCGGCCACCACGAGATCAACGCCGGTGGCCGCCACGAAGTCGTTCTTGACCTGCTCGGCCTCCCCTTCACGCAACAGCCCGTGGTCGACGAAGACGCAGGTGAGCTGCGAGCCGATGGCCTCCTGCACCAGGGCCGCGGCGACGGCGGAGTCGACCCCGCCCGAGAGCCCGCACAGCACGTGCCGGTCGCCCACCTGGGCACGGATCGCGTCGACGGTCTCGGTCACGAGGTTCTCGGCGGTCCAGTCCGGGGTGAGTTCGGCGATGTCGAACAGGAAGTGCTCCAGGACCTGCTGCCCCCACTGGGAGTGCAGCACCTCGGGGTGCCACTGGACCCCCGCGAGCTTGCGGGACACGTCCTCGAACGCGGCCACGGGCGCACCCGCGGTGCGGGCCAGCACACTGAACCCCTTGGGGGCCCGGCTCACCGAGTCCCCGTGGCTCATCCACACGTTGAGCGTGTTGGGGAAGCTGCCCAGCAGGCAGCCGCCGTCGTGGATGGCCAGCGGCGTGCGGCCGTATTCACGCTGGCCCGTCCTGGCGACGGTGCCCCCGAGGGCCTGGGCCATGGCCTGGAAGCCGTAGCAGATGCCCAGCACCGGCACCCCGGCCTCGAGCAGCCTCGCGTCGAGCTGCGGCGCGCCGGCGTCGTAGACCGACGACGGGCCGCCGGAGAGGATGATGGCGGCGGGGTTCCGGGCGAGGATCGCGTCGGCGTCGAGTTTCGAGCTGACGATCTCCGAGTAGACATTGGCCTCGCGGACCCGGCGGGCGATGAGCTGCGCGTACTGCGCGCCGAAGTCGACGACGAGGACCTTCTCGTGCTGGGCGGTCATGGCCGCAGTCTATTGGGTCGGGCGCCGGTCGCCGCATCCGAGCCCGCCCGTGGGCCCCGCGCGGAATTCCTCCGAGTCCGCGGGAATAAACCCGGCCTCTTCCGAGGTTGGCGACGGCATGAACATTTTCTCTGACGTGACCGCCCTGATCGGGCGCACGCCCCTTGTGAAGGTCAACCGCATCGCGGGGGACAACGCCACCGTCCTGGCCAAGCTCGAGTTCTACAACCCGGCCAACTCGGTCAAGGACCGCATCGGCGTCTCGATCATCGACGCGGCCGAGGCCTCGGGTGAGCTTCAGCCCGGCGGCACGATCGTCGAGGGTACTTCCGGCAACACGGGCATCGCGCTCGCGATGGTGGGAGCGGCCCGCGGCTACAAGGTCGTGCTCACCATGCCGGAGACGATGTCCCTCGAGCGGCGCGCGCTGCTCAAGGCCTACGGCGCGGAACTGGTGCTCACCCCCGGCCCGCAGGGCATGCGCGGCGCCGTGGAGAAGGCCGAGGAGATCGCCGCCGAGCGCGGCGGCGTGCTGGCCCGGCAGTTCGCCAACCCCGCCAACGTCGAGATCCACCGCAAGACCACCGCGGAGGAGATCTGGAACGACACCGACGGCACCGTCGACATCGTCGTGGCGGGTGTCGGCACCGGCGGCACCATCAGCGGCGTCGGCCAGGTCCTCAAGGAGCGCAAGCCCGAGGTGAAGATCGTCGCGGTGGAGCCGGAGGAGTCCCCGATCCTCTCCGGCGGCCAGCCCGGCCCGCACAAGATCCAGGGCATCGGCGCCAACTTCGTCCCGGAGATCCTCGACCGCAGCGTCATCGACGAGGTCCTCCCCCGCAACATCGGCCACGCCGTCGACTTCGCGCAGCGCGCCGCCAGCGAGGAGGGCCTGCTTGTGGGCCTGTCGTCCGGCGCCGCCCTCTCGGCGGCCACCGAGATCGCCGCCCGGCCCGAGAACGCCGGCAAGACCATCGTCGTCATCATCCCGTCGTTCGGCGAGCGCTACCTCTCGACCGTCCTGTTCGAGGGCCTGCTGGACAAGTGAGCTGATCCTCAGCATCGCAGAGGGGCGTCCCGGGGTCACCGGGGCGCCCCTTCCCTAGACTGGCGGTCATGCGCATCATCATCACGGGGGCCTCGGGCAAAGCCGGCCAGGCCACCCTCCGCCACTTCGTCGAGAACACCGACCACGACATCGTCGCCACGGACGTCGCCCCCCGCCCCTCCTGGTACACGGGCAGCTTCTACCGCGCCGACCTGACACAGTTCGGGGAGGCGATGGACGTGCTCACCGACGCCGACGCCGTGGTCCACCTCGCCAACATCCCGGCGGACCGAATCTTCACCGACTCCCACACCCTCAACGCCAACATCGCGATGAACAACAACGTGTTCATCGCCGCCTGGAAGCTGAGGCTCAAGCGGGTCGTCTACGCCTCCAGCGAGACCACCCTCGGGCTGCCGTTCGACGAGGTCAACTACGTTCCCGTCGACGAGGACCATTACCCACTGCCGAACTCCACCTACTCGTTGTCCAAGGTCATGACCGAGACGATGGCCGAGCAGGTCTCCAGGTGGGCCGGGATCCCGTTCATCGGGCTGCGGCTGTCGAACGTGTTCACCATCGAGGACTACGCGCAGCAGCCCGCCTTCGCGAAGGATCCCGAGGCGCGGCGCTGGAACCTGTTCGGCTACATCGACGCCCGGGACGTTGCCCGGTCGTGCGAGGCCGCTCTCACGGCCAGCCTCTCCGGGTCGCACGCGTTCGTCATCGCCGCCGACGACATCATCCTCGACATCCCCACCCGCGAGGCCCTGGAGCAGATCCACGCGGGCATGGAGGTGCCCGACGACGTCGCCGAGTACGGCACGCTGCTCAGCAACCAGGCCGCCCGGGAACAGATGGGCTTCGAGCCGAAGTACACCTGGCGCGACGTGCTGCGTCCCTGAGTCAGGGGCGTCCGAGTCCCGAGGCGGCCCGCTCCCCCGCGGACAGCGCCGCCTGAATGCTCGCGCCGGGCAGGTCGTCGGCCACGACGACACCGTCCGGCGCGGGCCCGGGGCCCCCGACGCCGGGAGTCATCGACGGGAGAGCCTGCGCGATGTCGTGTCGGGCCAGCAGTTCCCACCCGTCCGGGGACGCGCCGAACATCTCGCCGGCGGCCTGACGGGCCGCGTCGTCGCCGAGGCCGTGGCCCGTCAGCGCGCTGATCTGCACAAGGTGGCGGCCCACCGGGGCGTAGGACGGCGAGACGTTGGACTGCACGCAGGCGTTGGCGATCCGCGCCCCGTCGCGCAGATCGAGGTGCAGGAAGCGCGACGCGCTGGGCGCGGTCGGGGCCGCGAACCACCAGGTGGTCACGCCCAGCATCCGCGGAGGTTCCGCCCCGAGCAGGGCCGCGTTCCCTACCGGGCCGGCGGCGAGCACCACGGCGTCGGCCGGGCGCTCGCGGCCGTCGCGCTGCTCGACGACCAACCGGCCGCCGTGGGAATGCACGGCGGCAACCGGGGTCTCGCGTTCGATCCGGTCCCCCAGCCCCTCGGCGAGCTGCGCCGGGATGGCGGCCATGCCCTGTGCGGGGATGCCGGGGGTGGCGAGAGCGAAGTATCCGGCCAGCCGTCGCACCTGGGCGGCCGAGGTGCTCCCAGTGGCGTCGAGGGTCACGCCGGCGAAGAAGCGTTCCACCGCCCGCCGCGCCAGGGTGGACATCCCCGCCCGGTCGAGGGAGTCGGTGAAGGTGGCGCCGGGTTCACCGGCGGCCCTTGCCCAGCGGACGATCGCCGCCACGTCCCCGGGCACCAGCGCGCCGGACAGCAGTTGCGGGGCCTGCGCGGGATGGCGGGTCGGGTCCGCCAGGATCTGCAGGCCGTCGTCGGTGCGCAGCGCGGCGCCCCGGCCGAAGCGGTGCAGGTCCAGCCTGCGGAGGTCCAGCGCCCGCCTCGCGGCCGGGTAGGCCGGGTTGAGCAGTTGGAAGCCGCGATCCACGAGGAACCCGTCGACGCGGTCCGTGGCGACGCGCCCGCCGATGGCGTCCGATGCCTCGAGCACGACGACGTCACGGGACCGCGCGAGGGCGCCCGCGGCACGGAGGCCCGCCAGCCCCGCCCCTACGATGACGATCCCCATGGCTCAGTCCTCGCCGCGGGCGATCTTCTCGTGGTGCCGGACGACCTCGGCCACGATGAAGGTGAGGAACTTCTCCGCCAGCTCCGGGTCGAGGTCGGCGTCCTCGGCGAGCGCGCGGAGCCGCGCGATCTGGCGTGCCTCCCGGGCCGGGTCCGCCGCCGGTAACCCGGCGCTGGCCTTCAGCTCGCCCACCCGCTGGGTCACCTTGAACCGCTCGGCGAGCAGGTGGATCAGGGCCGAGTCCATGTTGTCGATGCTGCCGCGCAGCCGGGTCAGCTCGGTCAGTGCGTCGTCCATCGGCGCTCCTTGGCCTAGTGGAGGATCAGATCGATCCGCTGGAAGGACTTGATGTCGGTGTAGCCGGTCAGGGCCATGGCCTTGCGCAGCCCACCGGCGAGGTTCATGGTGCCGTCCGGGACACGCGACGGGCCCAGGACGACCTGCTCGAGCGAGCCAACCTGCTCGAAGAAGGACCGCTCCCCGCGGGGGAGGCGCTCGTGCCAGGCCTCGCTGCCCCAGTGCCAGCCGCGGCCGGGGGCTTCTGTGGCGCGGGCCAGCGGGGAGCCGACCATCACGGCGTCGGCGCCGCAGGCGATGGCCTTGGCGATGTCGCCGGAGCGGCCGACGGCCCCGTCGGCGATGAGATGCACGTAACGGCCGCCCGACTCCTCGAGGTAGTCGCGCCGCGCCTCCGCGACGT
>JAUHXZ010000105.1 GCA_030426725.1 Actinomycetes bacterium
CCGTGACCGGGGCAGAGTCCTGCCCTGGTCACAGGTACTTGGCCATGCGCTGGGGTGCGTGGACTTCGGGTTTGCCGGTGTCGGGGTGGAACGTGATCCGCCACTGGTCCGCCCCGGGTTCGAATCGGTCGGGTTCGATCACCGCGTGGTGGTGTGGGCATAGGAGTGCCAGGTTCCCCAGGTCTGTTCGGCCGCCGGCCCACCAGGGGATGACGTGGTGCGCCTGACAGGCCGTGTCCTTCGCCCGGCACCCCGGGAAGATGCACCCCTTGTCCCTGACACTCAACGCGCGTCGGATGGCCGGGGTGACGAGCCGGTACTGGCGGCCGACGTCGAGGATCTCCGACTCCGATCCGAGGACCACGGGCATGAGGTCCGCGTCGCAGCACATGCGCCGCAGTTCTCCCGGCCCGACCTCGGCGCCGTTGGCGAGGATCCCGCAGGCCTCGGCCCGGTCCCGCAGATCATTCTCCTGAATGGTGACCACGATCCGGGGCCGATCGCCGGCGACCTGCGGCCCGTCACGATGCTCCGCCACCAGCGCCGTGAGAGCGTCGGCGCGGCGCTGGTCCGGCGTGCGGCCCTCTCCCGCGTCGCGCTGCTCCCGCAGCACCCGCGGCCCGGGCTTGAGTGACCGGAGCCCCTCGTCGCGGTCCTTCTCGGCGACCCTGTCGGCCTGGACGTGGGCTTCGATCAGCGCGACGAACGGGGCGGCCTCCACCTGCGGCAGGGATCCTTTGAACCACACCGACCCGTCACCATCATCCCCATACGACAGATGCCGACGCTCCATTGCGCGGCGCCGCTGCGCATCGACATCGGCCGCCTTCTCCTCCAGGGAGCGGGCCATCTCCGGCGCGACTTCCGCGGCGACCTGGTCGGCCATCCGGGCCAGCTTCCACGCCGGCATGGTCTTGGCCTTGTCGAGGAACACCTGCTCGGCGGCATCGCGCTGCTCGTCGGTGAACTTCTGGGGCATCTGGTTCATGCCCTGGGTGATCGCGGCCGCCTGATCCGACGACACGTCCCCGTCCAACGCCGCCTGCCTCACCTGGCCGAGCTTGGCCACGTCGCGGGCCTTGAACACCTCCCGGGCCGCGTCCCGCGAATCCCTGGTCTCCGAGGTGGACAGGAACGAGGTGAGCGGTGTTCCCGCGGCGCGCATCGACGCCTGCGCCGACTCGACCTCCGCGGTGAGCACCGACGCAAGACTGCCAACCCGGTCCGCGACCTTCCGGGCCCGCCGCATCAGATCCAACCGCTCCTCCGAGCCGAGACCTCCCCGGGCGTCGTGGTCGATCCGGGACAGCGCCGACTCGAGCAGGCTCAACGCCTGCCCGGTGGTGATCTGTCCCTGATGCATACCCTCATCCTAAATAGAACAGCCGTGCTAATCAAGGGCTGTGGACAACTTTCTCACACGGTCTCACCCCCTGCTGTCGGTCGCCACGCACGCTGCCAGCACCCCGACGGGCCTAGCCTGAGAGCGTGCAGCTGCGCCCCTACACACCCGCCGACGCCGAGGCCACCTTGCGCGTCTTCCACGACGCCGTCCACCGCACCGCCAGCATCGACTACACCCCGGAGCAGATCACCGCCTGGGCCCCCGAAGACATCGACCTCGCCGCCTGGGACGCCCGCCGCCGCGCATCCTGGACGGTGGTCGCCGTCATCGACGGACACGTCGTCGGTTTCTCCGACCTCACCGACGACGCCGTCCTCGACATGCTCTTCGTCCATCCCGACGCAGCCGGCCGGGGCGTGGCCCGCGCCCTCGTCGACGCGGTCCTCGCCGAGGCCCGCTGCCGCAGCCAACCGCGCGTCACCGCCAGGGCCAGCCGCACCGCTCGCCCCGCTTTCGAACGCCTCGGCTTCACCGTCGACGGCGAACGCCCCCACAACGAGGTACGTGGCGTCGTCGTGCCCAACTTCGACGCCCACATCGACCTGCTCCCCGCCGCGCCGGACTAACATCGAAAGAACGCGGGTCAACACACGAGGGAGTGGCCTTGTCCGTCGCACTGTCCGAACTGCTGGCCGGGAGGCCCCCGGCACCAGGGGTGAGCGCCGCCGACGTCGCCGAAGCCCGCCGCGACGCCAGCGACCACACCGTCCACGTCGTCCTCGACGACGACCCCACCGGCACGCAGTCCGTTGCGGACCTGCCCGTGCTCACCTCGTGGGACGTCGACGACTTCCGCTGGGCGTTCGGCACCGGCAAACCAGCCGTCTACGTGATGACGAACTCCCGCTCCCTGCCGCCGCGTGAGGCCGAGCGGATCAACCGCCGCATCGTCGTCGCCGCCCTCGAGGCCGCCCGTGGCACCCCCCTTGCGTTCGTCTCGCGCTCCGACTCCACCCTCCGCGGCCACTTCCCCCTCGAACCCGACACGATCGCGTGCGAGGTCCGCGCCGCCACCGGCCACCCAGTCGACGGCGTCCTCGTCGTTCCCGCGTTCGGCGACGCCGGCCGCATCACCGTCGGCGGCGTCCACTACGCCGGATCCCGCGCCGACGGCTTCACCCCCGTCGGTGATACCGAGTTCGCCCGAGACGCCACCTTCGGCTACCGCTCGTCGCGGCTGGCGGACTGGGTGGAGGAGAAGTCGCGTGGCCGGATCCCCGCCACGAGTGTCATCTCCATCGACCTCACGACGCTCCGCACCGACCGCGCCCGCACCACCCACCTGCTGCGCGCTGCCCACGAGTCCCAGGTGATCGTCGCCGACGCCGTCGAGGAGGCCGATCTCCGCCGACTCGCGCTGGCCCTCATCGACGCGGAAGCCGCCGGGAGGCGGTTCGTCTACCGCGTCGGCCCGCCCTTCCCCCGCGCCCGCATCGGCCAGGACGTCCACCCCCCGCTCGCGCCGGAGGAGATCCGTGCCGTGCGCGGCGACAGGGAGGTCGCGGCAGGCGGACTCGTCGTCGTCGGCAGCCACGTCGCACTCACCACCCGGCAACTCGCCCACCTCCGCGACCGCAGGCACCCCGTCGAACTCGAAATCGACGTGGCCCGGGCCGTCGACCCCGCCACTCGCGCTGACCACCTCGCCGACATCGCGTCCCGCGCCTCCCAGGCGCTCGACGGCGGGGACGTCGTCGTCACCACCTCCCGCCGGCTCGTCACGGGCGCCACGGGGGACGAGTCGCTGCGCATCTCCAGGTCCGTGTCCGCGGCCGTCGTCGACGTCGTGCGGCGCGTCCTTGACGCGAACCCGCCCAGGTTCGTCGTCGCCAAGGGCGGGATCACGTCCTCCGACGTCGCCACCAAGGCGCTGCGGATGCGCCACGCCATGGTCGTCGGCCCGATGCTGCCGGGGATCGTGTCCCTGTGGTCGGCGCAGGACGGTCCGGGCAAAGGCATCCCGTACGTCGTGTTCGCCGGTAACGTCGGGGGAGTCGAGTCACTGGCCGACGTCGTCGACAAGCTCGCCGACGCCTGACCGGACAACCCACCGGAAAGGGGCTCACATCGTGAAGATCGCCGTCCTCGGGCTCGGGGTGATGGGGCTGCCAACGGCCACCCGCCTCGCCGAGCTGTTCACCGTCACCGGCTTCGACGTGTCGCCGTCGCGCACCACGCTCGCCGAGTCACACGGGATCACCTGCAGCGACACCGCCTGGCAGGCCGCCGACAGCGCCGACGTCGTCCTCGTCGCCGTCCGCGACCAGGCCCAGCTCGAGGACCTGCTGTACGGGCCGGACGGCATCGTGACGGCGCTCACCAACGGCGCCGTCGTCATCCTCACGTCGACGGTGGGGATCCAGGCCGTCGAACAGGTCGCGGCCCAGCTGGCCGAGGACGGCATCGGCCTGGCCGACGCCCCCGTCTCCGGCGGCCCCGGGCGCGCCGGCCGCGGGGAGCTGCTCATCACCGTCGGCGCCTACCAAGACGTCTACGAGCGCTGCCGCCCCGTGCTGGAGCACATGGCGTCCAACCTGGTGTGGGTGGGGGAGGCCCCCGGCAAGGGGCAGAGCATGAAGACGGTCAACCAGCTGCTGTGCGGGGTGCACATCGCGGCCGCCGCGGAGGCGCTGGCGCTGGCCGGCGAGCTGGGACTCGACCAGACCAAGGTGCTTGAATCGCTCATGACGGGTGCGGCGGCGTCGTGGATGCTCGGCGACCGCGGCCCCCGCGTCATCGAGGCCTACGACGGCGAGGACCCCGAGGTGTTGTCGCGGCTGGACATCTTCGTCAAGGACATGGGGATCGTCACACAGGCGGCCAGGTCGGCGGGGATGGCGACGCCGGTCGCCGCGGCGGCGGAGCAGCTGTACCTGCAGGGCCATGCGAACGGTCAGGGCGACTTGGACGACTCGACGGTGATCCGGATGGTCGCTCCGAAGCACGGGGACTGAGCACTGGGCTGCCGGCGGGCCGCGACGCGGTGTCCGAAGTGAGTGCAATAGTGAGTCCGTGCAGGACGGGCCGGCCATCGAGGGTTTCTACGACGCGGTTCTGACGCGCGCCCTGCACCGCGCCGTGCAGGACTCGGGGTTGTCGCCGGTCATCCGACACATCGATCCGCCCGAACTGGCCGACGTCCTGGCGGACCACGTCCGGTCAGCGCTGGCCGAGGCACTCCACCAGGTCGGCGCCCACGGAGCCCCTGCGCTGGCCGACGAGTTCCTCCAGCGACTTGGAGCCGACGGCGAACTCATCCAGGGCGATCCGCGTCGGCTCGAGGCCCTCCTTGCAGCGCCCGCCCCGGGCACCCCGCTCCGCTATCCGACGCCACCGCAGACGCCCTTGGCGCAGCCCGTGCTCCTCACCAACGCCCGCGGTGAGCCGACGGTGGGCAGCGAGATCGCCGCGGAACTGGGCTCGGCCGACCGCGTCGAACTCCTCTGCGCGTTCATCAAGTGGTACGGCATCCGGACGCTCGAGAAGCCACTCCGCACGCTGCGCGACCGAGGCGTCCAGTTGAGGGTCGTCACCAGCACCTACCTCGGCTCCACCGAGCGGGCCGCCCTGGATCGCCTCATCGACGAGTTCGGCGCGCAGGTGCGGATCAGCTACGAGACCAATCGCACCCGCCTGCACGCCAAGGCGTGGCGCTTCATCCGTGACACTGGATTCGACACCGCCTACGTCGGCTCCTCGAACCTCTCAAGCAGCGCCCTCCTGGACGGCGTCGAGTGGAACGTCCGTCTCACTCGTCCGTCGACGCCCGGGCTGCTCGACAAGTTCGCCGCCACGTTCGAGAGCTACTGGAACGACCCAGCCTTCGAGCCCTACACGCCCGACGACGGCGAACGTCTCGACCAAGCACTCGCCAGGGCCGGGGGACGCGACCGGCAGACCAGTTCGCTGACCATCTCCGGGCTCGACGTCCATCCCTGGCCCCACCAGCAGCGAATGCTGGAGGCCCTCGACGTCGAACGCGAGGTGCACGGCCGGCATCGCAACCTCCTGGTGGCGGCCACCGGAACCGGCAAGACTGTCGTGGCAGCTCTCGACTACAGGCGGCTGGCGGCCCAGGCGGGCCGACGTCCACGGCTGCTCTTCGTCGCCCACCGCAAGGAGATTCTCGAGCAGAGCCTGCGCACCTACCGCGAGGTCCTAGCCGACGGCGGTTTCGGGGAGCTCCTCGTGGGCGCCTACCGGCCGAAGGGTTGGCAGCACGTCTTCGCATCGGTCCAGTCGCTGAATGCGGAGGCTCTCTCCGAGATGAGCCGCGACGGGTTCGAGGTTGTGGTGATCGACGAGTTCCACCATGCCGAGGCTTCGAGCTATCGGCGCATCCTCGACCACTTCCGCGCTGTCGAACTAGTCGGCCTCACCGCCACCCCGGAACGTGCCGACGGTGTCGATGTCCGTAGCTTCTTCGACGGCAGGTCGGCCTACGAGCTGCGGCTCTGGGACGCTCTCAGCGCTGACTTGCTGAGCCCCTTCCACTACTTCGGTCTGGCCGATGCCACAGACCTGAGCATGCTGGACTTCAAGCGGGGCCGCTACGACATCGGCCAGCTGTCCGGGCTGTTCACCGGCAACGACGCCCGGTCCCGCATCATCCTGCGGCAACTGCGCGAGAAGGTCGCCGACCCTGGGGCGATGCGTGCGCTCGGGTTCTGCGTCGACGTTGCCCACGCCACGTACATGGCGGACACCTTCAACGCGGTGGGGCTGCCCGCCATGGCAGTGCATGGCGATACCCCGCAGACCGAGCGCAGCGCGGCGGTGTCACGGCTGAAGGATCGCGAACTTGTGGCACTGTTCACCGCGGATCTTTTCAACGAGGGCGTCGACATCCCCGACGTCGACACGCTGCTGTTCCTGCGCCCGACGGAGAGCTCGACGATCTTCCTCCAGCAGCTGGGCCGAGGCCTCCGGCGAGCCGACGACAAGCCCGTGCTGACGGTGTTGGACTTCGTCGGGCACCACCGCAAAGACTTCAACCTGGCGCAGCGCTACCGCGCCATCACCGGCGGGTCGCGACGCGAACTGCAAGCCCAGGTCGAGCACGGTTTCCCCTACCTCCCTGCGGGGTCGCAGATCGTCCTCGACGACGTAACCCAGGACCAGGTGCTCGGCAATCTCAAGTCGCAGATCGCGACGAGATGGAAGGAGTTCCTGGCCGAACTGCGCAGCGTGGGCGACGTCGACCTCAACACCTTCCTCTGGGAGGGCGATATCGAACTGGCCGACCTCTTGCGCAAGGGATCCTTCGCGCAACTGCGCAGGGAGGCCGGGCTGCCGACCCCGCAACCCGGCCCCCGGGAGTCCGAGCTACTCAAGCGGCTCAAGGCCCTCGCCCATGTCGACGACCTCGACCGACACGCCGCCTACGGCCGACTGCTGGCCGACGACGCACCCACCCCTGAGGCGATGGATGACGTGGAGCGGGGCTGGGCCGAGATGCTGTTCTTCTCCTTGTGGCCGAAGGGCGGCGGCTTCACCAGTATCGATGACGGGCTCAC
>JAUHXZ010000106.1 GCA_030426725.1 Actinomycetes bacterium
TCCGGATCGCCCCCGAAGAGGTCCTCGACCCGCGGGAGCAGGACCATGGCGAGCAGGACCACGAGCAGCGTGATCGACGTGGAGATCAGGAACGATTTGGACAGGATCCGAACGCGGATCTCGCGCATGGCGACGACTCGCACGGTGTCCCGGAACGGTGGACGCGGTGCGATGTCCCGTCGGACCGAGGTGCTCATCGGGTGACCTCCCTGTAGATCTCGTGGAGCGAGCGCTGGACCGGGCCGAAGCTCCGGACGGTGCCGCGTGACAACGCACCGGCCACCACCTCGTTGGCCTCCCGCTCGGTGTCGGCGGCGAAACGCACACGCCCGCCGGCGACTTCGAGCACCCGGACCCCCGCGTCCCGGGCCCAGCCGGCGTCGGCAGAGGTGACGAGCTCCCATTCGCCGGTGTCGCCGGCGGCCAGCAGCTGGTCGCGGGTGCCGGCGGCTCGGATCTCGCCGTCGGCGATGATGACCAGTTCGTCGCAGAGCCGCTCCACGAGGTCGAGCTGATGCGACGAGAACAGCACCGGTGCCCCGGTGGCGGCGACGTCCCGCAGCACCGCGACGGTGGACTCGACGGCGGTCGGATCGAGACCGGAGAACGGCTCGTCCAGGATGAGGGCGGCCGGCCGGTGGATGAGCGCAGCGGCTATCTGCGCGCGCTGCTGGTTGCCCAGCGACAGGGACTCGAGCGTGTCGGTGGGCTTGCCGACCAGCCCGAGGCGCTCCAGCAGGTCGTGGGCGTGGTCCCTGGCGTCCGCGGCGGACATACCGTGCAGCCGGCCGAGATAGACGAGTTGGTCAATGACCTTCATCTTCGGGTACAGGCCGCGTTCCTCCGGCATGTAGCCGATGTGGGCACGGTACTCGCGGGTGATCGGGTCCCCGTCGACGAGGATGCGGCCCTCGTCGGCCGCCAGTACGCCGAGGATGATCCGCATCGTGGTGGTCTTGCCCGCCCCGTTGCCGCCCACGAATCCGGTCATCAGCCCTGGTTTGATGTGGAAGCTGACGTTCTTGAGGACGTGCTTGCTGCCGAAGGAGCGGTGCACATGAGCGACGCTGATCATTCTTCGAGCGTACCGACACGGCCGGTGCATCCCCTCGGGGGGTGATGGGGCAGGGCCGTGCCGCTCCCGGGGCGGGCGGAATGGCGCGCCTAGGCTGGAATCATGCAGGAGAGTGCTGGCTTCGTCGTCGAGTTGACCGCGGACTACCCGCCCGCGGAGGCGCTCCGCAGGCTGCTCGACCTTCGGGAGCACGACCGGATCATCCCCCTGACCCGCGTCACTCCCGCTGTGCCCGCCAACGAGCTGCGGGCGGGGTCGACGTTCGTGGCGCGCACCGCCGTCGGGCCGCTCGGCTTCGACGACCCGATGCTCGTCGAGCGAATCTCCTTCGAGCCCGCGGCGGCGAGGATCGTCAAGCAGGGGCGGGCCCTCCGTGGCGGCATCGACGTGCGGGTGGTGCCGTCGGCTGCCGGGTCGACGGTGCGCTGGGAGCAGACGGTGCACCTTCCCTGGCTACCGGGAATCCTGCAGCCCGTGGCGGCGCGGGTCCTCCGCGTCGGCTACCGGCGGGTGCTGGGAAGGCTGCTCGGCGGCTGAGTGCCTGGGTGTGGCGGGTGGTGAGGGCGGGGGCGAGCCCCGGCCGCTGCGACCCGCCAGGTAGTCTCCCGGGGTGACGAACGACAAGACAACCGCCATCGCCACCCCCGCCGAGATGGCCGCGCTCGCGCAGGACGCCATGCTCCACAAGGCGCGGGGCACCGTCGGACGGACCCTGCTGCTTGCGCTGACCGGCGGCGGGTTCATCGCGCTCGGCTTCGTGTTCTACGTGACCTCGCAGGTGGGCGCCGACGCGATGCCGTGGGGCGTTGCCAAGGTGCTGGGCGGGCTGGTGTTCAGCGTCGGCCTCATGCTCGTCGTCCTCACCGGCGCCGACCTGTTCACCTCCACCACCATGACGCTGATGCTGAAGGCATCGGGTGACCTGTCGTGGTGGCGGCTGCTGCGGCACTGGGGGCTCGTCTACGTCGGCAACGCCGTCGGCGCCCTGACGATCGTCGCGCTGATCCTGGCCGGCGGGGTCCAGCACAGCGCGGGCGGCCAGTGGGGGCAGGTGGTGCTCGCGACCGCGAGCCACAAGCTCGACCACACGTTCCTGGAGGCGGTCGCGCTCGGCATCCTGTGCAACCTGCTCGTCTGCCTGGCGGTGTGGGCGGCGTTCTCTGGGCGCACCACCACCGACAAGATTCTCGCGCTGGTCGGGCCCGTGGCGCTGTTCGTGGCGACCGGCTTCGAGCACTCGGTGGCCAACATCTTCATGGTGCCGCTGGGGATCCTCATCCGGCCGGAGTTCGCGCCCGGCGGTCTGGAGGAGTTGACGTGGGTCAACTTCGTGACGGCCAATCTGATCCCGGTGACGCTGGGCAACATCGTCGGCGGCGGGCTGATGATCGGGCTGTTCTACTGGCTGGTATTCCGGCCGAAGCGGAGCGTCGCGCACTGACGTGGTGCCCGGTGCTGGATGCGATGAACGCCCAAGCGGCGAGCGCCGCGCCGGGCGCCGGTTGCGCTGACTCGAGGTGGGGCACCCGAGGAGGGGCCCGGCGCATTCGTGCCGAGGGCCGCGCGATCACGATCAGCTCATGGACCCTCGCCCCGCAGCTGATGCGGTGTTCGGCTCCCCGCGGTGACGTGCGCTGTGCTGGAATGCGGTAATGACGCGGATCGTGACCTGGGGGCAGTACCGAGAGTCGATCGGCGATCGCTCCGGGCTCTTCGCCGCGCTCGTCGAGGCCTGGCCGATCGAGACCGCCCTGTACCCGGGCAGCTACGTCGACCTGTCTCCGTCGACCGCCATCCCGTCGGTGACCTATGTCGACACCGACGCGCGGGCCGCCAAGTACTTCGCCGACCACGCTCGGGTCCGAGGGGAACTTGACGGGCGGACCCGCCCCGGCGCGGCGATCCAGGTCGACTTCCTGTCCTCGGACTACACGCGTCCGCTCGCCGTCACCGATGGCAGCGTGGACCTCCTGATCTCCCTGTACGCGGGACCGGTGTCCGACCACTGCCGACGCTACCTACGGCGGGGTGGTTGGCTGCTGGCCAACTCAAGCCACGGCGATGCCAGCCTTGCCGCCCTTGACCCTACGTTCCGTCTCGTCGGCGTCGTGGAGTGCCGAGGTGGCCGCTACAGCCTGGGCGCCGACGGGCTCGAGGCGTATCTGGTACCGAAGCGGCCGGAGGCCGCTGACGGCGACCTGATCCGACGTGCCGGCAAGGGCATCGCCTACACTCGTCCAGCTTTCGCGTATCTGTTCCAATCCGACTAGGACCCGGAGCCACCGCGTCCCGGGAGTCCGCGGACGTCCAGTGGTGGAGCCGGACGCCCGCGGACTCCGGCCAAGTGGCGGATCGGCGGCCCCATCCACGTCTGGGTCGAACCTCCCAGTGCCGGGAGGGCAGACTGCCTCGCGGGCGAGACGTCGTGCGAGTCGCTGCGACGCGGCCTGGGGAGCCGCCGTAGGCTCGACGGGTGGCGATGAGGAGGACTCGGGCAGCGCGGGCATCGCATCGCCGTCGGCGTCGCCTCGGCCGGGTGGTCAACGACCTCACCGACGAGCAATGGGGCCTGATCAAAGACGCGTGGTCGGGGTGCGCCTACTGCGGTGCCGCCGATGCTGACCTGCAGCGCGACTGTGTCCTCCCGATCTCTCGGGGTGGCCGCTACACGCTGGACAACGTCGTGCCGGCCTGCCCGTCCTGCAATCGGAGCAAGTGCAACTCCGAGGTGACGGCCTGGCTGCGTCACAAGCGGCTGGACGAGCCCAGGTTCCTTGAACGGTTCCTCGAGATCCGGGCCCGTCTCTCCGTCGAAGTCGACGTCGACCCGACCTAGCTCACCTGGTGCGGACCCGGCCCCGGTCGATCCCCTCGATACCGCAGGGCGGCTGGGCTCTTCGGCCAGCCGCGTCACCGACCACGACGAATGGATGGGCGCTTTCGTCTCACCTGCCCCGCGTTTCACGCCGGCGTCCGGCGCGCACGAGCAGCCATCCGGCCGTGATCGATGCCGCTGCCATCAGAATCCCCAGGACGACGAAGCCCCAGGAGTCGCGGCCGAAGCTCGCGTCGGGGTTGAAGTGGCGGGTCCAGCCTTCGAAGAACCACACGACGGCCACGACGAGCAGCAGACCGGCCGCTCCGCCGATGAGGCCGACGAGCCATCCCAGGAGCTTCACGGCTCCTGTGTAGCACGGTTCGGCTTGGCATCGGCCCTGAGGACGGCCCCGAAGGCCGGGGGCGCTCGAGCCGGAACGTCGGGACGCGCAGCGGTCAGGCGGGCCGCTCGCCGCGCCTCAACCGGTCGGCGATCGCCTCGATCCGGGCCGACCGGGTCTCGGTGCGCTTGGCGAGCGCGACCCAGCCGAGCGCCTGCTTGCGGGCGCTGGGAGAGGACGACTCCCACGAGGCCCGCAGTCCTTCCTCGGCATCGAGTGCGGCGGCGAGTTCGGCGGGTTCCTCGAGTGCTTCGACCGAGTCGAAGAGCGTCCACATCCCGTTGGCCTTGGCCTGCTCGATGGCGGCGATACCGGCGGGCTGCAGCCGGCCCTCGCGTTCGAGTTCGACGACGCGTGCCTTGTTCGACGCGGCCCACGGGCTGTTGCGTCGGCGGGGTGACATCCACTGCATGGTCCGCTGGTCGTCGAGCCCCTTGACCTGGCCGTCGATCCAGCCCCAGCACAGGGCTTCCCGCACGAGTTCCTCATAGGGAAGTGGCGGGTGACCGGACCGGCTGCGCCACCCCACCACCCAGACCCCCTCCTCGCGGCTGTGGTTGCGGGCGAGCCAGTCGTGCCAGTCGGCGAGGCTCGCGGGGTGCAGCTGTTCGGCGTTTCTGTTGCTCATATCCGATCCTTGCGTGGCGACGACCATGGGCGCGGGTGCCGCCCGCTACTCCCGACCGCGACGGAAGCGGCGCTTGAGGCGCAGGTCCGCCGGGAGCGGGGGCGCCTTGAGGCGCTGCGTCGGTCCGCGGTAGCCCGCTACCCGGCCGAACCGGTCCTCCGGGGCGGCGTTCCACTCGTCCCGGAGCCGCACGATCTCCTCGTGATCGCGACCGATGAAGTTCCACCACATCACGACGCCCTCGTCGAAGGGCTCGCCACCCAGCAGCATGATCCGGGCCGGTCGATCGGTCGGGTTGGTGAGGCGGATCGAGTCGAGTCCGGCGTCGCGGACACCCAGCACGCTGCGGTCGAGTCGGACGCCGTCGAAGTCGACGAAGCCGGAATCCACCAGCACGCCGTGCTCGAAGCCGGGATCGACCTCGAACTCCCACGTGGTGCCGGGGTCGATCACGACCTCCGCGCCGAGCAGGCCGGTCTCGGTGTGGATCGGGGACGTGACACCGGTGAGGCTGCCGACGAGGAGTCGGGCCCGGATGCCGTCGTCGTCGATGAGGTCCGGCACGTGGTGCTGGAACTCGCGGACGGCGTCCTTGTGCGCCTCCGGAAGCACGACCCAGAGCTGTACGCCGTGGAGCAGATCCCGGTCCGGGGTCGAGACCTCGGAGTGGGCGATTCCGTAGCCGGAGGTCATAAGGTTGACCTCGCCCGGGCGGACCATCGAGTGGACCCCGGAGGAGTCGCGGTGCTCGATCTCGCCGTCGAACAGCCAGGAGACGGTCTGCAGGCCGGTGTGTGGGTGCGGCGGCACATCCATGCAGACACCGTGTTCCGGGCCGTAGTGGTCGACGAAACACCATGCGCCGACGAAGGATCGGCGAAGGGAGGGAAGTGTTCGGCGCACCTTGAGTGAGTCCTCAGGGCCGAGCTTCACATCCTTTGGTTCGATCCTCTGGACGTGGTCGGGATCGTGCTCGCTGGGTGCGGCGCAGTCCAGCATGCGTGAGCGGGTCTCCGTGTTGCTCATGATGCATTGTCCCCCGTCGGTCCAAGCTTCGGGTGTCCTGTGTGGCCCGGGCTCGTCGAGGGGCTGGGCATCTTTGGGCGAGTTCCTACCCAAATAGTTGTCCACAGCCCTTGATTAGTACGTTTGTTCTATTTAGGATGGGGGTATGCATCAGGGACAGATCACCACCGGGCAGGCGTTGAGCCTGCTCGAGTCGGCGCTGTCCCGGATCGACCACGATGCCCGGGGCGGGCTGCGGTCGGAGGAGCGGTTGGATCTGATGCGGCGGGCCCGGAAGGTCGCGGACCGGGTTGGCAGTCTTGCGTCGGTGCTCACCGCGGAGGTCGAGTCGGCGCAGGCGTCGATGCGGGCGGCGGGCACGCCGCTCACGTCGTTCCTGTCCACCTCGGAAACTCGGGATTCGCGGGACGCGGCCCGGGAGGTGTTCAAGGCCCGCGACGTGGCCAAGCTCGGCCAGGTGAGGCAGGCCGCCCTGGACGGGGACGTGTCGTCGGATCAGGCCGCCGCGATCACCCAGGGCATGAACCAGATGCCCCCAGAGTTCACCGACGAGCAGCGGGATGCCGCCGAGCAGGTGTTCCTCGACAAGGCCAGAACCGTCCCGGCGTGGAAGCTGGCCCGGTTGGCCGACCAGGTCGCCGCGGAAGTCGCCCCCGAACTGGCGCGGTCGTTGGAGGAGAAAGCAAAGGACCTCGATGCGCAGCGCCGCCGCGCAATGGAGCGTCGGCATCTGAGCTACGGGGATGATGGTGACGGGTCGGTGTGGTTCAAAGGATCCCTGCCGCAGGTGGAGGCGGCCCCGTTCGTCGCGCTGATCGAGGCGCACGTCCAGGCCGACAGGGTCGCCGAGAAGGACCGCGACGAGGGGCTCCGGTCACTCAAGCCCGGGCCGCGGGTGCTGCGGGAGCAGCGCGACGCGGGAGAGGGCCGCACCCCGGACCAGCG
>JAUHXZ010000019.1 GCA_030426725.1 Actinomycetes bacterium
GACGAGGTGAGCGGCTACACCGATGTCGACGGCGACGGCAGCCTCACCGGGCTGCTCGCGTATCTGGATGCGGAGGAGGACTGGGGCGAAGGGCTGCAGCAGGCCGTTCCGTCGGAGGTCGACTCCGTCAAGCTGATGACCGTCCACCGTGCCAAGGGACTCGAATGGGACACGGTGTTCCTGCCGGCCCTGGTGGACAAGGTCTTCCCCTCGGAGGCGCGCTCCGGCATCTGGCCCCAGCGCGCGGAGGTCCTTCCCGCTGGCATCAGGGGCGACGCGGACGCCATCCCTCAGCTCCGCGAGCACACCAAGGCAGGGCTAGCCGCCTACCGGGAGGCCGTCGCCGCGGAGCACCGCCTCGCCGAGGACCGTTTGGCCTATGTCGCGGCCACCCGGGCCAAGCGGTTGCTGGTCGCGTCGGGCCACGTCTGGACGCCGGGCAACGTGCGGCCCCGCGCGGAGTCGCCGTTCTTCGCCGTCCTTCGGGAACTCGCCTCGGTGCACGGTCGGCATCTCGACGCCGCCACCCGTGACCTCGAGACCAACCCGGTGCCCGCCGAGCCCGCCAGACGGTCCTGGCCCGTCGAACTCGACCCCGACGTCGTAGCCGGCCGCAGGGAGGCCTCGGACCTGGTCGACGAAGCATCGCGGCTCCTAGGGTCCGCGGAGCCGGACGGAGACGCATGGGCGTGGGGATCGGCCACCTCCACCCTGGAGGAGGCCGCGCTCGTCGACGAGTGGGACCGGACGGCGGCCCACCTCACGGACCTCCTGAACCGGCGACGGGTGCGGGAGGTCGTGCTCCCAGAGGGCCTGTCCGCGACGGCGGTGATGGCACTGCGGGCAGATCCGGACAAGTTCGCGGCGTCGCTGCTGCGCCGCATGCCACGCCGGCCGTCGGGCGCCGCCCGGACGGGCACCCGGTTCCACGCGTGGGTGCAGCGGCGGTTCGAACTGCCGTCGGCGTTGGAGGAGCTCACCGAGGAGCCCCAGGGCGACCCGTCGGAGGTCGAGGAACTCATCGAAGCCTTCCAGCGGGGCCGGTTCGCCCACCTGACCCCCCTCGGGGTCGAGGTCGCGTTCGTCCTGCCTCGCGGTGGCCACATCCTCCGGGGCCGGATTGACGCGGTCTACGACTGGCGCAGGGACGGTCTCGACTACCTGGTGGTGGACTGGAAGACCTCCACACGTGCCGCGGATCCGCTTCAGCTGGCCGTCTACCGGCAGGCGTGGGCCGAGGCCCGCGGCGTCTCGCCCGAACGGGTCGGCGCGGCCTTCTACCATGTACTGACAGACAACCTGCGCATCGTGGACGCGCCCGCGTCCCTCATCGATGACGCCCTCGCCACCGCGGAGGATGGATGAACCACTGGACCCGCCCCTCGGGCCTCGACAGGACGCAGTCCCTGCGCGTGGAGGAACGGGTCGCGCAGGAGTGGTCCGCCGCCGCGGTGCTGATGGTGGACCCGCACGGCAACCTGGCCGCCGAACGGGGCCGCCCGAGGCTGCTGACCCAGCGGGGTAGTCAACTCCCCGAGGACATTCTCCTGGGGTGGTTCGGCGGGCGTCCCTGGTTCGTCCGTCCTGTGACCGCCGTCGACGGGGAGGCCGTGGGGTGGCGGGATCTGGACCCGGCGGACTCGGACCCTCTGGCAGCGGCGGTCGCGCTCACCCGCTGGCATGCGACCGGACCCCTGTGCGAGCGGTGCGGGGAGTCGACCCAGCCGGACCTCATGGGGGCCAGGAGGATCTGCCCGCGCTGCGGCACCCTCGCGTTCCCCCGGATCGACCCCTGCATCATCGTCGCCATCACCGATCCCGACGACCGGCTCCTCCTCGCCCGGCAGGGACCGTGGCCGGAGGGGCGATTCTCCGTCATCGCGGGCTTCATCGAGGCCGGGGAGTCCGCCGAGCAGGCGTGTCACCGGGAGGCGTCTGAGGAGGTCGGCGTGACCATCGGCGCGCTGCGGTACGTGTCCAGTCAGCCGTGGCCCATGCCCCGGTCGCTGATGCTCGGCTTCGAGGCACGGGCGGAGGACGGCCGGATACGAGTCGACGGCGACGAGATCGTCGAGGGTGCGTATCACACCCGTTCCGAGCTCGCCGCCGCCGTCGAGTCAGGTTCTGTCAGACTGCCCGGCCGGCTGTCGATCGCCAGGCACCTGATCGAGCGGTGGCTCAGCCCTCGTTGAGGCGAGCGGTCTCGTCCTGGATCCGGCTGGCCACCTCGCTGAGCTTCTCACGGTGCTGAGCAGCGTGGTGCGCGCAGAACAGGAGTTCGCCGCCGGAGCGGAGGAATACCCGCAGGTAGGCCTGTGCACCGCAGCGGTCACAGCGGTCGATAGCAGTCAACGTCGGGTCCATGGCAACTTCAGTCATCGCGGTTCCTCCTCCTGTGCGGTAGGTCATCAGTTGTACCAACGTAGCGGGTCGGCCAAATGTTCCCGCAAGCGTCCATGGCGTTTCGCGTCGGGCGCCCTCCGGACCGACCGGTAGCCTGGGCCGGTGCAGACACCGAAGAGCAAGCAGCCGCACTCCCGGGACTACGAGGCCAAGAACCTCCTGGTGCTCGAGGGTCTCGAGGCGGTGCGCAAACGACCGGCCATGTACATCGGCTCCACGGACACCCGCGGGCTCATGCACTGCCTGTGGGAGATCATCGACAACGCCGTGGACGAGGCGTTGTCGGGGCACGGAGACCGCATCGAGGTGGTGCTCGGCGAGGACGGGTCCGTGGCCGTCACCGACCATGCGCGAGGCATCCCGGTCGACACCGAGCCACGGACCGGGCTGAGCGGCGTCGAGGTCGTGTTCACCAAACTGCACGCCGGTGGCAAGTTCGGCAACTCGTCCTACAACGCCACCGGCGGTCTGCACGGCGTGGGCGCATCCGTGGTGAACGCGCTCAGCACCCGGCTCGACGTCGAAGTGGACCGCGGCGGCGCCACTTGGTCGATGAGCTTCCGGCGGGGCGTGCCGGGGGTCTTCGACGGCGACGGCCCGGACGCCCCTTTCACCCCCGGCGGCGGGCTGAGGAAGACCGGACGCGTGGCCAAGGGCACAACCGGCACGCGAGTGCGCTACTGGCCCGACCGGCAGATCTTCCTCGCCGACGCCGAACTGTCGGTCGAGCACCTGCACGACCGGGCGCGGCAGACGTCGTTCCTGGTACCGGGGCTGGCCATCGACGTCGAGGACACGAGGACGGGCGAACCGAGACGCGAATCATTCGTGCACGTCGGGGGCATCGCCGAATTCGCGGACTACCTCGCACACGACGCACCATTGACTGAGGTCCTGAGGCTGCAGGGGCACGACGCCTTCGTCGAGACGGTCCCGATGCTCGACGAGTCGGGGGCCATGACCCCGACCGACGTGGACCGCGACCTCGAGGTCGACATCGCGGTGCGTTGGGGCACCGGCTACGACACGACGGTCAAGTCGTTCGTCAACATCATCGCCACGCCGAAGGGCGGCACGCATGTGGCGGGCTTCGAACGGGGCCTCACCCGGGCGTTCGTGAAGTCCCTCGACGGGACCAGACTGCTCAAGTCCGGGGAGGAGATCGTCAAGGACGACTGTCTCGAGGGGCTGACGGCCGTGGTGACGGTCCGCCTCGCCGAACCCCAGTTCGAGGGGCAGACCAAGGAGGTCCTCGGCACCCCGCCGGTGCAGCGGCTGGTCACGGCGATCGTCGAGCGCGAGTTGACCGAGTTCCTCACCAGCTCCAAGGCTGCGGTCCGCCCGGTTGCGCGCACCTTGATGGAGAAGGTGGTCGGCGCCGCCCGCACCCGCGTCCAGGCTCGGGCACACAAGGAGAACCAGCGGCGCAAGAACGCCCTGGAGTCTTCGGCGCTGCCGACGAAGCTCAAGGACTGCCGCTCGTCGGCCGTCGACAACACCGAGCTGTTCATCGTCGAGGGCGACTCCGCGCTCGGCACCGCCAACGTGGCACGCATGTCGGAGTTCCAGGCCCTGCTGCCCATCAGGGGGAAGATTCTCAACGTCCAGAAGGCCTCCGTCGGGGACATGCTCAAGAACGCCGAATGCGCGTCGATCATCCAGGTCGTCGGCGCCGGATCCGGCCGCACCTTCGACGTGGACGCGGCCCGCTACGGGAAGATCATCTTCATGGCCGACGCGGACGCCGACGGTGCGCACATCCGAACCTTGTTGGCGACGCTGTTCTTCCGCTACATGCGCCCTCTGGTGGAGGCCGGCAGGGTCTACTCGGCGGTCCCACCTCTCCACCGGTTCGAGCTCATCAACCCCAAACGTGGCTACGACAAGTACATCTACACGTACTCCGACGCGGAGTACCAGCGGAAGGCGGCCGAGCTCACCAAGCGCGGCCAGGCGTTCAAGGAACCACAGCGCTACAAGGGCCTGGGCGAGATGGACGCCGACCAGTTGGCCGAGACCACGATGAACCCCCGCCACCGGACGCTGCGTAGGCTCACGGTCGACGACGCGGCGGCGGCTGAGCACGTGTTCGAGATGCTGATGGGCAACAACGTCGGGCCCCGCAAGGAGTTCATCGTCGAGGGGGCCTACGCGCTGGAGGCGGACCGGATCGACGCCTGACTGTCACTCGGCCAGGATCACCGCGAGGTGCCGGGGGCCGTGCACACCCTCGACCCGCGTGAGTTCGATGTCGCTCGTGGCGGACCCCCCGCTCAGCCAGGTGACCGGTCGGCCGCGCCGCATGGCGGGGCCGAGGACGGCGAGCCCTTCCGGGACGTCGCTGACCACCTGGTCCGCCCGCACCACGCAGACGTGCCGGTCGGGCAGCAGGCTGAGCACGCGGCGGCCCTGCCCTTCAGTGTGGTCCAGGGCGATGGTGCCAGAGTCGGCCATCGCGACCGCGGCAGTGGTGACCACGGCGTCGACGACGTCCAGATCGGCGTTCCCGAGCGGCGGATCGTCGCGCAGGACCCCGACACCGGAACCGATCGCCTCGGCCCAGGACTCCGGCAGCCCGGGCGGGAGCACCACGCTCGCCGCGCCGAGCCGGGCGAGGGCATCGGCCACCGCGCGGGCAACGTCGTCGGCGGTGCACCGTGTGACGGTGGCGCCGTAGTCGATGACCTTCTCGATGAAGTCGGCGAGCACGTCGTCAGTGGGCAGCGCACGGCCGTAGATCCAGTCGATGGGGGAGTCCTGTGCGGGATCCGCGTCGGTGACGTCGGTCGTGGCGGCGCGGACCCGACGCAGCACCTCGTCCCGCGCGTTCACCGGTCGTCCTCGTCGTGATGGTCCCGCCACCAGCGGCGGAAGGTCCGGGCAGCTGGAGGGGCGGTGTCGCGGGCGCCGAGCCAGCGGGACGCCACCGGGAGGGGCAGCGGCCCGATCCACCGGTCGCGCAGAACCCTGCCGGCAGCCTGCGTCGCGCCCTGGGCGCGTTCGAGGTTGGGTCCCTCGGCCATGGCCCATTCGGCCGCCTTCATGGCGACCCGTTCGGCGCTGGGGCGACCCGCCTTCTTGTGGTCGACGGCCTCGCGCCTGAGGTGGACGAGGATGTCGGTGATCGGGATCCGCACCGGACACACGTCGTTGCACGCTCCGCACAGTGTCGAGGCGAAGGGGAGCGCGGCGTCCTTCGGGTCGTCCATGCCCCGTAGCTGGGGGCCGAGGATCGCTCCGATGGGGCCCGGGTACGGCGATCCGTAGGCGTGTCCACCGACCCGTTCGTACACGGGACAGATGTTGAGGCAGGCGGAGCAGCGCACGCAGCGCAGAGCGGGCCTGCCCACGGGGTCGGCGAGCGCGTTGGTGCGGCCATTGTCCAGCAGGATCACATGCAGGTCCTGCGGGCCGTCCCCCGATGTGGGGCCGTTCCAGAACGAGGTGTACGGGTTCATCCGCTCGCCGGTGGAGGAACGGGGGAGGAGCTTGAGGAAGATCTCGAGGTCCTCCACGGTCGGGACCAGCTTCTCGATCCCGACGATTGAGACCACCGTCTCAGGGAGGGTCAGGCACATCCGGCCGTTGCCCTCCGACTCCACCACGACGAGCGTGCCCGTCTCGGCGACCAGGAAGTTGGCGCCGGAGACCGCCATCCGGGCGCGCAGGAACTTCTCCCGTAGGTGGCTGCGCGCCGCGGCGCTGAGCTCGGCCGGGTCGTCGGTCATCGCGGCGGGGGCCGGTGCACCGTAGCGACCCATCTGGACCTCGAAGATGTCACGCACCTCGGCGCGGTTGCGGTGGATCGCCGGCACGAGGATGTGACTGGGAAGATCGTTGCCCAACTGGACAATCAGCTCTGCGAGATCCGTCTCCCACGCCGCGATTCCGTTGGCCTCCAGGTGCTCGTTGAGTTCGATCTCCTGGGTGACCATGGATTTGATCTTGACCAGCTCGTCGATGCCCTTGGCGTGGGCTATGTCGGTGACGATCCGGTTCGCCTCGGCGCCGTCGCGAGCCCAGTGCACGGTGACTCCGGCGGCGGTCATCGCCCCTTCCGCCTCAAGGAGGTACCCCTCAAGGTGGCGCAGGGTGCGGTCCTTGATCTGGGCGGCGGCCGTGCGCAGTTGCTCCCAGTCCGCGACCTCGTCGGCGCGCTCAGCCCGCTTCTCCCGGATGCTGGTCGTCGCGTGGCGGAGGTTCCGGCGCTGCTCGGCCTTGTCGAGGGCGCCTGGGGCGGCCTTGGGGAAGGGAGGGATGCCGAGCCAGCTTCCGGGCTCCGGGGTGCGGCGCGCGGTCACGGTGTTTCCGGCCCCGTCGCGGCCAGCACCTCGGCCAGGTGGATGGTCCGTACTCCCGCGCGCTGCCGGTGCAGGACGCCCCCGATGTTCATGAGGCAGGCATGGTCGACCGAGACGACGAACTCCGCGTCGGTGGCCCTGACGTGGCGCGCCTTGTCGGAGGCCATCGCCACGGACACGGCGGGGTTCTTGAGGGAGAAGGTGCCGCCGAATCCGCAGCACTGGTCGGCTTCGGGGAGGGGAACGAGGTCGAGGCCACGGACCCGGCGGAGCAACTGCAGGGGGCGGTCACCGACCCGTGCGACGCGGGCACTGTGGCAGGACGGGTGGTAGGTGACACGGTGGGGGAAGTGCGCGCCGACGTCGACGATCCCCAGCACGTCGACGATGAACTCGGTGAGTTCGTAGGTCCGGGAGGCGACGGCGGCGGCGGCCGTCGCGAGCGACTGATCCCCGGCATGCCGGGCGAGCATCGCGTGCTGGTCGCGCACCGAACCGACGCAACTGCCGGACGGCGCGACGATGTAGTCGTATCCCGCGAAGGTCTCGACATGGTTGCGCACGGCCGGCAGGGCCTCGTCCCAGTAGCCGGTGTTGGTCATTATCTGCCCGCAGCAGGTCTGGCGTTCGGGAAACGAAACCCGGCATCCAAGCCGCTCCAGCAGCGTGACGGTGGCGATGGGGATCGACGGCCGCATCGTGTCCGCGATGCAGGTGGCGAACAGGGCCACCGCCGGACCCGCGACCCCGGCCGGTGCGTCGACGGCGTCCCGACGGGTGGCATCCGGGCGCACGTCCGGCTCCGGTGGGAGGTGCGCGGGGACGGGCATGGGAACTCCGGTGTCCAGGTTCGGGCGGACCTGGGTGGTCCGACCATTCATCGCCGAGCCTACAAACCCCACGGGGCCGTCAGCAAGGGGGATGAGCGCGCGGCCGCACAGCTCCAGCCCGCCCGGCCGGGCGGGCCGCGGGGTTGTCGGGCATGATGTGTCTATGGTCGGACCAGAGGTGGGAGCCCAGGAGCCCTTGATGCAGGGCGGTTCGCGGGGGTTCGACACGGCACTCACCTGCATCTCGGACCGCATCCTCAACGGGCGCTACGTGTCGGGCACGAGATTGCCGGCGGAGCGTGCGCTGGCAGCCGAACTGGGCGTCAGCAGGGGAGCGGTGCGCGAGGCGATCAAGGTGCTGCAGGCGCAGGGGATCGTCACCGCGTCGGTCGGCGCGGGGCACGGCACCCGCATCAGCACCACCCAGGGGTCGGCGTTCGGTCGGATGCTCCGGCTGCATCTCGCGCTCAACTCCACGTCATACGACGACCTCACCGACACCCGGGTCGTACTCGAGCGGGCCGCGGCCGAGGCAGCGGCGCGACACCCCGACGCAGTGGGCCTCGCGGAGATGCGGAGGCTCGCCGGTGGTATGCAGGGGGCGACGGACATCGCCGGATTCAACGACCTGGATACGGCCTTCCACCTCGCGATCGCGGCGATGGCCGACAACAGCCTCATCCGGGACCTCACGATCGCCATCCGCGAGGCAGTCGCGGGACGGATTCTCGAAGCGGAACACCGCCTCGACGACTGGCCCGGCATGAGGCGCCGGCTGCTACGCGAGCACGACGAGATCCTGGGTGCCCTCGAAGGCGGGGACGGTCCGGGGGCCGCGGACCTCTGCGAGCACCACATCCGGCGGGCCCACAGGGTCCTCCTACCGGCTCTAGGCGACGAGGGGACGGCCTAGATCACTAGATCAGCTGAGTCAGGCGGCCGGTGTCCACGTCGTACATGAAGCCGCCGATCTCGGCGTATCCCTTGATCAACGGGTGGCTGGCGACCATGTCGACGTCCGCGCGGAGCCGCTCCAGCTGGTCCGGGTGGGCGCCGAAGTCGATCCAGGACGTGTCGTGCCCGGTGCGTTCGGCGATCTTGCGCCGGATGTCCGCGTCGGTGCCGGAAGCCATGGCGCACCTGGTGTGGGGCACGATCATGATCCGGTTCACCTGCAGAAGCTGGGCGCTGAGCACGCAGCCCGTCAGCACCGGGGACGTCACACGGCCTCCGGGGGTGCGGATGATCTTGGCGTCGCCGAGACGCAGGCCGAGCATCGCCAAGGGCTCGATGCGCGAGTCCATGCAGGTGACCATCGCGACACCTGCCTTGGCTATGCCGTCGAACCCCCCGTCGGTGAAAGTCCGGGCGTAGCCCTCATTGTTGGCCAACAGGTCATCGAAGCTCATCGGGCCTCCTTCGTTGCGCAGATGCTACCGGTCCTGGGCCGCGTGTGAACCCCGTCCCGCCAGCGCCGACACCGGCTGCGGGAGGGGCGTCCCGGAGCCGTCCCGTCGCCCGGCCCCGCCGGGAAGCTCGACGGGGGCGCCGCTCGCCGCCGCGGCCACCATGGGCCGGGGGCCCACCGCGGCGATGAGGAGCACGTCCTCACCCTTGAGGAACCTGTGAGCGCGCACGCCTCCGGTCGCGCGGCCCTTGGCCGGGAACTCCGTGAGCGGCGTCACCTTGACGGATCCGTTCTCGGTGCCGGGCAGGCTGTCGGACGAGCCGGACACCGTGACGACATCGTCGGAATCGGGCTGAACCGCTCCGAACCAGATGGCGTGTGCCCCGCCTCCCAGCTTGATGCCGGCCATGCCGCCCCCTGCCCTGCCCTGCGGGCGGACTGCGGCGGCGGGGAAGTGCAGCAGTTGCGCATCGGAGCTGATGAACGCCAGGTTGAGGTCGGGGTCGTCGAGTTGGACCGCCCCGATCAGTTCGTCGCCGTCCTTGAGCGAGATGACTTCCCAGGCGTCCTTCGCGAGCACCTCCGGGTTCACCCGCTTGACGGTGCCCTGGGCCGTGCCGAGCGCCAGGCCGGCCGCCTCGGCTGTCAGCGTCGTGAGGCCGAGTGGCCGCTCTCCCGTTTCCAGCGGCCACAGCTCGTGCGCGAGGCTGCCCCCCTGGAGCCCGGGGGCCGATGCGGTGAGCGGAACGGTCGGCAGTTCGATGGCACGGCAGCGCAGCAGCCGCCCCCGGTTGGTGACGACGCCGAAGTCGGCATGGGCGGTCGTCGCGAGCCGGGCGACGATGACGTCGTGTGCCGAGCGGCCGTCGACGGGCAGTTCGTGGTGGGCATCGGTGCGGGCCACGAGCCCGGATCCGCTGAGGAGCACCCAACAGGGATCGTCGGCCACCTCGAGTGGGGCGGCCCCCGAGGAGGGCAGCCCGGACGAGGCCAGCAGCACGGTTCGTCGCGGTGTGCCGAACTGCTTGGCGACGGCGGCGAGTTCGTCGCCGACCAGCCGGCGCAGCACCTGATCGTCCTCGACGATCTCGCGCAGCCCGGCGATCGTCTCACCCAGCTGCTCGGCCTCCTTCTCCAGTTCGATCGTCGAGTACCGGGTCAGGCGGCGCAGTTGCATGTCGAGGATGTAGTTGGCCTGGGTCTCGGTGAGGTCGAACGCCCCGATGAGCCGGGTCCGGGCCTCGGCGGCGTCCTCGGATGAGCGGATGATCGCGATGACGTCGTCGATGTCGGCGATGGCGATGATGAGGCCGCGCACCAGATGCAGCCGGTCCTCGGCCTTCCCGAGCTTGAACCGGGTCCGGCGCAGGGTCACCTCGAGCCGGTGCTCGAGATACACCTCGAGCATCTCCTTCAGGCTCAGGGTGCGGGGCTGACCCTCCACCAGTGCCACCGCGTTGATGGCGAAGGTGTCCTCCAGCTTCGTGACCTTGAACAGCTGCTCGAGGAGCGCCTCGGGGTTGATGCCGTTCTTGACCTCGATGACGAGCCGGGTGCCGTTGGCCAGATCCGTGAGGTCCTTGACGTCGGCGATGCCGGCGAGCTTCTTCTCGTCGACCCCCTTCTTGATCTGCTCGATGATCCTCTCGGGGCCGACCATGTAGGGCAGCTCGGTGACGATGATGCCCATCCGTCTCGGCGACACCTTCTCGATGCGGGTGGTGGCCCGCAGCTTCAGGGTGCCTCGCCCGGTCGCGTAGGCGTCGCGGATGCCGTCGAGACCGACGATCTTGCCGCCGGTAGGGAAGTCAGGGCCGGGGATGTGGCGCATCAGCTCGTCGAGGCCCATGTCCGGCCTGCGGAGCAGCTGCCGAAGGGCCGCGACCACCTCGATGAGGTTGTGGGGGGCGATGTTGGTGGCCATGCCGACGGCGATGCCGGTGGCGCCGTTGACGAGCAGGTTCGGGAAAGCGGCCGGCAGGACCGCGGGCTCGGACTCCTTGCCGTCGTAGTTGGGCTTGAAGTCGACGGTGTCCTCGTCGAGGCCTGCCGTCATGGCCACGGCCGCCGGGGCCATCCGGCACTCGGTGTAACGCATCGCGGCGGGGCCCGCGTCCAGCGAGCCGAAGTTGCCGTGCCCGTCGATGAGTGGAAGCCGCATCGCCCACGACTGCGAGAGCCGCACCAGGGCGTCGTAGATGGCGCTGTCACCGTGCGGGTGGAGCACACCCATCACCTGGCCGACGACCCTCGCGCACTTGACGTGCCCGCGGTCCGGCCTGACGCCCATGTCGTCCATCGAGTAGAGGATGCGCCGCTGCACCGGCTTGAGCCCGTCCCGCGCGTCGGGCAGGGCCCGGGAGTAGATCACCGAGTACGCGTACTCGAGGAAGCTCGTCTCCATCTCCTCTGTGACGTCCACGTCGAGGATGTGTTCCTCTTCGGGCACCTCGTCGTCGATGGTCGACTTCGCCATCTGGCCGCCTCCTCAGGGTGGGTTCACTGCAACTGCTCGAGCTTATCGCCCAAACCGTCGCCGTCCGGCGCACGCACCTCCGGCGCCGTGTCGGGCTCCCACCGCTGCCCGTCGTGACCGTGCGGCACCTCCATCGGCAGACCGTGCGCGAGCGTGTGCTCACCGGGAGTGAGCTGTCGGATCGCCCTGGCTCGGACATGGGCGGGCTGCAGGCTGGCGAACTCCGCGTACAGGTCCGGGTCGTGCTGGCCGTCGTCGCCCACCAGCACCCAACGGATGTTGGGCAGGTCGCGCGCGAGCTCACGCAGGCAGCGGCGCTTGTGGTCGGGTCCGCTGCGGAACCATCCCGTGTTGGTGGGTCCCCAGTCGGTCAGGAGCATGGCCCCCTGCGGGATTCCGTGGCGGGCCGTGAATCGCTGGATCATCGGGTAGGTGTTCCATGACCCCGTGGACACGAAGATGATCGGGGCGCCGGGATGCTCCGCGAGCAACCGCTGGTAGAGGCGGGCCATGCCCGGCACGGCCTGCCTGGCCTGCTCGGTCAGGAGGAAGGAGTTCCAGGCGGCGACCATCGGGCGGGGGAGCCACGTGGACAGCACGGTGTCGTCGATGTCGCTGACGATGCCGAAGTCCTCCGCGTCGTCAATGACCTGGATGCTGGCCAGGGCCGACGACCCGCCGCCGCCCTCGAGGATGACCGAGTGCCAGCCCGGGGCGAGCCCGGGGTTGCGGACACGCACGTCGACATATCCGCTGCGGTCCGCCCGCACCGGGATACGGGTGTTGCCGACGACGACCGTGACGGTGGCCCGCGCCTGCGGGACGTTCATGAAGTTGCGCCATCCGCGTCGGTACAGCAGCGCTGAGGCAGCCTGCACGATACCTAGATCCGCGGAGGGGCGCAGCACGATCCGGGCGAGGATCCGCAGCTGTTCTGAGGTGCCGTAGCCGGTGAACGGCAGTATCGACTCGAGCCACCCGCGCCGGCGGAGGGCGCCGCTCACGACGGCGTTGAACCTGTCTTCGATCCGGGCGGCGATGAAGGGGCGGGAAGCCATGGGACCAACGGTAGTGCAACGTGCCAGAATGGTCGGGTGCCTGAATCCGTCGACATCGTCAACACGCTCCCACCGGCCCTGCTGGCGGAGATTGCCGAGAACGGTTTCTACCCGAACCTCGTCGCCGAGTCCGTGGCCATCGGTTTGGCGGGCCGGAAGGCGCTGGACCATCTCGTGCAGCACGAGGCGACGTTCGCGGGGCATGAACTTCATCGGCACATCACCGTGCTGGTGCGCACGGAGCGTCAGTTGCTGATCTGCCACGTGGACGAGGGCGAAGGGGAGTCGAGCGAGGCGATGGCCACCACCGAGACGGTTGCGCTGCGCGCGATCGACTCGGTGGTCCTGACCCGTGCCATGGCCCATCCCGAGCGGGGTGCGGGCCTCAACGAGGCGTGGCTCAGCATCGTGTGGGGCGCCGCCCGCAGGGTCGACCTGGGCCCGGCCACCTGTGACGATCCCACCTGCGAGGCCGATCACGGCTACACCGGGGTCATCCAGCCCGATGACATCACGGTGCGGATGAGCCCTGCGGCGGATGGCGACAACGCCCGCCGACTCGTGGCATTCGCCGCGCGCCTGCAGGCGGAGATCGGCTGATGCCCTCGGACTTCACCCTGCCCCGCTACGAGGACATGGCGCTTGCAAATCTGCTGCCCAGCGTCGTCGCCCGGTTGGAGGGCCACGATCCGGCCATCGGCCTGCCGGTGGCGCGTCAGTACGTGGTGCTCCTCGTCGACGGGCTCGGCTGGCATCAGCTCAAACGGTTCGCGGACGACGCGGAGACCCTCGCGGCCCTCGCCGACGACGGTGCCCGGGTGACGTGCTCGGTTCCCTCGACCACGGCTACCTCGCTCACCACGCTGGGATGTGGCGTCCCGCCCGGCGAACACGGAGTGACGGGCTACACCTTCTACGAGCCGAGCGTCTCGCGCGTGATCAACGCGCTCACCTGGGAGCACGGCCCCGACGACGTCGCGGGCTTCGCCCAGACCCCGACCGTGTTCCAGCGCCTCGCGTCCCTGGGTCGTCCGTCGGCCGCGGTGACGCTGGGCAGGTTCGCGGACAGTGCCCTCACCCGGCTGGCTTTCACGGGCACCGTCCTGTTCCCGGTGGCGCAGGAGTCGGACCCGGTGGGGTTCGTCTCGCTGGTCAACGACGCGCTGCGCACCGCGGACGTCGTCTACTGCTACGAACGGATGCTGGATCACGTCGGTCACGGCCACGGCGTCGGGTCCTGGCAGTGGCTGGACCAGTTGGCCGCGGTCGACGATCTAGTGGCCCACCTCGTCTCCTCGCTGCCCGACGACGTGTGCGTCATCGTCACCGGCGACCACGGGATGATCAACGTGCCGGGTGACTCCCGGATCGTGGCCGAGGACGAAGCCAGGCTCGCGGGTTTCTCGCACCTGGGTGGCGAGCCTCGATTCAGGCACGTCCACGGTGAGGACCCCCGCGCTCTGGCGTGGGCGTGGGAGAGCGTTCTCGGCGAGCGGGCCCACGTGCTGCGGCGCGAGGAGGCGATCGAGGCCGGCTGGTTCGGGCCGCGGGTCTCGGCGTTGAGCGGCGCGAGGATCGGCGACGTCGTGGTCGCCATGACGGCCGACCACGCGGTGATGAGCAGGCAGACCCCGGGGGAGTTCACCCTCGTGGGGATGCACGGGTCGCTGACCGCGGCCGAGATGGAGGTTCCGCTGCTCGTGCACGGTGGTTCCCGGTGAGGCTCAGCATCGCGATCATCCTCGACGACTTCTACCCCTCCTCCGGAGGGATCGGCCGTTCGGTCCAGACGCAACTCGAGGAGCTCACCGCGTTGGGCCACCAGGTCACCCTCATCGCCCCGGACCGTCATCTCCAGAAGCCGCGGATCGGCCCGGTCATCGAGTGCCCGACCCTGTACGTCGAGGGCCTCCCGGCACATCTGAGCATCCTCCACTGGTCGGACCGCCAGGCGCGGCGGATCAGCCGGGCCGCGGACTTCGACATCGTGCACACGCAGACCGAACGCGGCGGACTCGTCCTCGGGGCCAAGATCGCCCGGCTCCAGAACGTCCCGCACCTGCACTCCTTCCACGCCAACATCGCCGGAACCCACCAGAGCGTGAAGGGCGCGGTCTTCGGCACGTTGGGCTACCAACTCCTGATTCTGCCCGTGCTGCGAGCCGCCGTCGCCCGCCCCTCGGCCGGGGCGTGGCTGCCGCCCGCGGTCCGGGAGACGGGCGGGCTGGCCGCCCGCCTGGACTGGCAGGGGTTCGCCACCATCGCCCAACTCGTCGACGGATTCACCGTGCCCTCGCCGTTCATGTCGGACCTCATCGACGAGTCGGCGCGGAGGCCTCTCGGCGGGTACGTCGTCCCGACGGGATACAACCGGACCCTCAAGGCGGCCATCGACCGGGCGCCGCGCGAACGCACGGACCGGAACGTGCGCTTCCTGTCTGTCGGCAGGCTGGCCAAGGAGAAGCGTCTCGACGTTCTCATCAAGGCGTTTCTCAGAGCGGCGGTCCCCGAGGCGGAACTCGTGATCGTCGGGGACGGGGACCAACGAGACCGCCTCAAGTACCTCGCGGGAGACGATCCCCGGATCGACTTCCGCAGTCACCTGTCGTCGATCGACGCCCTGGCCTACGAGTTCCGCAACGCGGACGCGTTGGCGCTGAGCTCGTACCGGTTCGACTCGCAGGCGCTGGTCATCGCCGAGGCCGCCGCGGCCGGCCTGCCGGTGCTGTACTGCGACGACAGGCTCACCGTCGGTCTCTCCGAGGACAGCGCCCTCCTCACCGGTCCGGACGTCGCGTCGATGGCAGAGGGGTTCCGCACCCTGGCGTCGGAACCGGCCCGCCGCGCCGCGATGTCGGCCGCCACGGCCTCCGTGCTGGCCGGAGTGGCCCCCGAACGCACCGCGGAGCTCTTCGAAGCCGCGTATCTGGACCTCATCGACCGAAAGGCGGCGCGTGGCTGAACTCGTGTTCCACACCGGGCCCATGGACTGCGGCAAGTCCACCCTGGCTCTCCAACTGGACTACACGCAGTCCACTCACGGCCGGAGGGGGCGTGTGTTCACGTCCCAGGACCGGGCGGGTCAGGGCGTCGTCGCCTCGAGGCTCGGGCTCACGTCGCCCGCCATCGAGGTGGGACCGGACTTCGACTTCTGGCGGTACGTCATCGGTGAGCTGACCACGGGGCAGAGGGTGGACTACATCGTCTGCGACGAGGCGCAGTTCTATTCGGGCGAGCACATCGACCAGCTCGCCCGCATCGTCGACGAACTGCAGCTGGACGTCTACGCCTTCGGGATCCTGTCCGACTTCCGCACCCGGCTCTTTCCCGGATCGCAGCGGCTCGTCGAACTGGCCGACCGCGTCGAGTCCCTGCCGCTCGGACCATTGTGCTGGTGCGGGGCCCGTGGAACGCACAACGCCCGCACCGTCGACGGCTTCATGGTCACCGAAGGGAGCCAGGTCGTGGTCGGGGACACGGAGGGCCAGGGCGAAGTGCGCTACGAGGTCCTCTGCCGCGCCCACCACCGCCGCCGGATGACGGCCACGAAGGCCAAGGCGACGCTGTCTCCCGAGCCGCTGCCCTTCGACCCGGAGAACTTCTGACGCTATTCGGCCGGGCCGCCGAACATGATCTCGTCCCAGGTCGGGACCTTCGCCCGCCGGCGCTTCGGCCTCGGCTTCTTGGGAGCGTCGTCGGCGCCGGCCACCAGCGGCTCCTGCGTGGGCTCCGGGGGAGTGGCCTCCTCGGCCGCCCCGGCGTCCTTGCTCGCCTCCGCGGAGCGTTCGGGCGCCGGGCCGTCCGCTTCGGGGGTGTGCGGGGAGAGCGCCGCCTCGTCCAGTTCCTCGTCCGCGCCCTCCGGGCCAGGGGCGGTGGGATCCAGGATGCCGGTGTAGATCCGGACGGAGTCCTCGCTGATCCCGCTCAGCATGTCGTAGAGCCGGTCCAGCTGCGACGTGTCCTCGTTGCCCCCGTGCATGAGCTCGGAGGCGGGCACGTCGTCGCCGGGGGTCGACGGGTCCGGTGTGGTGACGGCACGCACCAGCGCCATCTCGTCGGCGAAATCGACGGTGTTCTCCTCATCGGAGCCCGCGTCCGCGGGCGACTCCTCGCCGATCATCCAGCGGGCGTCCGCGTTGTGCGCCACCGAGGACCGCGCCTTCGGGTCGAACACGAACTCGCCCTCACGTGACTCGGCGCCCTCGCCGACCCGGCCCACGACCCGCCATTTGAGGTCCGGCTGTCGCCATGCGTCCCAGGCGATCTCTTCGGTGTCGATACCGCGGGGCCTCAGCCGGGCGGACAGCAGCTCACCAAGACGGCGATGGGTTCCGGACTCGCCACGACGCCGCACGGTGGCCATCTGCGCGGCCTGCGCCATATGCTGGCGCTCGGCGATGACCGGACCCGCGAAGGCCTCGACGCGGGTGGGGTCCATCCCGGTCTCGTCGACCACCTCCGCGACGGAAGAGCCCGACCGGATCCGTTGCTGGATCTCACGGGGGGTCAGAGCATTCACTGTCGATTCCTCGTCCACTTGGGATTCTTCCCGCACAACTTACCAGCGCGCCCGTGAAACGCGGTCGAGACAAGCCGGGGAGGTGCGGCACACTTTGGCTCTATGTGGTACACATAGGCGCGATCTCGGCTATGAGGAAGGTACGGTCCACGGATGGCGACTGACTACGATGCACCCCGCAAGTCCGATGAGGAGATGTCTGAGGACTCCATCGAAGAGCTGAAGAACCGGCGAAACGACAAGAATTCGGGGAAGGTCGACGAGGACGAGGTCGAGGCGGCGGAATCCTTCGAGCTCCCGGGGGCGGATCTCTCCCACGAGGAGCTCACGGTTCGCGTCATGCCGAAGCAGGCGAACGAGTTCACCTGCGCCTCGTGCTTCCTGGTCAAGTCCAGCTCGCAGCTCGCCGAGGAACGCGGCGGACTCAAGTACTGCGTCGACTGCGTCTGACGGAGCCCCTCAGAAGTCCAGCTTGGTGCGCAGCCGGCTGGGCCCGTTGTGGGAGAAGTTCGACATCCAGCGGCGGTGCAGGAAGCGGTTCACCACGAGCTGCGACACACCGACCCCGAGCCCGCTCGCGGTGGCCCAGATCACCGCACGCGAAAGCGGCACCTCGGGGTCGTTGATGTCCGGAACACCCTCCCCTGTGGCCGCCTCCCATGCCTTCGTGACGAGCTTCTGAACGGCGATGGTGGTGGCGGCGCCGATGACGCCGGCGTACACCTTCCACATGAGCTTCTCCGTCACTGCCATGGGTGTCCTTTCGACGAGGGCCGTACAACCCACCTTAGGGGGAAGCGGGTACGGTGGAAAGGTGATCTATCGTGAACGGCTTCACGTCCCGTGGTGGTGGGTTCCCATCGCCGTCCTGTTCATCGCCAGCCTGGCCGTGGCCGTGTTCGCCTATGTTCCGCCGCTGGTCGCCGGCATCTTCACGGGGATCGCGACCCTGGTGACAGCGCTCGCGCTCCTCTCCTACGACCTCACCACCGTCTCGGTGGCCGACGGGGCGCTCGCGGCCGGCCGCAACCGCGTCGGGGCCGAGTGGATCGCGGGCGCCGAACCCCTCACCGGGGACGACGCCCGGGCCGCGCTGGGACCCGGGGCGGACCACCGGGACTTCCTGTTCACCCGCCCCTACATCGGCGATCTCGTCCGGATCACGATCGACGATCCGGCGGATCCTCACCCCTCCTGGCTGGTGAGCACCCGCCGGCCCGAGGAGTTCGCCGCCGCCATCGAGCAGATGAGGCAGCCCGCATGAACATCCCCACCACCATCACGGCAGGTGACACTCTCCCCGGCTACGCGCACCCCGGCGACGCGGGGGCCGACCTGCGCACGACGTCGGATGTCGTCCTCGCGCCGGGGGAGCGCACACTCGTGGGAACCGGCGTGTCAGTCGCGTTGCCCGAGGGGCACGTCGGGCTCGTCACCCCCCGGTCGGGGCTCGCGGCCCGGACCGGGCTCAGCATCGTCAACGCGCCTGGAATCATCGATTCCGGCTACCGCGGGGAGATCAAGGTGTGCCTCGTCAACCTCGACCCGAACACCCCCATCCGGCTCAGCGCCGGTGACCGCGTCGCCCAACTGGTGCTGATGCCCTTCGTCACCGCGCGGTTCATGCCGGTCGAGACGCTCGATGAGACCGTCCGCGGCGCGGGTGGCTATGGTTCTACGGGCGGATTCACCGCCGACAATCCCGATGAAGGACAATGAGACCGTGATCTTCGGACGTAGGAGAAGCCAGCCCGTCGAGGCCGAGCAGGACGAGGCCCCTGTCGTGACGGAGGAGGCGGCGGTTCCTGAAGAGCAGGAACTCCCCGCCGACGACGCTGCACGGTGGGACGCCGAGTTCACCCGTGACGAGGGACCGTTCGACATCTCGGAGGTCGACCTCGAGGCGGACGCCGACGAGGTCAAGCGCGTCGATCTCGGCACTGTGATCATCACCCCGTTCAAGGGCATGACCATCCAGCTCCAGGTCAACCGCGACACCAACAAGGTTCAGTCCATCCTGGTCGGCGACGGACAGTCGGCGCTCGAGCTGGCCGTGTTCGCGGGCCCCGTCAAGTCGTCCATGACCGGTGAGATCCGCGACGAGGTGATGGCCAGCACCACCCGCCAGGGCGGCAGGTGCCAGGTCGTCCAGGGCCCCTTCGGGGCCGAACTGCGCCGCGCCATGCCGGTCAAGGACCAGAACGGCAACCCCGCGATGCACCTGTCGCGCACCTGGCTGGTCCAGGGCCCCGGGTGGGTACTGCGGGGCGTCGTGCTGGGCAAGGCCACCCTGGAGCCCGCCAACGCCGAAGCGCAGATCGCGCTGTTCGAGTTCTTCAGCAACGTCGTCGTGCGCCGGGGCAACGCGCCCTCGGCCCCAGGAAGCCTGCTCGCGATGTCCGTTCCCGAGGGCACGAAGGTGCCGGCCGCCCCGGGGCAGCCCGAGAAGGAGAGCTGAGGTTCTCATGGGCAAGCGGCCCCTGGGTGAGCGCCTCAGGCGCTTCTTCCTCTCCCACGAGGAGTTGGAGGCGACCGAACTGCTGGAGCAGTCGGCCGACGCCGGAGCCCAACCCCTCGCGAGCTGCGCTCAGCGGTCCCGCGTCACCCTGCGGGGCACCGTGACGTCGGTGACGTCGGACGCCGACCACGGCTGGCTGGAGGCCGACGTCAGCGACGGCTCGGGCACCGTCCGCCTCGTGTGGATGGGGCGCGACCACCTCGACTGCATGCTCCCCGGGCTGTCGGTGCTGGTCCGCGGCCGGCTCGCGGAGGAGGGGGGCCGCTGCGTGATCTACAACCCGGACTTCGAGATCCTGCCTCAGTCCTCGTAGTCGTCGAGAGTGAACATGGCGGCGAGGTCCGCCTCGGACTCCTGCGTCACGACGAACAGCAACTCGTCCCCGGACTCGAACGCGCGGTCGCGCTCGGGCGTCAGCGGGGCCCCGTCGCGGATGATCGCCACAAGCACCGTGTCGCCCGGCAGTTCTACGTCGCGCAAGCGTCGCCCGGCCAGATGCGAGTTCGGCGGCAGGGTGACCTCCGAGAGGTGGGTGGTCGACTTGTTGAACGTCAGGAGGCGCACCAGGTCACCCGTCGAGACGGCCTCCTCCACCAGCGCCGACATCAGGCGCGGCGTCGACACGGACACGTCCACGCCCCACTGGGCGTCGAAGAGCCACTCGTTGCCGGGGTGATTGACCCGGCCAACTGTGCGCGGCACCCCGAACTCGGTCTTCGCCAGCAACGAGTGCACCAGGTTGACCTTGTCGTCACCTGTCGCGGCGATCGCCACGTCGCAGTTCTCCAGTTCCGCATCCTCGAGTGATTGCAGCTCGCAGGCATCCGCCTGGTACCAGTCGGCTCCCGGCACCGAGTCCGGCTTGATGGCTGCCGGGTCTCGCTCGATCAGCAGAACCTGGTGTCCGTTGGCGATCAGCTCGCGGGCAATCGACCGCCCGACGTTGCCCGCTCCGGCGATGGCGACGCGCATGGGTTCTCCTAGTGCTTGGCCGGGGGATTGGCGAAGAGGGTCTCGAGCTCATCCGTTCGGTCCGTGTGGCACGCCACGTAGATGAGGTCGCCGTCCTGGAAGATTGTGTCGCGGTCCGGGACGATTCCGCGCCCGACGCGTTGAACGAACGGGATGGGGGTGCCGGCCACGGACTGCAGTTCGCTGATCCGCCGCCCGACCCAGGAGCTGTGCACGTGGATCTGCAGCAGTCGGGCGGTGCCCGTGGGATCGCGCCAGACCGGCTCGCTGCCCTCGGGCAGCAGGCGCCGCAGCACCTGCCCTACCGTCCAGCGCACCGTTGCGACCGTCGGGATGCCGAGGCGCTCGTAGACGGCCGCTCGGCCCTGGTCGTAGATGCGGGCCACGACGTTGTCGACGTGGAAGTTCTCCCGCACGACGCGCGCAGCCAGGATGTTCGAGTTGTCGCCCGACGAGACCGCGGCGAAGGCGTCGGCCTTGCGAATCCCCGCCTTCTCGAGGACCTCGCGGTCGAAGCCGACGCCCTTGACACTCAAGCCCTTGAAGTCGGGGCCGAGACGCCTGAAGGCGTCGACGTTGACGTCGATGATGGCGACGCTGTGGCCACGCTTCTCGAGGCCCGTCGCGAGCATCGAGCCGACGCGTCCGCAGCCCATGATCACGATGTGCACGTGTGACTCCTTCGCCGAGGCCTGTGTCAACGAACCTACACCCGTCCGGTAGCCGGGGGCACGTCATGACATGAGACAGATCGGGGTCTACGGTATGGCGGGTGAATGTCTACACGGCGGTCAAGCGCATGGTGGTGGGCCGACGCCTCACCAACGCGCAGCTCAGCGAGACACTGCTGCCCAAACGGCTCGCCCTGCCGGTGTTCGCCTCCGACGCGCTGAGCTCGGTGGCCTACGCCCCGGACGAGATCCTCATCACGCTGTCTCTGGCGGGGATGGCCGGGTTCATGTTCTCGTGGGAGATCGCGGTCGTGGTCGCCATCGTGGTGGGCGTCGTGGTGATGTCCTACCGACAGACCGTACACGCCTACCCCAACGGCGGCGGCGACTACGAGGTGGCCTCGGCGAACCTCGGACGCTACGCCGGCCTTGCGGTCGCCTCCTCGCTGCTGGTCGACTACGTCCTGACGGTTGCCGTGTCAGTCTCCGCCGGCGTGATCAACGCCAAGGCGATGTTGCCGTTCCTGGACGGCTATGAGGCGCTGACGGCGGTCATCGTGATCATCTTCCTCACGCTGATGAACCTGCGCGGCGTTCGGGAGTCCGGCACGGCCTTCGCCATCCCCACCTACGTCTTCATGTTCTCCATGCTCGGCATGATCGCGATCGGGCTGTTCCGGATCCTCGTGCTGGACCAGCCGCTGCGCAGCGAGACGGCCGATCTCATCGTCGTGCCCCCGGAGGGCAGCCCAGAGTTCGTCGGCTGGGCCATGGCCGCCATCATCCTGCGCGCCTTCTCCTCCGGCGCGGCGGCGCTCACCGGAGTCGAGGCGATCAGCAACGGCGTTCCCGCGTTCAAGCCGCCCAAGAGCAGGAACGCGGCCACCGTACTGGGGCTCCTCGGCGCCCTCGCGATCACCATGCTGCTGGGCATCGTGGCGCTGGCCAACCTCACCAACGTCCACCTCATCGACGAGCTCACCGGCACGCACTACGTCAACGCGGCGGGCGAGACGATCCACAGCGCCGCGCACACGGTGACCGGCCAGCTGGCCCGCGTCGTGTTCCTCGACTGGTTCGAGCCCGGCTTCTACATCGTGCTGACCGCCACGATGCTGATCCTCTTCCTCGCCGCGAACACGGCCTTCAACGGCTTTCCGTCGCTCGCCTCCCTGCTGGCCAAGGACGGCTTCCTGCCGCGACAGCTGCACACCCGTGGCGATCGCCTCGCCTACTCCAACGGGATCCTGATGCTGTCGGGCGGCGCCATCCTTCTCGTGGTCGTCTTCGACGCGTCCGTCACCGCGCTCATCCAGCTATACGTGGTCGGCGTGTTCCTGTCCTTCACCCTTGGGCAGATCGGCATGATCCGGCACTGGACGCGGGCACTCAAGACCGAGCGCGACCGCAAGAGCCGCCGGACGATGTTCCGGTCACGGATCATCAACACCGTCGGCGCGGTGTCGACGGGCGCCGTCCTCATCGTGGTGCTCATCTCCAAGTTCACCCACGGCGCCTACCTCGCCGTGGTCGCGATGGCTGTGATGTTCCTGCTGATGCTGGCGATCTCCAACCACTACCGGGCCGTCCACGAGGAGGTCGCGCTGACGCACGAGTCCGACCGGGCGCTGCCGAGCCGGGTCCGTGGCGTCGTGCTCGTGCAGCGCGTGGACCTGCCGACCGCCAGGGCGATCGCCTTCGCCCGGGCCGCCCGCTCCACGACGCTCAGCGCAGTGACGGTCGCGGTGGACGACGAGGAGGTCGAGTCCATCCTCGACGACTGGGAGAACGAGGACTTCGGGATCCCGCTCAAGGTGATCGCCTCGCCGTACCGCGAGATCACCGGCCCGTTCATCAGATACGTGAGCGAGCTGCGGACCGAGAATCCGCGCGACGTGGTCATCGTCTACATTCCGGAGTTCGTGGTGGGCCACTGGTGGGAGGGGATCCTGCACAACCAGACGGCGCTGCTGATCCGCACCAGGCTGCACTTCATGCCGGGTGTGATGGTCACGAGCGTGCCCTACCAGCTCAAGTCGTCCGGGAAGGCCAAGGCCGCGGCGCACAAGGCATCCCAGCCGAGGCTGCGATGACGGAGCGCCTGACCCTGGGCCGGGTCGCCCACGGGGGCTTCGTCGTCGGGCGAGCGGACGGCAAGGTCGTGTTCGTCACCGGTGGCCTGCCGGGGGAGGTGGTCGACGTCGAGATCACGTCGACCGGGAAGCGGTTCGACCGGGGAGCCGTGGAACGGGTCGTCGAGGCGCACCCGGGGCGGGTCGAGCCGCCGTGCCCCATCGCCGGCGAGTGCGGCGGCTGCGACTGGCAGCACGCCGACCAGGCCACCCAGCTCGACCTCAAGACCGCCGTCGTCGCCGAGCAACTGGACCGGCTGGCTGGTGTGACGTGGGACGGTGCCGTCGAGGCCGTGCCCGGCGGCCTGCTGGGCTGGCGCACGCGGGTGCGCTACGCAGTCGACGACCTCGGCGTGGTCGGCTTCCGCGCCCGCCGCTCGCACCGCGTGGTCCCCCTGCCCGAGGGTGGTTGCCGGATCGCGGCACCGGGACCGGCCCCCGAGGAACTGGCGCGCGTCGCGCGGCCCGGGGATGACCTCGAGGTCACCGTGGCCGACGACCGCACCGTGATCGCGCCTGCACGCGATGCAGCGGGGCAGGTCGTGCACGAAGTGGTGCGCGGCCGCCGCTTCACCGTTGGTGCCGGGGGGTTCTGGCAGGTGCATCCGCGCAGCGCCGATGTCCTGACCTCGGCCGTCCTGGACGGCCTGCGGCCGAAGGCGGGGGAGACCGCCCTGGATCTGTACTGCGGGGTGGGCCTCTTCGCCGGCGCCCTCGTCGACGCCGGCTGCACCGTGACCGGGGCGGAGGGCAGCCGCGACGCGGTGCAGCACGCGCGACGCAACGTCCCCGAGGCCACGTTCCATCAGGGCAGCATCGAACGGTTGCACCGGACCCTGCCGCCGAGGGCGGATCTGGTCGTACTCGATCCGCCGAGGAAGGGCGCCGGGCCCGATGTCGCGCAGATGGTGGCCGGGCGCCGGCCCCGGGCCATCGCCTACGTCGCGTGCGACCCGGCGGCGCTCGCGCGCGATCTGGCCATGTTCGCCGGGCTCGGTTACACGGCGAGGTCGATTCGTGCGTTCGACCTGTTTCCGATGACGCACCACGTCGAGGCGGTGGCGTTGCTCGAGCGTTGAGCCGCCCCGGTAGCGGGGCGGTCGGGGGCGCGTGCCACGATGGTTGGCGGCCGCGGAGTGCGGCATAAAAGTGATATCGTTCTGCTATCGGGACCGGTGGGCGCAGGAGCCTGCACCGGGCCGGAGACGAGACAGGAACCGCACGCGATGCTCAGGATCGAGAACCTCACCAAGACCTACGGCGACAAGCGTGCCGTCGACGATCTCAGCCTGCACGTCGGGCCGGGGGAGATCTACGGCTTCATCGGGCACAACGGCGCGGGGAAGACCACCACCATCAAGTCCGTGTGCGGCATTCTGCAGTTCGACAGCGGCACGATCACCATCGACGGCCACGACGTGCGGCGGGAACCCCTGCTCTGCAAGGCCAGGACGGCCTACATCCCCGACAACCCCGACCTGTACGACTTCATGACGGGCATCAAGTACCTCAACTTCATCGCCGACGTCTTCGACATCGACGCGGCGTTGCGCAACGAACGCATCCACCGCTACTCCGACATGCTCGAACTCACGGCGGACCTCGCGGGGGCGATCTCGTCGTACTCGCACGGGATGAAGCAGAAGCTCGCGATCATCTCCGCCCTCATCCACGAGCCGCGGCTGCTCGTGCTCGACGAGCCGTTCGTCGGGCTCGACCCGAAGGCGTCGCGGGCCGTCAAGGACCTCATGCGGCAGAAGTGCGACGAGGGGGCCGCCGTCTTCTTCTCCACCCACGTCCTGGAGGTGGCCGAGCGGCTCTGCGACAAGGTCGCCATCATCAAGGGCGGCCGGCTGGTCGCCCACGGCCCCACGGACGAGGTCCGCGGCGACTCGTCGCTCGAGGACGTCTTCCTCGAACTCGAGAGCGACCAGCAGTGACTTCCGCGCTCTACAGGATCAGCATGCGCGGCGTGCTGGCCTCCCTGTTCGTCCGCGGTGGGCACCGCCCGTCACGGGCGCGGACCATCGTGTTCGCCCTGCTCTTCGCCTATGTCGGCACGGCGCTCATGCTGCTGTTCGGGGTGCTGTTCCAGCCGATGATCGACGCCTTCTCGGGCATGGGCCTCACCTGGCTCTACTTCGCTCTCTACGCGTCGATGGTGTTCGCCCTGGGCGTGGTCGGCACCGTGTTCATCGCGTCGGCGCAGATCTTCGGGCCACGGGACAACGAGCTGCTCCTGGCTCTGCCGATCAGGCCCGGGCACATCCTGATCAGCCGCATCCTGGTGCTGCTGACGGTCGAGGCCGTCGTGACGCTGCTCGTCCTCGTCCCGGTGACGGTCATCTGGCTGCGTGCGGGGCTCGGGTCCGTGGCGGGCATGCTCATGCTGGTCGCCGGCACCGCGCTCCTGCCGCTGCTCGCGCTGTCGGTGTCCCTGCTGCTCGCCTGGCTGCTGTCCGTCGTCGGCCAGCGGGTCAGGTTCAAGAACCTCGTGACCCTGGTGGTGTCCGTGGCCTTCCTCATCGGGTACCTCTACATCTACTCCAACATCCAGCGCTACCTGAACGACCTCATCGCCCGCGGCGAGGAGTTCGCGTCGGCCTTCAGCCGCGCGATGCCGCCCTTCTACTCCTTCGGCGTTGCCGTGGCTGAGGGGAACCCGGCTCAGTTCGCCGTGTTCGCGCTGTGGGCGGTGCTGCCCTTCGGACTGGTGTTCCTCCTGTTGTCGTCGCGCTACCTGCGGATTCTCACCACCCGGCGCGGGAGCCGACGCGTCCGGTACCAGGCACGGGAACTGCGCCGGTCGGGCCGGCTGCTCGCGTTGACCCGCAAGGAGCTCGCCTACTTCTGGAGCCGTCCGGCGGTGGTGCTCAACTCGTCGATCGGATCGGTGTTTCTGCTACTCGGAGCCGTTCTGCTACTCGTCAACCGCGACAACGTGCTCGGATCCGTGGAGACCTTCATGGCGGTCGTCCCCGGCGCCACGTTCCCCGGGATCGCGGTCGCCGCAGTCGCGGCGGTCGGCTCGGCCAACAACCTCTCGTCCTCGCTCGTCTCCCTCGAAGGACGCAGCCTGTGGATCGCGAGGAGCCTCCCGGTCGGGCCGATGACCGTCATCCAGGCGAAGATCAACGCGCACCTGACCGTCTCGGCGCTGCCCGCGCTCATCGCGTCGGTCCTGCTCGGGGCGGCCGTCGCCGAGGGGCCCAAGGACTGGGCGGCGATCGTCTTGATCCCTCAGACCTTCCTCGTCATGCTCGCCTTCGCGGGTGCCGCGGTGAACCTGGTCCTGCCGCGGCTGGACTGGATCAGCGAGGTGCAGGTGGTCAAGCAGAGCGCCTCGGCGATGGCCGCGCTGTTCGGCGGCATGGGCATCGTCGCCGGGCTCGCCCTGTTGTACGCCTTCCTGGTTCGTGATCTGATGGCTCTCGACGCGTACCTGTGGCTCTGCGGGGCCGTGTTCGTGGCCGCCACTATCGCGGTCTACGCGTTCCTGAGGCGGGGCGGCGTCGAGCGGTTCGAGGGGCTCGCGGCCTGATCACGGGCCGGGAAGGGGGAGACCGGTGATCGGCACGCTCTACCGGCTGAACCTCCGGGCCGTGTTCGCGTCGCTCCTGAGGCGCGGGCGGCGGGCCCGATGGCCGAGATTCGTGTTCGCGGGGTTGTTCGTCACCTATGTGGCCGGCTCGGTGGCGCTGGCGATGCTGCTGCTCTTCTCGCTCCTGGTCGTCGCCTTCGACGCCATCGGCGAGCTGTGGCTGTACTGGGCCCTGTTCGCCGCGATCTCGTTCTCCCTCGGCGTTCTCGGCAGCGTGTTCGTCGCGGCCGGGCACCTGTTCGGAGCCAGGGACAACGAGGCGCTGCTCGCGCTGCCGATCCGACCGGGGCAGATCCTCGCGAGCAGGGTGCTCGTGCTCCTGACCATCGAGTGCGCGCTCTCCGTGCCCCTCTTCGTGCCGGTCGCCTATGTGTGGCTGTCCGCCGGGCACGGCACGCCCGTCGGCGTGGCCATGCTGCTGGCCGGCTTCGTTCTGCTGCCGGTCATCACCTTGTCCGTCTCCCTCCTGCTGGCCTGGGTCCTGTCCGCCGTCGTGGCGCGCGTGCGCCGGCACCGCAGCCTCCTGACCGTGGTGGTGGCGCTGGTCTTCCTGCTTGGCTACGTCGCCGTGTTCACCGCCGTCCAGCGCCACCTCGGCGACCTGATCACCAGCGGTGCGGAGGTGGCTGCGGCCGTGAGCCGGTCCATGCCGCCGTTCCATGCGTTCGGGGTCGCCGTGGCCGACGAGGACCCGGGCCGGTTCGCGCTCTTCGTGGCGTGGGCCGTGACGCCGTTCGTGGCGCTCGTCGGGATCCTGGCGTCGAGGTACTCCCGGATCCTGACCGCGGGCCGCGGGACGCACCGGGTGGCGTACCACCCGCGCGTCCCACGCCGCTCCGGGATGACCGCCGCCCTGGTCGGCAGGGAACTGTCGCAGTACTGGAGTCGCCCCATGGTGGTCCTAAACGCGACGATCGGCTCGCTGATGTCGCTGATCGGGGCCGGGGCACTCGTGGCCCGACGTGACGTGGTGCTCGGCTATTCGAACCGCCTGGCCGGCGCGGTGCCCGGCCTGACGATTCCGGTCCTGGTGACCGTCGCCATCGCGCTGGTCGGCGCCACCAACACGTTGTCGGCCTCGCTCGTCTCCCTCGAGGGCCGGACCCTGTGGATCGCGCGGAGCCTGCCTGTCTCCTCATCGCGGATTCTGCGGGCCAAGCTGCTCGCCCATCTGGCCGTCTCGTCCGGGCCCTGCCTGCTGGCGTCGATCGTGACGGCCTGGGCCGCCGCCGACGATGCGGCCGGGTGGCTGTTGATCGTCTTCGTGCCGCAGTGCTTCTTCCTGCTCACCGCCCTCGGCGGACTGGCGGTCAACCTCAGCCTGCCCCGCCTGGACTGGCTCTCGGAGGTCCAGGTGGTCAAGCAGAGCGCCTCGGCGCTCGTCGCGGTGTTCGGTGGAATCGGAGTGGTCGTCGGATTCGGCATCGTGTACCTGGTCGTCGGCCGGCTGCTCGTGACTCCCGAGATCTACCTGTGGTTCTGTGGGCTCGCCTGTGTGCTGGCGGCTCTCGCTGTGGCCCGTCACCTGCACACCCGGGGGGTCGCCCGGTTCGAACGGCTCGGCTCCTGACCCGCCCGTGGCTTGGGCACGTCCGGCGCACGGCCCCCCTCCACCCCCTAGACTGACCAGCGACCGGCGGTGCCGCCGTGACCGGCCACCGTGGTATCTTGACGTCAAGAGATTTTGGCGACGGCCAAGGCTAAGGAGAAGGATGAGCGTCAACAGTTTCGGGGCCAAGGCGAGCCTCGACGTCAACGGCACTTCGTACGAGTACTTCAGGATCGATGCGGTCCCGGGCTCGGAGAAGCTGCCCTACAGCCTCAAGGTCCTGCTCGAGAACCTCCTGCGTACCGAGGACGGCGCGAACATCACGCGCGAGGACATCGAGTTCCTCGGCGCCTGGGACCCCTCGTCCCAGCCCAACCACGAGATCCAGTTCACGCCCGCGCGCGTCATCATGCAGGACTTCACCGGTGTGCCCTGCGTGGTCGATCTGGCCACCATGCGCGAGGCGGTCCAAGGGCTCGGGGGCGATCCGTCGAAGGTCAACCCCCTGTCGCCCGCCGAGATGGTCATCGACCACTCAGTCATCGCGGAGGTCTTCGGTATCGCGGGCGCCTTCGAGGCCAACACCGACATCGAATACCAGCGCAACCGCGAGCGCTACCAGTTCCTCCGCTGGGGCCAGAAGGCGTTCGACGACTTCAAGGTCGTCCCGCCCGGCACCGGCATCGTGCATCAGGTCAACATCGAGCACCTCGCCCGCGTCGTGTTCCCGCGCACGGTCGACGGCGTCCTGCAGGCCTACCCCGACACCTGCGTCGGCACCGACTCCCATACCACCATGGTCAACGGCCTCGGCGTCGTCGGCTGGGGCGTCGGCGGCATCGAGGCCGAGGCGGCCATGCTGGGTCAGCCCGTGTCCATGCTCGTTCCCCGCGTGGTCGGGTTCAAGCTCAGCGGCAGCCTCAGCGAGGGCACCACGGCCACGGACCTCGTGCTCACCATCACCGAGATGCTGCGCGAGCACAAGGTGGTCGGCAAGTTCGTCGAGTTCTACGGCGACGGTGTCTCGCAGGTCCCGCTCGCCAACCGCGCGACGATCGGCAACATGAGCCCCGAGTACGGGTCGACGATCGCCGTGTTCCCGATCGACGACAAGACGATCGAGTACATGCGTCTGACCGGCCGCGACGAGCAGCAGATCGGCCTGGTGGAGTCCTACGCAAGGGCGCAGGGCCTGTGGCACGACCCCTCCGTCGAGCCCGAGTACTCCGAGTACATCGAGTTGGACCTGTCGACCGTCGTCCCATCGATCGCCGGTCCGAAGCGCCCGCAGGACAGGATCCGGCTCGACGAGTCGAAGGCCGCCTTCCGCGAATCGGTCGCCACGTTCGTCGGCCACCCCGAGGCGTCGATCTACGACGGCTACGACGGGGCGGTCGCCGACACGATGGGCGCCTCCGATCCCACGGAGCCGTCGCCCACCTCGGTGGATTCGTCCCCGGCTCCCGCGGACCCCGCTCATCACACGATGAGCCCGCGTGTGCATGCCTCCACTCCCGTTACCCTGGCCGACGGCACCGAGTTCGAGATGGATCACGGTGCCGTGACGATCGCGTCGATCACGTCGTGCACCAACACCTCCAACCCGAGCGTGATGATCGGTGCGGCGCTGGTCGCGAAGAAGGCCGTCGAGCGGGGCCTGACCCGCAAGCCGTGGGTCAAGACATCCCTGGCGCCCGGCTCCCAGGTCGTCACCGACTACTACGACCGAGCTGGCCTCACCGAGTACCTCGACGCCATCGGGTTCAATCTCGTCGGCTACGGCTGCGTCACGTGCATCGGCAACTCCGGCCCGCTCATCCCCGAGGTGTCCGAGGCCGTCAACGCCAACGACCTGGCCGTGACCGCGGTCCTGTCCGGCAACCGCAACTTCGAGGGCCGCATCAACCCCGACGTGAAGATGAACTACCTCGCGTCGCCGATGCTGGTCATCGTCTACGCGCTGGCGGGCACCATGGACATCGACCTGTTCAACGACCCGATCGGTCAGGATCAGGACGGCAAGGACGTGTTCATGCGCGACATCTGGCCCACCGAAGCCGAGATCGACGAGGTCATCGGCGGATCGATCACCGCGGAGATGTTCACCTCGCGCTACGCCGACGTGTTCGCCGGCGACGAGCGCTGGCAGTCCCTTCCCACCCCCGACGGCAACACCTTCGACTGGGACGCGGACTCCACCTACGTGCGCAAGGGGCCGTACTTCGACGACATGCCGGCCGAGCCCGAGCCCGTGGAGGACATCTCGGACGCCCGTGCACTGCTCAAGCTGGGCGATTCGGTGACGACCGACCACATCTCGCCCGCGGGAGCGATCAAGGCCGACTCCCCGGCAGGCCTGTACCTCTCCAGCCACGGCGTGGAGCGCAAGGACTTCAACTCCTACGGCTCGCGGCGCGGCAACCACGAGGTCATGATCCGCGGCACGTTCGCCAACATCCGACTCCGCAACCAGATCGCCCCAGGCACCGAGGGTGGCTTCACCCGCGACTTCACCGTCGAGGGCGCCCCCGTCACGACGGTCTACGACGCATCGGTCAACTACGCGGAGGCCGGGGTCCCGCTGGTCGTCCTGGCCGGCAAGGAGTACGGCTCGGGCTCGTCGCGCGACTGGGCGGCCAAGGGCACGGCGCTGCTGGGCGTCCGCGTGGTCATCGCCGAGAGCTACGAGCGCATCCACCGCTCGAACCTCATCGGCATGGGCGTGCTTCCGCTCCAGTTCCCCGAGGGCGAGTCCGCGGAGTCGCTGGGGCTGACGGGTGAGGAGATTTTCTCCGTGGAGGGCGTCACAGGCCTCAACGACGGGTCCACGCCCAAGACCATGAAGGTCACGGCCGTCCGCCCCGATGGCACCGACGTGGTCTTCGAGGCCGTGGTCCGCATCGACACGCCGGGGGAGCGCAGCTACTACCTCAACGGCGGCATCATGCAGTACGTACTGAGGAACCTGGCCAAGGCCTGAGCTGACGGGCGGCGCGAAGCGTCTCAGCAGGGCGGCCCCGGGGGACTCCCGGGGTCGCCCTCGTCGTTGCAGGGTTGAAAGTGTCGGACCCGCGCGGTTCAATAGAACACATGTTCGATGATGATGAACGGATCCGCGTCTATGTCCCTCCGGGGTGGCCGGGCTCCGTGCGACCCCCGGGGTCGCCGGGGTGGATCGCGTCCGCCGAGTCCTTTCTGCTGGATGCGTGTCCCTCCGAATACCGGGGCTACGCGGTCCTCAGGCGGCATCCGGTCGTGCTGTCCAGGCTGGCCAGGGAGTTCGTGGCAGCACAGCTCGTGGCCACCCGGACCGGCCTCACGGACCTGCGGCCATCCCTGGCGGGGGAGGTGGACGCCTCGACGGCGGACCAGGCGGCAGCCGTCCTGCAGCGTGAGGAGGCCAGGCTCACCCGGGTTGCACGCGCCGTGGACCTGGTGGATCAGGCGTTGCGGGATGTCAGGTTCGTGCCCAGACTCTGAGGTGGCCCTACTATGGAGCGCATGTCAGTGTTGGAGACGATCAAGAGCCCGCGTGATCTCCGGACGCTGTCCAGGCGCCAACTGACACAGCTCGCAGCCGAGATCCGGTCCTTCCTCATCACCAAGGTAAGCCGCACCGGCGGGCATCTCGGCCCCAACCTGGGTGTCGTCGAATTGACGATGGCGATCCACCGCGTGTTCGACTCGCCACGCGATCCGATCATCTTCGACACGGGCCACCAGAGCTACGTTCACAAAATCCTCACCGGACGCACCGACGGCTTCGACCACCTGCGCCAACGCGGGGGATTGTCGGGCTACCCCGAGCCAGCCGAATCGGAGCACGACTGGGTGTCGAACTCGCACGCGTCGACGGCCCTGTCGTGGGGGGAGGGCCTCGCCAAGGGTTTCCGGCTCCGCGGCGAGGACCGTACCGTCGTCGTGGTGGTGGGTGACGGCGCCCTGACCGGCGGCATGGCGTGGGAGGCGCTCAACAACATCGCCGCGAGGCAGGACCTCCGGCTGGTCGTCGTCGTCAACGACAACGGCCGCTCCTACACGCCCACGGTCGGGGGGCTCGCGAATCACCTCGCCGGGCTGAGGACCGACCAGCGCTACGAGAAGACGCTCACGCTGATCAAGCGGACCGTCACGGGGCTGCCGCTCATCGGACGGCCGATCTACGATCTCATGCACGGCTTCAAGACCGGCGTCAAGGACGTGCTGGCGCCGCAGTCGATGTTCTCGGATCTCGGCATCAAGTACACCGGTCCGCTCGACGGACACGACCTGACGACGCTGACCAATCACCTCGAGCAGGCGCGGCAGTTCGGGGGTCCCGTCATCGTGCACTGCGTCACCCGGAAGGGCCGGGGGTTCCAGGCCGCGGAGGACCACGAGGAGGACCAGTTCCACGCGGTGGGCAAGATCAACGCGATCACCGGGGAACCGCTGTCCGCGTCTGTGCAGGCCACGTGGACGGACGCCTTCGCCGAGGCCATGGTCCGGCTGGGCCAGCGCCGGCCGGACGTCGTGGGTGTCACCGCCGCGATGCTCCACCCGACGGGGCTCGGGCGCTTCGCCGCAGCGTTCCCGGACAGGATCTTCGACGTCGGCATCGCGGAGCAGCACGCGGTCGCGTCCGCCGCCGGGCTCGCCCGGTCGGGACTACATCCGGTCGTCGCGCTGTACGCGACCTTCGTCAACCGCGCGTTCGACCAGATCCTCCTTGATGCGTCGCTGCACCGCACGGGCATCACCATCGCGCTGGACCGCGCCGGGATCACCGGAACCGACGGCCCCTCGCACAATGGCATGTGGGACATGTCCCTACTGGGCTTGGTGCCGGGTCTCCGGTTGGCGGCGCCGCGTGACCAGGCCAGGCTCAACGCCGCGATGGACCTCGCCGTCGACGTGTCGGACGCGGTCACGGTGGTGCGTTACTCCAAGGAACGGCTGCCGGATGAGCTTCCGGAGGTGGCGCACTCCGGCGAGGGCTTCGAGCGCGTTGACGTGCTGCGCCGCGCGGAGGGCGCGCGCATACTGATCGTCGGCTACGGCCAGTTCGCCGGCATGGCCGTCTCGGTGGCCGAGCGCCTCGGCGACGAGGGGGTGTCGGCGTCAGTCGCGTCGCCGCTCTGGGCCCTTCCCCTGAGCGCCCCGCTCGTGGAGATGTCTTCCGCTTACGATCTGGTCGTCACGCTCGAGGACAACCTGGTGGAGGGAGGCGTCGGCCAGAGGCTCCGGTCCCGCCTCGCCGAGCATGGCGTGTCCTCCCGGGTGATGACCTTCGGCATCCCGCAGCGCTATCTCGCTCACGGGTCCCGCGACGAAGTGCTCGAGGAGCTGGGACTCACCGCCTCGCAGGTGTCTCTCCAGGTCCTGGGGTCGGTCCTCGCCACCGTCGACGAGGACGAGGCGATCCGCCCCGCCTAGGTCCGTTCCGCGAGCGCCTCTCCGATGAGCGGAGCGAGGAAGTCCGCCTGCCAGGGGCGCGCCCCCAGATCGATGAGATCCTCGCGCGTCACGTCGGCCAAGCCGAACAACGCCTCCTGGAGCACCGCTGGCGGCGCCACGAGGCTCGGCTGCAGACCGCCGAGGTCGCAGGCCAGTTCGTTGATCAGGGGGCGCACCTTCGCCCAGCGTGCGGCGGCTTCAGGGTTGACACGATCCCAGGCGCGCGGATGCGGGATGCCGGTGGATTTCGGCTTGGGTGCGGGGTAACGGCTGGTCGGGAGCGCGCGGACCTCATCGAGGGCAGCGATCCAGACCCGGAGATTGCGGGCGCCCGGCGGCGACGCGAACGCCTTGATCCCCGCCAGGTCCTCGCCGGTCAGGATCCGCTCCCGGCTCCGCGCGGCGACATCGAGGATCGCGACGTCAGGCAGGATCCAGCCCGGAGGACGGTCGCGACGCTGCGCGATGGCGTCGCGCGCCAGCCATAGCGCCCGGGCGACGGCGAACTGCCGTGGGCTACTCAGGGTCGTGATGCCACTGAGCCGACGCCAGGGATCAGCGCGGGGCTGCGGCTCCGCCGAGTATCTGGCAAGGGTCTCGGCGAACTCCTGTTCGGCCCAGTCCGCCCGCCCGGCGGCCCGGAGGTCCGCGGCGATCCGCTCGTGCAGCTCGATCAGGTAGTCGACGTCGAGAGCGGCGTAGATGAGCCAGGACTGGGGCAGAGGCCTCTTGGACCAGTTGTCGGCGGAGTGGGCCTTGCGGAGCTTGACGCCGAGTTCAACCTCCAGCAGGGCCCTGAGGCTGGCCCCCGGCTTGGCGAGGAGCCGGGCCGCCACCTCGGTGTCGAAGATCGAGGGGGGAACGATCCCGAGCTCGCGCATGCACGGCAGGTCCTGGCTCGCGGCATGAATGATCCAGACGGCATCACCGCAGGCATCGACCATCGCGCTGAGATCAGCCGGCCCGGACTCCTCGAACGCCACCGGATCAATGAGCCACGTGCCCGCGCCCTCGCGTCGGATCTGCAGGAGGTAGGCCTTGGGCCAGTAGCGGTGGCCGTGGGCACGCTCGGTGTCGAACGCGACGGGCCCGTCCGCCTCCCGCAGCGCGTTCAGGCACTCCTCGAGCGCCTCCCGGGTGTCGACGACGGGCCTCAGCGGTTCTCGGCTGTTCTCGACGTACGTCATGCGCGGCGCCCCGGGGAGATCTGGGAGACTCCAGGGGGGAGTGGGGGCTGGCCGGCGACATGCCCCATGAGGTCCTCCCACGCGGCAAGATGCGACGTCAGGGAGTGTCGTGCGTCGAGGGTGGGGGTCCAGGAGCACCTGACCTCGAGATCGGCACTGTCCGCGTCGGCCATTTCACCGAAGCCCTTGCCGTACGAGGCGGTGACCGTGCCGGCGAGTGAATGGGCGTCGCACTCGTGCGTCTCGAGCGCCTCGGTGAGCCACGACCAGGCGACCTCCGGGAGCAGGGGATCGGTCACCATGTCGAGGTCGACCTCGGCCCGGACGTAGGTGACGAGCCGGAATGTGCCGGCCCAGGCTTCGTTGCCCGCCGGATCGTGGAGGAGGATCAACCTCCCGGTGGCCGCCGGGTCATCGGCAGCGCCGAGTTCTGCCTCGATGGCCACCGAGTGTGGCGCGATGCGCTGGGGCGAGCCGATCTCCTCCGTGGCGAAGTCCGCCCGCCACTTCATGGCGTCGAGCTCGCGCAGTGCCCGCGCGAAGGGCTCAGGGGCTGGCTGGGTCTCAGGCACGACTAGACCGTACGACGCGGCCGCCCAACCATCGGAGAGGCGCGCCGCCTCACGCGTGACGCAGGCGCAGGCTCACTGAGTTGATGCAGTAGCGCAGATCCGTGGGGGTGTCGTAGCCCTCACCCTCGAAGACGTGCCCGAGGTGACCATCGCAGGCGGCGCAACGGACCTCGACGCGCGGCCGGCCGGGGATGGTCCGGTCCTCGATGTAGCGCACCCGATCCTCGGCCAGTGGCGAGAAGAAGCTCGGCCAGCCGCAATGGGAGTGGAACTTCTCGGTGCTGCGGAAGAGCTCGGCGCCGCAACCGCGGCACTCATAGACGCCCTCGTCCTCGGTGTCGGTGTATTGGCCCGTGAACGGCGCCTCGGTGCCGGCGAGGCGGAGGACCTTGAACTCAAGCGGCGAAAGCTCAGCCTGCCACTCGTCGTCGGTCTTGGTGACGCTGGGCGAGTAGGAATCCGTCATGCACCGATCATATGCGGCGGCGACAAGCCTCAAGAGTCCTCGTTGTCCAGCCCGTCGGGCAGTTTCGTGGGCGTACCGTCAAGCAGTTCCATCGCGCCGAAGGCGTAGCGGGCGAGGATCAGCAGGCTGAGGTGTGGGGTCTCACCGAGCGGGGCCGTGACAGCGACCGCCCCGGCGTGGAAGGCGGCCTGGGCGTGGGCGCGGTAATCCGGCGTCGGCGTGAGGTAGAGGCTCCCGGCGGCGATGTGCCTGCGGCCCTGGTGGCGCAGCGACTGGACGGCGGTCGCCGTGGCGCGGCCGTCGCCGGTCTCCACGGCGAGGAGGACCGGCAGCCGGTGGTGCGCGGACCACTGCCGCGCACGTCTCGCAAGGAGGGAGGTGCCCCGGACATCGCCGCCGGCCGGGGCCGCGAGGACGAGGCCGTCGATCTCGAGCGCGCCTCCGCGGTGCAGCGCCTCGCGAACCCGCTCGTCGAGGATGTTGAGCACCTCACTGGCGGGGCCGACGGGGCGGCTCACGGCCAGCCGGATGTGGGGGGAGTGAACCAGTTCGTCGAGTTCGGGGTCGTGCTCGGCGGCGGACACGAGATCCAGGGGGACGAGCACGGCCTCGGCGATGTCATCGGCCTCGAGTTCGGCGAGGACGCGCTCGACGCGAGGGGTGCCGGCCCCGAGCCGGCCGAGAGCGACGCGCAGGTCCGGCCGGGAGTCCTGGAGGGACCTGACGATGGCGTTGAGTGCATTGGTCACCGGCGGGTCATCGGGGCCATCGGCCACGAGCACGATTGCCGGCGCGGTCATCCACTCACTCTCATCGGGCCGCCGTGGCGGCGTGTCGGAGACTCTTGCAGTGGGCGATGGCGGTTTCGAACCGCCGACCTCTTCGGTGTGAACGAAGCGCGCTACCACTGCGCCAATCGCCCTAGCGAGGATGGAGTCTAGTAGACGACCCCCTCCCGTGTCGAACCGGGCGGCGCCTCCCCGGGTCGGTCGAGGTTGGGCGGACGGCACGAACGCGGGTGGGAAGGCCTCGCGAGGTCGGCATGCGATCCGTCCCGGGTGGTCAAAACGGCCCATGAGACCCGATTTGTGTTCGTCGTCAGGGGTGCGCTAATGTTCTCTACGCGCCGGACGGGGAAGCCCGAAAGGTACTGAACAAGAAGGCGCATGCGGACGTGGCTCAGTTGGTAGAGCATCACCTTGCCAAGGTGAGGGTCGCGAGTTCGAATCTCGTCGTCCGCTCGGAGAAGTCTCTCCCAATCCGCTTGAGGAGGGTCATCCTTCACCAGGTGGAGTGGCCGAGAGGCGAGGCAACGGACTGCAAATCCGTGTACACGGGTTCAAATCCCGTCTCCACCTCGGGCGGTTGGCGCAGTGGTAGCGCGCTTCCTTGACACGGAAGAGGTCGCCAGTTCAAACCTGGCATCGCCCACCGAGACAACCCCGGCCCAGGCCGGGGTTTTCTGCGTGCGGGGGAGTCCCACCCCGATTCCGGACGTGGCGTCAGCGGCAGGCGCCCTCGCACATGAGACCGAGGGTGACCTGGATCTCGGGCTCGGTGACGTCGGATGCCGCGAGAAGGAGAACCATGCCGTCCCTGGCGTAGGCGCGCAGGTTCGCATTGCCGTCAGTGAACGGACCGACGGCCTTCTGCAAGTTGTCGGTCACCAGCTCGTTCAGCTGGTCCGGCGGGAGCCCTGACTGCAGCGCGAACAACGACAGGAAGACCTCGGCGGCCTGGGGGAACTGGTCCTCGGTCATGATCGTGTAACCCTCGGCTTCGAGCGTGTCCATCAACTCGATGGCAGTGCGCTGCTCGTACATGCTGGACGCCACACAGATCTCCGACTCCGACACTCCACCGGCCGCGATGCCCTGCGAGGCGATCAGTTCGCCGTCCGGCCTCTGAAGGCTGGGGGGGAGACAACTCTCGCCGCTGCTGCCGCCGACCTCGAAATCGACATCCAGCCCCTGCTCGGACGCCAGGCCCTCAACGCGGTCCAGCACGGTTCCGCAGCCTGTGAGTGCGAAGCCGGCGGCGACCACCGCCGCGGCGACGCGTGACCGAATGTGAGTGATCATGTTCGGACCCCCTTGTAGGCCATCAGGTTAACCATGGAGGGGCTCGTTGAGAAGGCTCCGGCACATCCATGTCAGGGGAGCCAAGCCCAGCACATAGACCGATAAGCAGCATTATGTCATTACGGGTGGTGCTGGACGATGGGACAAGGTATCCCCCCTTGACACCCGGCCCCGCCGTCCAACAGCGTTGGGCCATGCCAGCTGAGCCAGCCATGCGCCCCACGGGCGAGAAGATCGACGCATACCTTGACGCGCTTCCGCCGCGGCGCCGACCCGAGGCTGACAGCCTCATCGCGCTCATGGGCGAACTCAGCGGCGAGGAGCCGGTGGTGTGGGCCTCGCGCATCATCGGGTTCGGGGCGCAGCACTACCGGTTGGATTCGGGGCGCGAGGGCGACATGCCCCTCCTGGCGTTCAACCCGGGCAAGGCCAGGATCACCATCTACTTCAACGAGGGCTTCGACCGGTACGGCGAGGAGCTCGCCAGGCTCGGCCGGCACAGCACCGGCGTGTCATGTCTCTACCTCACGCGGCTCGAGAACACCGACCAGACCGTGCTGCGCCGGATGCTGGAGCGCTCCCTGGCCGTCGCGACCGAGCCCCCGACCGCCAAGCCCGAGACCGTGGACGAGTACCTCGACCAGGTTCCGGCAGCCGCGCGGGCGCGTCTCGACGAGTTGCGCGGCATCGTCCGGGAGTCGCTCACGACCTCCGACGAGGTCCTCAGCTACGGGATCCTCGGCTACCGCACCGAGAGCGGCAAGGTGGCCGTCTATGCGTCCGGATGGAAGGACCACGTGGCCCTCTATCCCCTGCCCGCCTCCGAGGAGCTCCGATCGGAGTGTGCTCCGTACGTCCGGGGCAAGGGCACGATGTGGCTGGCGCTCGACGCCCCACTCCCCCGCGATCTGATCGTGCGGGTCGTCGGGGCTCTCGAGGGCGACGCGGCGGCCAGGGCCCGCCCGCGCCCCTGAAGCATCACTCGAACGCGGATGGGTCCCCCGCTCCCACCCGCAGGATCTCCGGTTCGTCACCGCTGAGATCGACGACGGTCGTCGGCTCGACGCCGCAGTCGCCCGAATCGAGAACCGCGTCGATCTGGTGATCCAGCAGATCCTTGATCGTCCAGCCGTCGGTCAGAGGCTCGTCGTGGTCGGGCAGGAGGAGAGTGGACGACAGCAGCGGCGCCCCCACCGCGTCAAGCAGAGCCAGCGTCGTACGGTGATCCGGGATCCGCACCCCGACGGTGCGCTTCTTCGGGTGCAGCATCATCTTCGGCACCTCTCGGGAGGCCTTGAGGATAAACGTGTAGGGCCCCGGAGTGGCGGCCTTCACGGCGCGGAACACCCAGTTGTCCATTTCGACATAGGCCCCGAGTTTGGCGAACGAGTCCACCACCAGCGTGAAGTGGTGCTTGTCGTCCAGGTGCCGGATCCGCTTGATGCGGCTGACCCCCTCCGCGTTGCCGAGGGAGCAGCCGAAGGCGAAGCACGAGTCCGTCGGGTAGGCGATCAGGCCGCCGTCGTCCAGGATCCTGGCGATCTGGGACAGCGACCTGGGCTGCGGGTTGACCGGGTGAACGTCGAAGTACTGGGCCATGGGCCCAGGCTACTCAGCCTCAGAGGACCGCGGTCGAGATGGCCGCGACCTCCTCGGCGCTGAGCTCGAGATCCATCGCCTTCGCGGAGTCCACGATCGACTCGGGCCGGGACGCACCGGGAATCACGATGACGTGCTCGCCTAGCGCGAGCTCCCAGGCCAGCGTCACCTGCTGCGGCGAAACGCCGTGCATCTCCGCGATCGCCGCGATGACCGGGAACCTCCGGCCGACCTCCTCGGCTCCACCGCCGGTGCCGCCCAGCGGGGACCAGGGCAGGAAGGCGACGCCCTGCCGCGCACACAGATCCAGCTCTCCCTTGCTGGTGTGGTTGAAGCGCGGCGAGAACTCGTTCTGCACCGCGGCCAGTTCGCCCGCGCCCAGCACTTCGACCGCGATCTCGATCTCCTCTTCGTTGGCGTTGGAGATACCGATCTCCTTGATCAGCCCCTCGCTCTTGAGCGCCGCGAACGTCTCCATCACCTCGGCGTAGACCTGGCCGCGGTCCGGGCGGTGCAGGTAGTACAGGTCGATGGCGTCCACGGCTAGCGCCTCCAGCGAGGCCTCGACCCGCGAACGCAGGTACCCGGCCGAAGCGTCGCGGCCCCACCGCTCCCCCTCGCTGCGCGTGATGCCGCCTTTCGTCGCCACCACGATGCCGTCGGTGTCGCCGGCGTAGCTGCGCAGGGCCTTGGCCACGATGCGCTCGTTGTGGCCCATCGAGTCCCAGCTCGGCGCGTAGATGTCCGCGGTGTCGATGAGGGTCACGCCCGCGTCGAGGGCGGCGTGCACGGTGGCGATCGCCTGTTCCTCGGAGGGCTTGACGGGCTTGCCGCTCATCGAGAAGGGCATGGCGCCCAGCCCGACGGACGAGACGGTGAACTGGCCGATGCGTCGCTGCTTCGAAGTCATGCCCTCACTCTACTGACCGCGCATCGGGTCCACCGGCGAGGTCCGAACAGCCTCGACGTCCACGCCGCCGGGGATGAACGGAAGCGCGACGTCGGCCAGATCGACAGTGCATCGGGTACGCACTGAGACCGATGCCCGCTCCCCCAACGACCGCGCGAGCCCCGATGCGTCAAGCTCGACCCTGGTGTCCGTGCACGAAACGTTTCGTTCGGTGAGGGCCCTCTCGACGGCGGCACGCGCGGCCCTCTCCCCCGCCGCCGGACTGCGCTCGAGGGACGCGGCCCGCGCCCCGGCGGCCGCCGCCACGCCCACATCCCCCACGGCGAGCGCGACACGTGCGAGCGTCAGGAGCAGGCCGACGAACAGCAGCAGCGCCGGCACGATGACGGCCGCCTCCACGCTCATCGCCAGGCCCCGCTCGCCGGGAACGCGCCTCATGAACCGCTCAACCGCTCGGTGGCGACGTGTGCCGTGGCGGAGACATCGAACGGCCAGATGATGGCGACAGCCCGCCCGCTGACGGTCACCACGGTGTCTCGCCTGCCCCGCGACGCCTGGGCGTCCACCGCTGTGAGCGATCCGTTGCCGGCGGCCTCGACCGCGGCGGATC
>JAUHXZ010000020.1 GCA_030426725.1 Actinomycetes bacterium
GCTGTCCGCCCACCATCCGGCCGCGGCCGCCGTGCGTGGCCGGACTCTGGTGGCAGGGGCGGGCACGACCCTCGCAAGCGCCGCCACGGGCGGCACGTCCACGCTCGAGCCAGTCTCGACCGCGGGCATCGCCCCGGGCGATGTGTTGCTCACGGCGTCGGGCGAATTCGTCGTCGTCGACGGCGCCTCGGCCGTCCTCACGCTCCGGGCACCCCTCCACGCCTCGGTGCCCGCCGGCTCGGGCCTGACCAGGATGACGCCCACGGGCATCGGCGCCACGACGACGTTGGCCCGCGCCGCGATCCCCGGGGACGGGCTGCTCCCGACCACCGGCCCCCTGACGTCCCCGGTCGTGGAGATCGTCGACGGCGCCCGGACGGAGTACCGCGCCACCGGCCTCATCGCGGACCCCGACGGCAGGTGGCGCCTCTCCGGGGTCCGCGGGGCGCCCGACCTCCGGATCACCACCAGCGCGGCGGGGTTCATCACCGATGGCCCCCGCACCCACCCCCTTGCCCCCATCGAGCCCTACTTCATCACCACAGCGCTTGGCACCTGAGAGGAGTCGTCCATGCCTGAGTATCTCGCCCCCGGCGTGTTCGTGGAGGAGGTCGCGTCCGGCCCACCGCCCATCGCCGGCGTGGGCACCACGACGACCGGACTGATCGGCATGACCCGGCGCGGCCCGACGCAGGGCCCGCCGACGCTCGTCACCAACTACAGCGAGTTCGTCCGCAACTTCGGGGGACCGTTCGACTTCGGCGCGACCTTCGCGGGCCTGCAGGACCTTCCCTATGCCGTCAAGGGCTTCTTCGCCAATGGGGGGCGCAGGATCTACGTGAGCCGCGTCGCTCCCGCGTCCGCGTCCGAGGCCACGGCCAGCCTGACGGGCGGAACCGTCACGCGACTCCGCCGCGACGCCCTCGCCACCGCGACGGTGCTGGCGCTCGCCACCACCCGCGGCCTCCGGGTCGGCAGCCGAGTGCGGCTCGTCCAGGTCAAGGACGGAGTCACGACCACGTCGGCCGACCTGGCCATCACCGCCTACGACCGCGACGCCAACGAGGTGACGGTTCCGGCGCTGGCGTCGACGTTCGAGGCGCGCTTCACCACCGTCCTGACCGACGTCGGAACGCTGGCGGCGACGCTGCCCTCGGCCCTGGCCGACCCAGGGGCCGTCAAGCCCGCCTCCTTCGGGCTCATCGCCACGAGCGACGGGACCTGGGGACGGGACCTGAAGATCTCGACGGCCCCCCGGTCGGCGGGGCGGGCCGTGGTCCGCCACACGCTGATCACCGGCGGCAACACGGTGGTGCCCGTCACCACGACCGCCGGATTCTACGTCGGCGCCTGGGTGGAGGTGAGCTTCGGCACCGCCGCCAACCAGCGGGTCTACCGCAAGGTCACCGCGATCGCCGGCGGCTCCCTCGTCCTCGACGGTCCCAACATCGCGGCGGGGGCCTGGAACCCCGTCGTGGTGTCGGAGACCCGGATCTCCACGTGCGAGTTCGACCTCACGCTCACCTACGCCGACCCGGTGGAGGGGACCACCGTCACCGAGCGCTACACCGGCCTGACGCTTGCCCAGATCCCCGGGCGCTACTACGTCGACGCGCTGGCCGCCTCAGCGCTCGCCACGGTCGACACCGCCGTCGCGGCCCCGGCCGACGACCCGTTCGCCTTCCCGGTCCCGGGTGACGGCCTGGCCGACACCCTGAGCGGCGGCGGCGACGGCGCCGCGGCGCCCACCGACCTCGAGTACCTCGGCACGGAGGTCGCCCCCGATGCCAAGACGGGGCTGCTCGCGCTCGAGGACGTCGACGAGGTGGCGCTGCTCGCCGCCCCCGGGGTGACGCGGGTGGCGGTCCACGCGGCGCTGATCGAGCAGGCCACCCGCCTGATGGACCGGTTCGCGGTCCTGGACCCGCCAGTTGGAGCGGCGGGAGGGCCGGCATCCCTCACGGAGATCCAGAGCCACGCCGACAACTTCGACACCCGCTACGCGGCCATCTACTACCCACGGGTGGTCGTGACCGACCCGCTGAGCGGCGGCACCCGCGTCGTCCCCCCGTCCGGGCACGTGCTGGGCGTCTACGCCCGGGTCGACAACGCCCGCGGTGTCCACAAGGCGCCCGCCAACGAGGTGATCCTCGGCATCACGGACCTCGAGCTCACCGTGTCGCGCGGGCAGCAGGAGATCCTGAACCCGAGGGGAATCAACGTGCTGCGCGACCTCCGCTCCGACCGCCGCGGCCTGCGCGTCTACGGCGCCCGGTGCCTGACGAGCGAGCCGGACTGGGTCTACGTCAACGTCCGCCGGCTGTTCATCTTCCTGGAGGAGTCGCTGTCCGAGGGCAGCCAGTGGGTGGTGTTCGAGCCGAACGACCACCGGCTCTGGCGCCGCGTGAGGGACTCGATCTCCATCTTCCTCGAGGGCGTGTGGCGCGACGGCGCCCTCATGGGCGCCAAGAAGGAGGAGGCGTTCTTCGTCACGTGCGACCGCTCCACGATGGACGACGACGACATCCTGAACGGCCGGCTGGTCGTGGAGATCGGCATCGCCCCCGTGCGACCGGCCGAGTTCGTGATCCTCCGGATCGGGCAATGGATGGGCGGCTCCGCCGTCCAGGAGCTGTGAAAGGAACCGGGACATGCCCATTGGAGATCGGATCGACCCGTACCGAGGGTTCAACTTCCGCGTCGAGCTCGCCTCGACCTCGGAGGCGGTGGCCGCGTTCCGCGAGGTGAGCGGCCTCACGGCGAGCGTCGACGTGGTGGAGTACCGCGACGGCAACTCCCGCGATCTGCACCCGAAGAAGCTCTTCGGGCTGCGCAAGTACACCAACATCGTCCTCAAGCGCGGCATCACGACCAACAACGAACTGTGGCTCTGGTACCGGCAGATAGTCGGCGGCATCGCCGACCGGCGCAACGGGTCGGTCGTGCTCCTCGACGAGGAACTGGGCGACACGCTGCGGTGGAACTTCTACGAGGCGTGGCCGGCCAAGCTCGACTGGCCGACCTTCAACGCCACCTCGAACGAGGTCGCCCTCGAGACGCTTGAACTCGTCGTCGAGAAGATCGAACTGGCCTGATGGACGGCCGCGCACCCGGAGTGCTCATCGAACTCGTCGAGGCCCCGCCGGCGATCGCGCCGACGCGCGTCGACGTGCCCGTGCTGGTCTGCGTGACCGAGCGCGGCCCGGTGAACACTCCGGTGCGCGTCGGGTCGATGACGGCGTTCACCGCCACCTTCGGCCGCGCGATCCGCGGCGGGCTCGGCTTCCTCGCAGCGAAAGCCTTCTTCGACGGCGGGGGCACCGTCGCCTGGGTGGTTCGCGTCGCGGCCCCCGAACGCCGGACGTTCACCTCCGGGCCGCAGCCCGCGGACAGGAGCCGCAGCGTCCTCGCCGCGTTGGACGGGTTGGTGCCGGGGGCGGTGGCGACCCTCTCGCAACCGGGAGTCGGGCACGAGTACCTGGTCAGGGCGGTGGACCAGGCGACGATGACCGTGACCTGGGACCGGCCCGTGCACGAGGACCTCGACCTGACGCTGGCCGTGGACGTCGCCACCGGGGCCGGCACCGCCCGGGCCGCGCTCGACGGCGACGGCGGGGGCGCGTCGCTGGCCGTCGAGGCCGCGTGGCCGGGCTCGCTCGGGAGCCGGCTCGAGGTGGCTGCCTCGCCCGGGGCCAGGTCCACGACCGCCGCCCGCCCGGGGGCGCCGGGCGGCCCGCTCGTCACCCCGGTCTCGGCTACGGTCGGGTTCCGGCCCGGCGACCTGTGCAGGATCAGCCAGGACCAGGCAGGCGTTGCCGTCGCGACGGAGGCCGTCGTCGCGGCCGTCGACGCCGCACGACGCACCATCACGTGGACAGCGGCGCTGCCTGCGGGCCTCGACCTGACGGCGCCCTTCGGGATCGAGACCGTCACGTTCGACCTCGCCGTCCTCCTCGACGGCGCCATCGCCGAGGTGTGGCCCGGCCTCTCGACGCTGCCGGCGCACCCACGCTACGTCGAGCCGGTCCTCGCTGCGTCGGCCCTGATCCGGGCGCGGGTCACCGGCCCCGCCCAGCCCGCGCCCGCCAGGGTCCGGCTCACCGGCGGACGCGACGGCACCGCCGCGCTGCGCACGACCGACCTCACCGGTGACGAGCTGCTCGACGACCGCATAGGGCTGGCCGCCGCGTTGGACCTGGACGAGCCCGCCGTCGTCGTCGCGCCGGACCTCGTCGCGGCGCCGACGCCCGCCCTGGTACTCGACCCCCCGGAGCCGCCGGACCCGTGCGATCCCTGCGCCGCGCCCGCCGAGGAGGGCCCGCCCGTGGTGGAGGCCATCCTCGTGGAAGCGGGGCCGTCGTTCGAGGCGGAAGCGGTCATCACCGCCCAGCAGCTGATGATCGAGTCCTGCGAACGCAGCACCGAGCGGGTCCTCCTGCTCGATCCCCCGCATGGCTGCGCCACCCTCACCGACCTGCGCGCCTGGGCGGCCCGGTTCTCGTCGTCGTACGCGGTGACCGCCGCCCCGTGGCTGACCGTCGTCGACCCCGGGGGCGCCGGCGGCCAGCGCCGGGTGCCTCCGAGCGCGCACCTCGCCGGACTCATCGCCCGGTGCGACGCGGAGTCCGGGCCCTGGCTGTCCCCCGCCAACCGCAGCCTTCCCTGGGCCCACGGCGTCACCCTCGGCGCGACCGCCGCCCAGCACGCCGTCGCCAACGACGAGGGACTCAACCTCGTTCTCGCGGTGCCGGGCCGCGGCCTCGTCCCCCTGGGCGCCCGGACCCTGGCCGCCGACGCCCAGTGGCGCTTCGTGGCGGTGCGCCGGACGATGATCATGCTGCGCCGGACGCTCCGCCACCACCTGGCCTGGGTGCCCTTCGAGCCCGTCGACCACCACCTCGCCTCGACCGTCGAGCTGGCCATCGCCACCCTGCTCACCGACGTGTGGGAGGCCGGCGGCCTGGCCGGTGCCTCCCCCGGGGAGGCGTTCGCCGTCGCGGTCGACCCGTCCCGGGCCGCCGCCGGCGAGCTGCGGATCGCCGTGGGCGTGGCGCTCGCGAGGCCGGCCGAGTTCGTCCTGGTCCGGGTGACGCGCACGGCTAACCGCCTGGAGATCACCGAGGCGCCGGCGCTCGTGCTCGCGGAGGGGGCTCGGCCATGACCCTGGTGGGCGCGTTCAATTTCCAGATCCGGCTCATCGAGACCGCGAAACCGGCGTCGGCCCTCGTGGGGGCCTTCAACCCACCGATCGCCGGCGGCTTCAGCGAGTGCGGCGGCCTCGAGGCGACCATGGCCGTCGACGAGTACCGCGAGGGCGGCCGCAACGACGCCGTTCTCCGGTTCCCCGGGCGCATCACGCACCCCAATCTCCGCCTCCGTCGCGGCCTCGCCGTCAGCGAGGAGCTGTGGGAGTGGCACGAGCAGTTCATCCAGGGCCGGGGCAAGCGACGCGACGGCGTCATCGAACTGCTCGACGACGATCGCGAGGCGGTGCGCACCTGGCGGTTCCGCCGCGGCCTGCCGGTGCACTGGGTCGGGCCCGCGCTCAACGCGAACACCTCGGCCGTCGCGATCGAGGAGCTGGAGATAGCCCACGAGGGCCTGTTCGTGCAGGCAGGCGGGTCGTTCGGCGAGGCGCTCAACACCGTCTCCTCCATCTTCGGGGGCTCGTGATGGACGTGACGATCTCCGAGATGCACGCCACCGTCCGCGCGGTGGACGACCGCACGCTCGTCAGCCCCGAAGTGGTCGACGTGATCGCCCGGGAGGTGCTGCGCCGCCTCGAGCGGGACCGCTCCGCGGACGACGCCCGGCGCGCCGAGGCGCGACTGTGGAACTCGGTGCGGGAGGACGACCGATGAGCGTGTTGTCGAAGGCCAAGTTCGTGCGGCTCCCCACCCCTGACGCCTCGTCCGGCTCGCAGTCGCTCACCGTGCAGTTCAACCCCACCGAACTGAACTTCACCAAGACCGCGCAGGTGGCCGAGATCGGCGTCCCCGGCCTCGACACGCCCCTGCTCCAGTACGTGCGCGGGCAGGCGGAGACCCTCACGCTCGAACTGTTCTTCGACTCGACCGAGGACGGCACCGGCGACTCCGCCAAGGCCGTCACCGACCAGACGGACGATTTCTACTCCCTCATCAAACCCGAGCAGGCCACGCATGCCCCGCCGGTGCTGCTGTTCCTGTGGGGCGGGACCTCGTTCCCGGGGAAGCGGCGCGACAACGGGTTCCGCTGCGTCGTCACCTCCGTCCGGCAGCAGTTCACGATGTTCGCCCCCGACGGCAAGCCGCTGCGTGCCAAGCTCACCGTCGAGCTCAAGGAGTACAAGCCGCTGGCCCTGCATCTCGTCGAGCTGGGCTTCATGTCGGCCGACCACACCAAGGCCACCGTGGTGCGCGAGGCCGACACCATCACCGCCGTCGCCCACCGCGAGTACGCCGACGACCGGCAGTGGCGCACGATCGCCGACGCCAACGGCATCACCGACCCGCTGGACCTGCCCCCCGGCACGATCCTGCGCATCCCGAAGGGGCAGGGGCGATGACCGCCGTCATCCCGCTCGACAAGGCCGGCCAGGCCTTCTACGTGCCGGCCTTCGAGCTGCGGGTCAACGGCCGGCCCGCCGACCGCGCCGTCGTGCGCGACCTCGTCGAGGTGACCTACGAGGACTCCCTCGAGGCGATCGACAGCTTCGCGCTCACGTTCAACAACTGGGACACCGAGCGGATGCGCCCGCAGTTCGTCGGCGAGGGGGCCGACGAGGCGCGATGGGCCGAGGTGCAGCCGGGCAACGGCGTCGAGCTCCGCATGGGCTACCAGGGAGACCTCAGGCTCATGACCACCGGCTTCCTCACCGCGTTGGAGGCGGAGTTCCCCGAGACCGGCTTCGCCAAGCTCACGGCGCGGGGGCTCAACATCCTCGACCGGTTCCGGGACACGCAGTACACGTGGTCGTGGCCCCCGGAGGGGCGCGACCCGATGTCCGACAGCGAGATCGCCGAAGACCTCGGCCAGGCGCCCGGGTCGCCTGACGGTCATCCCGGGCTGGTGGGGGTGACCCGCATCGTCACCGACGCGCGGGCGCGGGGGCGGGAGCAGGCCGCCGATCACGTCTTCATGCACAACCAGTACCCGATCGTGTTCCTCATGCAGCTCGCCCGGCGAAACGGCTACGAGGTGATCTACCAGCTCGTCGACGAGGAGCCGCAGCTCTACTTCGGGCCCTCCGCCGAGCTGCGCGACGTCACCTACATCCTCGAGCAGGGCAAGACCCTCACCAGCCTCAAGGCGGCCATCTCGACGGCCAGGCAGGTGAAGAAACTCACCGTGCGCGGCTGGGACCGCGCGGCCAAGGAGGCGATCGAGGGAGTGGCCACCATCGAGGAGGCCGAGGTCCCCGACACCGTGCGCGCACTCGCCCGGGCCACCGGGCGCGAGGAGATCGTCGTCGACCACGTCGTGACCACCGAGCAGCAGGCCGCCGAGAAGGCGATGGACCTGCTCGTCCACAGCGCCTCCCGCCTCGTGGAGGTCGAGGGCACCGTCATCGGCCTCCCCGACCTGCGCGCCGGCCGCAACGTGCGGCTCGACCGTGTCGGTTCCCACCTGCAGGGCACCTACCTCGTCACCTGGACGAAGCACGTCCTCAACGACTCCGGCTACCGGACCCAGTTCAAGGCCCGTCTTGAGGGCAGGCAGGGAGGTGCGGCATGAGCGAGGCCGGAGAGCGGATCAACGGCCTGGTCATCGGCGAGGTCGTGGACGTCGACGACCCCCTCGGCCAGGGGCGGGTCCGGGTGCGGATGGGCTGGCTGCCCTCCCCCACCCTCACCAACTGGGCGCCCATCGCCTCCCTGATGGCGGGCAACGACCGGGGCACCTGGTTCATCCCCGAGGTCGGCGACGAGGCGGTCCTGGCCTTCGACCGCGGCGACCCTTCGTACCCCGTGGTGCTCGGTTTCCTGTGGAACGGGGTCGACGCGGCACCCTCCACCTCCGTCCGGGAGCGGATGATCCGGTCCGTCAACGGGCACACCATCCGCTTCCTCGACTCCACCCCCACGCCCGGCGGCAACGCGGGCGGCATCGCCATCGAGGACGCCTCCGGCAACTCGATCGTCCTCACCAACGGCAAGGTCACCGTGCATGCGGCGGGCGTGCTGGAGCTGGACGGCGCGGTCATCGTGCTGACCTCCTCCGGCGTCAGCCGCGTCGTCACCCCGAACGCGAACCCGATCTGAGGCTCCCATGGTCAACATCGACATCCCGGTCTCGGCGCCCCTCCAGGAGGCGCTGCAACCCCTGTCCTGCACCGATCTCGCGCTCCCGCTCCCGACGCCGATGAAGGTCGAGCTGCCGTTCGGCGGCTCGATGAACGCCCTGGTGGACATGAGCAAGTCGATCCCCACCGACTGTTCGATGAACTTCAACCTCATGCTGCAGATGGCCCCGCTCCTCGCGGCCCTCGAGTGCCCGATGAAGATCCTCAAGCTGCTCAAGCCCCTCATCGACATCGTCCAGGCGATCCCCAGCCTCGATCCGATCAAGATCGGCAAGTCGATGCCGGAGTTCGTCGACGCCGCCGTAGACGTGAGCGCCTGCTTCGTCGCACTCGCCAAGGTGCCCATCATGGTGATGGACCTGCTGCGGCTCATCCGCTCCGTGCTGAACTGCCTCCTCGGTCAGTTGCGGACGCTGCGGGACCTCATGAACGGGCTCGCGCTGCGCTTCGGCGAGGCCGACGGCAACCCCGACCTGAGGGCCACCCTCGAGTGCGCGCAGGAGAACGCGGCCAAGCAGGCCGAGGCGCTCACCTCGTCCATCGACCCCATCGCCGGGGTACTCGCCCTGGTCACCACCATCGCGGGCCTGGCGGGCATGGAACTGGACATCTCGCTGGAGACCGGCGGGGCGCCGCCCGAGTCCGCGGAGGAGCTCGACGCGGTCATCGCCGTGCTGCAGGCCGCCGTCGACGCCATCACTGCGATCGTGGGTGAGTGACGTGGAAGACAACCGCTCCTTCCTCGGCACCGGGCTCGCGTTCCCGGTCGCCGTCGGCCCGCACGGCGGGCTGTCGCTGTCGGCGGGCGAACGGTCGATCGCCGAGTCCGTCTGGCTGATCCTGTCGACCTCCCCCGGCGAGCGGGCGATGAACCCCGACTTCGGGTGCGGGATCCAGACGATGGTCTTCGCCCCGAACTCGTCGGCGGTGCACGCCGAGCTCGCGCACCACGTTGAGGAGGCACTCCTGAGGTTCGAGCCCCGCATCGAGGTGCTCGACGTTCGGGTGGAGGGCGGCGGCGACCTGCAGAACGTGGCGCTCATCGCCATCGACTACCGGGTGCGCGACAACAACACGCTGAACAACGTGGTCTACCCCTTCCACATCACCGAGGGCTTCGCCCGGACGGGACGGTGAGCCATGCCACTGACGGCACCCAACCTCGACGACCGGCGCTACGACGACCTCGTCGCGGAGGCGCGCTCCCTCATCCCCCGCTACCTGCCCGAGTGGACCAACCACAACGACGCCGACCCCGGCATCACCCTGCTCCAGCTCTTCGCCTGGTTCACCGACCTGCTGGTCTACCGCCTCAACCAGGTGCCGGAGCTGAACTTCGTCCGCTTCCTGCAACTGCTCGGCATCCAGACGGCGCCCGCGACCCCCGCGGCCGTCGACCTGGCGTTCACGACCGCCAAGCCGACCGTCGACGTCGTGGTTCCCGCGGGCACGCAGGTGTCCGGCCCGGGTGCCGACGGCAAGCCGGTGGTGTTCGAGCTTCCCGAGGGCTTCACGGCGATCGCCGCTCCGCTGACGGCCGTCCAGACCCACGACGGGTTCGCCTACCGGGACGTCACCACGGCGAACCTCACCGACGGATCGCAACTCACCCCGCTCGGCCCCTACCCCAAGCCGGGGTCGGCGCTCCTCCTCGGCCTCGCCGCGCCCGGCCCCTGCACCGCCAACCCGATCACGCTCATGGCCTACGTCGACCCGGGCCGCGAGCTCCCCGTCGCGCAGGCCGGTGCGCTGCGCCTGCCGCCGCCGGCGAGGTTCGCCTACGAGTTCTTCGACGGCGTCGCGTGGCAGCCGCTCCGCGTCGAGCGCGATGAGACCGCCGGTCTGACCGTCACGGGGCGCATCGTGCTGTTCGGCCCCGGCGCCCGCGCCGTCAAGAAGCCCATCGGCCAGGTCGCGGCGCCGTTGCACTGGCTGCGCGTCCGGATGCTGTCGGGCGCCTACGAGCGAGGGCCGCGCCTGGAGCGGATCGCCCTCAACACGGTCCCAGCCCGTGCGGCGGTCACGGTGCGCGATGAGGTGCTCGGCGGATCGAACGGGCTAGCCAACCAGGGGCCCTTCACGCTGTCGCAGGCGCCGGTGGTGCCGCTCACGCGGCCGGAGACGGTGCGCGGCGCCGGAGGACGGGTCGCGGCGGTGACGTCGCTGCGGCTCGAGGTCGACGAGGGCAGCGGCTTCGAGGTGTGGGAGGAGGTCGACGACCTGGCCGCCCACGACGGCGACGCGCTCGTCTACGTCCTCGACCGCACCACTGGCGAGTTGCGGTTCGGCGACGGGCTGCACGGCGCCATCCCCACGGCCAACCCCTCCCGGCCCGCGACCAACATCGTCGCCCGCCGGTGGCTGGCCGGCGGCGGCTCCCGCGGCAACCTCGGCGCCGGCACCGTCACCACGGTGGTCACCGCGGTCCCCGGGCTCGGCAAGGTCACCAACCCGCTGCCGTCGTCCGGCGGCGCCGACACCGAGACCGTCGCCGCGGCCAAGCTGCGCGCCCCGGCCGAGCTCAAGGCCAAGGGCCGGGCGGTCACGGCCGACGACTTCGAGCTCCTGGCCCGCCAGGCCCCGGCGAACGTCGCCAGGGCGCACGCGCTGCCGCTCGCCCACCCGTCGTACCCGGACGTCGCCGTTCCCGGCGCGGTGACGGTGCTCGTAGTGCCCGACGCGCCGGGCCCGTCGCCCACCCCGGCCCCCGCGACCCTGGCCGCGGTGTGCGCCTGGCTGGACGCGCACCGCCTCATCACCACTGAGGTGTTCGCCACCGCCCCCCGCTACCGCGAGGTGCGCGTGGTCGCCGACCTCGTCGTGGCGCCCGACGCCGACCCGGCCGTCGTGCATCGCGACGCCTCCGCCGCCCTCACGTCCTGGCTGCACCCTCTGACAGGTGGCACCGACGGCCAGGGCTGGCCGTTCGGGGGGACCGTCTTCTCGTCCGACCTGTTCCGGGTCGTCCTCACGACTCCCGGCGTGCTGCGCGTGCGCGACAACCAGCTCACCGTCGAGCTCGACGGCGAGCGCCAGGCGTTCTGCCGCGACGTCGAGATCGGCGCGGGCGAGCTGCTGCTCCCCCTCGACCCCGAGCTGACGGTGAGCTACGCATGACCGCGCCCTACTTCCGGCTCGCCCGCCGCCCCGGATGGCGGGTGTCCGACGCGCCCGGCGTGGACGTCGCCGACGGCGAGGTCCGGCTTGCCGCCGCGCCTCCGGTGGGCGAGGAGGAGCGGTTCGCGACCGAGGGGGACCTGGTGACCCTCGCCCTCGACTCGGGCCTGCCGGGCTGCGTGTGGCACCGTGTCGTCCTCACCGGCGAGGTCCCGCTCGGCTGCCAGGTCGAGGTGCGGACGCTGACCACGGACGCGGACCTCACGGAGGCGGAGGTCGCGCTCCTCGGCGACAGGTGGGTGACCGCCGGGCTGGTGGGTGAACTGGACGGGGCCTGGGACGCGCTGGTGAACGGCCCCTCCGGCCGGTACCTCCGGTTGAGACTCACGCTCCGCGGCGACGGGATGCTCACCCCCGCTCTGCGGGACGCGGAGGTGCACTTCCCCAGGCGGACGTCGCTCGCCAGGCTGCCCGCCGTGTTCTCGAGCGGTGACTCCGGCTTCCTCGACCGCTTCCTCGCCCTCACAGACACCGTCCGCGCCTCCGTCACCGACCTGCTGGAGTCAATGCCGGCCCAGCTGAACCCGCGCGCCGCCGACGCCGGCGACCACCGCGACTTCCTCGCCTGGCTAGGCGGCTGGGTGGGCATGGGCGACGTCGACGCCCTGCCCGTCGGCCGCCAGCGTCGGCTCATCGCCGCAGCCCCGGACCTCTACCGCCGCCGTGGCACCCCCGACGGCGTGGCCCGCCACGCCGCCCTGTGGCTCGGCCGCCGCACCGCGGTCCTCGAGCACTACAAGCTGCGGCGGTGGGCCGTCACCAACGGCGCGCGGCTCGGCGACGCGAGCGTGCTGTTCGGGCCCGATGTCGTGCGCCGCCTCAAGATCGGGGAGTTCTCCGCGATCGGGGAGTTCGCGCTGGTCGGGGTGCCTTCGCCCCGCACCGACCCGTTCCGGGTGTTCGCGCACGCGTTCACCCTCTTCGTCTACGCCACCGACGGCGACGACGCGGAGACGCTGGCCGCCGCGGCCCGCCGGATCGTCGCCGCCGTCTCGCCCGCGCACTGCACCGCCACAGTCTGCGTCGTGACCGCCACCGCCACCGTCGGCGTCCGAGCGCGCGTGGGACTCGATGCAGTCGTCGCAGGCCCCCCGCCCCCCGGGCGGGTCGGCGACCCCGTCGGGCTGGCGGTCGCCGCGGATCCGCGCTCCCGCGGGAAGTCAAGCATCGGAATCGACGCCCGGGTCGGAACCCGGGCCCTCATCGGTGAAGGGACAAAGCCGTGACCACCATGCACCACGAGACCTGCGACGACTGCGGCACGCCGCAGCTGGCCCGCAACACCTGGTTCACCGGGAAGCTGCTGACGGAGCGGGACCTCACGGACGAGCAGCGCTACCTGATGGGCAAGCTCACCCGGCACAACGCGTACCTCCACGGCTCCGGGATCGCCTGCGGCCTTGGGGTGGTCGAGCACCCGAATCCCGCGTGCCGCGCCGAGCTGGTCCTCGTCTCCCCCGGGTTCGCGGTGGACTGCTGCGGCCGGGAGATCCTGCTCACGCACGAGGAGGCCGTGCCGTTCGCGGGCCTGATCGAGCAGGCGTGGCGGGACACGCACGGGGACGAGCCCATGACCGGCGCGCATCGCGTTCAGCTGTGCGTCGCGCACCGGGAGTGCCTCACCGAGGACACCGAGTCCCTTCTCGACCCGTGCGACGACTCGCCCTGTCGGCCCAACCGGATCCTCGACTCCTACACCTTCGGGGCGCGCATCGACGCGCCCCTCCCGGCGCCCCAGCAGCCTGCGGAGGTGACATGGTCGGCCACGATGGGGCTGACCGGGATCACCGGGTTCGCGCTGGATGCGCCCGGTGACCGGCTGTACGCCCTGGCCGGATCCACGCTGATGGTCTTCGCCGCGTCGACCGGCGCCGTGGTCTCCGCCCACGCGCTGCTCGGCGCGGGCCTGGCCATCGCGATCAGCTCGGCACGCGACCGGCTCTTCGTCGCGCAGGCGGGCACCGACGCGGTCGTGGTCCTCGACACCGCGGACCTCAACAACCCCGTCGTGTCACTGGCAGTGCCGGCGGCCCCCGCGGGGGAGGTGCTGCTGGCGGTTCCGGGCGCCGGCGGCGTCATCGCCGTCGACGTCGCCGCGGCGACCGCCTACGGGTGGGACGCCTCCGCCGAGACCGGGTCTGACTCCACGACCTCGCTGGTGTCGACCGTGACGGTGGGCGCCGACCCCCACGCGGTCGCAGCCCTTCCGGACTCGTCCGGCTGGGTGGTCGCGTGCCCGGACGGCACCGCCCACCTCGTCGAGACCGGCGCCGGCTCCGCAACCGCCGTCGCGCTCGGCGGCGATGTCGTGGCCCTCGCCGGGGTCGCGGCCGCAGGCGGCGAGCAGCGCCTCCTCGCGATCCGGGCCGACGGTACGGCCGAGCTCGTCTCCGTCGACCTGACCGCGGGGACGGTCGCCCCCGTCGGTTTCGGCGCCTCCGGGTTGATCGGCCCGACCGCCGTCGCAGTCAGCAGCGACGGCGGCTGGGCGGCGGTCGCGGGCGCGGACACGACCGGACAGGGCGTCGTGCAGGTGCTCGACGTTGCGCTGATGAACACCGCCGCCGTCACGGCCGGGCCGCCGCTGCCCGTGGGCCACGGCCCGCTGGCCACCCCAGCCATCGACGAGACGCGCAGCCACGTCCTGGTCGCATACCAGGGCGGCGATCCGAACGCCGGGGTCGCGGTGCTCGACGCCTCGCTCCACCCCTGCGGTCTCGGCCCCGGACCCTGCCCGACCTGCGAGGACGACTGCCTCGTGCTCGCCACCGTCGAGGGCTGGGAGCCGGGCGACGAGTTCACCGACGAGACGCTGGGCACGGCCGGACGCCGGCACCTGCCGAGCGTCGCCGCGATCGCCGACGCCGTCGCCTGTCTCCTGGCCAGGCCCACCTCCGGAGTCGGCCAGCAAGGGCCCGCGGGACCCACCGGCGCCACCGGGCCGCAGGGCGAGAAGGGCGACAAGGGAGACCAGGGCGACGACGGCCTGCAGGGCGAACAGGGAGAGCAGGGAGAACGGGGCGAGACCGGAGAGAAGGGCGACACCGGAGACCCCGGCGAGGCCGGCACCGACCTGCTCGCCGTCGAACTGCCACGGATCACCGGGATCTCCTGGCCGCACCGCGACCGGGTCCGCACCCCCGCCGCGATGCGCAACCTGCGCGACCTCGGCGTCGTGGTCGGCTTCAGCGAGCCGGTGGATCCCACAACGCTCGACGCCATCTCCTGCGCCGTCTACCTCCGCCGCGACGAGGAGGTGCCCGGGTTCCTCGGCTACAGCTGGATCGGCCTCCGCGTGCCCGTTCTCCCCGTCAGAGTCGAGACGTCCTGCGGCAAGCTGATCAGGAAGGCCGAGGAGGACCCACCGCCTGACGCGGTGAACGGGGTCCGGCTGCCGCTCGGACCCGACGCGCCCGACGGCGTCTACCTTGTGGTGCTCGACGGGGACGCGATCCTGTCCCAGCGGGTGGCCAAGCGGCTCGACGGCAGCGAGGGCCGGCTCGCCCTGGACGGTAACCACCTCGGACCCGGACTCCCGGACCGATGCCCCACCGGTGACCTCATCGAGGGCGGCCGGTTCACCAGTTGGTTCATCCTCGGAGAGGACAAGCTGTGAGCACCTACGGATTCGAGGGAACCCGGCCCAGGACAACGGGCCACGACCGCGACTGCGCCTGCCCGGCCTGCGACGGCCTCCGCACTTCGGTCCGGCCGCGCTTCTTCGCCGGCCAGCTGCTGACGGAGACCGACCTGGGCGCCCTCGTGGGCTACGTCCAGGACAAGCAGCGGCTGCACAACCGGTACCTGCACGGCTACGGAGTGGTCTGCGGTCTGCAGGTCGAATGCGACGGCTGCGGCCCGGGCGTCCTCGTGCGGCCGGGGTACGCGCTCGACCAGTGCGGCAACGACCTCGTGCTGCCCGACAGCGCGAGCATCGACGTCGCCAAGCTGATCTCGGCGTGCAGCCGCCCCGCGAAGGCCGACGACTGCGATCCACCCCGGTATCCCAGGGCCGAGGGCTGTAACGACCGGGAGCAGACCTGGTGCCTGTGGATGCGCTACAAGGAGCAGCCCTCGAGGCCGGTGACGCCGCTCGGCGGCGGGTCGCCGGACTGCGGCTGCGGCTCCGCGGGGAAGGCGCCGAGGACGGCGACGTCGACCGAGCCCGACTGCGGCTGCGGCGGGCGCGCCAGGCGGACCCGATCGGCGGACTGCGGTTGCGCCGAGCCCCCCAGGCAGACCTCCCGTCCCGCGGGCTGCGAACCCAGCCGCGTGTACGAGTACGTCGAGTTCGGGGTGGCGAGGAAGGAGTGCTCCTGTGACGACGACCTGTCGACGGCGCTCGGCGGCACGTTCCCGGCCAAGGTGGTGGAGTGCATCACCCACCTGCAGCCCGTGCTGACCTCGGGGATGGGCAAGAACATGCAGTCGGCGGCGTTGTCGGTCGTCACCGGCGGCGAGGTCGGCCTGACGACCGGGACCGCGCGCGACGCGCTGTGCCAGCTCTACGCCAACGTGCTCAATCTCTACCGCAACGACCCGATGCGCACGCAGTGCGTCCTGCCCGAGGAGCTGAGCCAGCTCGACTGCTCCCCCCAGGGCCAGAACGAGACCGACGCCGCGTTCCGCTCCCGGATCGCCTACGGCCTGCAGCAGCTCGTCATGCTCGTGCTGCTGTACCTCAGGGACTGCGTCTGCTACGCGGTGCTTCCGCCGTGCCCCGGCCCGGCCTGCGACGACCGCGTGGTTCTGGCCTGCGTCACCGTCGTCGACGGTGTGGTGCAGCGGATCTGCAACCACTCCTGCCGCCGCTACGCAGGGTCGTTCGTCAACCGCGAGTACTGGCTCCCGATCGGCCCCGTGCTCAGCCTGCTCGCGGCGAAGCTCTGCTGCTTCCCGCTCGGCCTCGGCCGCAGGGACCAGCTCCGCGAACGCGCGGTCACCGAACAACCGAACGCCGCCGCGGCGGAGGAGTCCGTCCGCCGGCCGGTCTCGCTCAACCGCGCCGACCAGCTCCTCGGCGCCCTGCGCGCCGACGACTTCGCCCTCATCGGGCTGTGGCGGCAACGAGCGAAGCAGGCCGCTACGAGACTCCGGGCGGGCTCCCTGCTCGAGGGGGTCGAGCGCTCGCTGAGCGAGGCCAAGGGATCCGTGCGGCTCGCCTCCGCACTCCACTCCGACGTGGCCGACACCGTCGAGAAACTCCGGAAGAAGGGGGTCGAAGTGACCGTCGTCGAGGTGGAGGACACCGCCGAGGGCCTGTCCTTCGACGCGATCCCTCGAGTATCCAAGGGCGGCGCCGCGACGCTGTACGCGAAGGGCGGGATCGTGGTCGGCGTGCGTGGCTCCGAGGGGCTGAATCCGTTCGGGGGCGCGCGATGAGCCCGGATGTCGCGCGCCCGACCTACGCGGAGGGCCAGTTCCTCTCGGCCGCGGACTTCGACGCCGAGCAGCTCTACCACCGGAGGGCGCTCGGGCGGCACGAGACCGGCCAGCACACGTGGGGCGTCGTCGTCGGGTTCGAGCTCGCCGAGGTGCCCGACCCCGCCGATGCCGGGCTCGTCGACGTCCACCTGACCCCCGGCCTGGCAGTCGACGGGTACGGCAGGCAGCTGGTGTCGTTCGCCCGGGTCGAGGTGGACCCGGCGCTGTTCGCCGCGTTCACCGACGCGGCGCACCGCAGCGTCTGGCTCCAGTACGACGAGACCGACGCCGCCCCCACCCCCGACGGCTACGCCGACTGCTCCGACGCGCGACCCACCAGGGCCATCGAGACCTTCCGCCTCGTCGTCGACCCGGCGGACGCGACGACCGACGTCGTCGTCGACGGGGACGTCGCCCAGCCGCCCCCGGCCCCCGACGCGTCGATCCCCGCCGACACCTCGGTGCCATTCCAGGAGCCGCCGGAGGAGTCGCCGATCGCCCGCTGGCTCATCCCGATCGGCTGGCTCTTCTGGGACGGCGCCGCCCGCCGGTTCCGCCCCGCGGGCGCCCGGTTGACGCAGGACAGGCGCTACGTCGGGGCGATCGCGGCCGAGGTGCTCGCCCCCGCGAGCACCCTGCGCATCGCGCCCCGCGAGGCGGCGACGGACCCCGACGCCGAGGACTTCGCCACCGTCGAGGGCCGGCTCAGGGCCGAGGGCCGGATCAACGCCGAGCGCGAGCTGTGGATGGAAGGCGACGAGATCCGGTTCACGCTGGCCGGCGGCGGCGAGCCCGGCGGCACCGAACTCACCCTCGGCCGCGACACGGGGCCTGCCGGCGGCGACGACCGGCTACGGCTCACCCTCGGTGCGTCCCCCGACCCCGACGTCTCCCTGTCGATCGGCACGACCGCCGACGCCAACCAACCCGACCCCGTCGCCGAGGTGCGCGCCGACGGCAGGGTCCGCGTCCCGCTCGGGCCCCTCGACCTTGGCACCACGCACCGGCAGGAGGTCGAACTCCACTCCCACGCCTACGGGATCGGCACCCAGGCCGGGGTGCTCTACCAGCGGAGCCCGTCGATGTTCGCCTGGTACACGGGCGGCACCCACAGCGACACCGCACTCGACCCCGGGACCGGCACGGGCGGACCGGGCGCGAGGCGGCTGGTGCTCGACTCCGAGGGCTCCCTCGACTTCGGGGCGGTCACCCACCAGATGCTCAAGCTCTGGAGCTCCGGGGGTAGCACCGTCTACGGGGTCGGCGTCCAACCGTGGACCCTGTACTTCCGCACCGATGCCGACTTCTGCTGGTTCCGCGACGGCACCCACGTCGACGTGCGCAGCGGGGCCGGCAACGGCGGGACACTCGCCATGAAGCTGGACGACGACTCGCTGCTCCAGGTCTTCGGCCCGGCGAAGCTGTCCGGGGACCTGACCGTCGGCGCCGGCGGCAACGCCGCGGTGTCCGCCCGGCACATCAACGGCAAGTCGGCCACCAACGACTCGTCCGACAACCTGTACCTCAACTGGGCCAACGGCCGCGACGTGTACGTCGGCGGCGGGGGCTCCCCGTCCGATCTCGACGTCAGCGGGGGGCTCCGCGTCCGGGGCGGCGGCCTGTCGGCCGTCCAGTCCGTCATCCGGGTGGTGCGGACCGAGCTGCAGGTCGCCAACGGGTTCTCGGGCACACGGGGCCTCCCGGGTGCCTGGACGGTCAACTACACCGGCCAGCTCGACGAGGTCTACACCGTGTTCTGCGTGATCAACGGCTTCTCGATGACGACGGGCAACATGTTCAGCGCCGATCCCCCGCGGGACCAGAACACCAGGGCCATCCCCCAGAACATGTGGGCCAGGGTGGACGGCTTCAGCAACTCCCAGGCATGGGGGCACGCCTTCCTGGCCCAGTCCGACCCCACCCGGGAGGGTGACAACTCCGTCGCCGTCACCGTCGTCGCCATCGGAAGGAACCTGCCATGACAGAACAGATGAAGGACCGGCTGGCCGACCTGAAGGCGCAGCTCGCCGCGGGCGAGTCGGCGCTGGCCGACCTCGACGCCAAGCGCGAGCAGCTCGTGGCCAACCTGCTGCGCATCTCCGGCGCCATCCAGGTGCTGGGCGAGCTCCTCGCTGACGAGCCGGCCCCCGAGCCGGCGCCCGACCGGGTGGCCTAGGCACCGCCATGCCCGGGGCGTCGCTCGGTTCCCTCGACCTGCTGGGGCTCGCCCCGCGCGGGATGGGACCGGACGCTGCCGACCGGCTGCAACGCGCGGTGCAGCGGGTCCCGGCCGCCCTCGACGCCGGCTTCGCGTCCTTGGACTACGTCGACCCCGGCGCGTACTGGGTACTGCACGAGCTGAACGTCGAGCTGACCGTGCCCGCCTCGGAGCCGGACGCCGGGCAGCAGAGCCTGCGGATCGCCCGTGCACTGGCCGAGGCCGTCGCGCTGGTCGTGCGGCGCGGCCCGTCGTCGCGCGCCGTGCGGTTCACCGGCCGCGCCGCCTACGTCGCCGCCTTCGTGCGCGCCCGGCTCGCCGGCGCCGGCCTCGGCTGGGTGTTCGGCCGCCTCGCCCAGCTCGACCCGCTGCCCGCGGGCGACGCACTGCCCGCCGCCGCCCGGCTCGTCGACGTGCCCCTGCTCGACGTCGTGGCGGAACTGCTGCGGCCGGGCGGCGGGTGGTCGACGCTGGTCCAAGCGCTGACCGGCGCCGAGGCCGGGCGCCTCGCGGCCGCCATCGACGCCGCCGCGGCCGGGGGGGCACCGGCTCCGGGCCACCGCTCCCCCGCCCAGGGAGTGGCAGGGATCGACGGCGGCGCCGCCCCGCCCCACGGCGGCGCGGAGGCGGCGGCCGCGAGGTCCCGCCTCGCCAGGCTCGAGGACCGGTTCGCGGACATGCCCGGAGCCCCGGACGCGTCCGGCGTGGCGTCCGCGTGGCGCTCGATTCCCCCTGTGGCCCTGTCGGGGGCACCCGCTGCATCGCCGCGCCCGGACCGCACCACGGCCCCGGCCCCCCCGCCGCGGGGCGATGGCCCGGCCACGGCCGCCCGCGACTCGGGCCCGGCTCGCGAGACTGTCCCCACCGCGACGTTGATCTCCTCGCCCGGCGCGGCGGCCGCCACGCTGCTGCCCGACCTGGACGCCCTGCTGCGGGAGCACGACGACCTGGCAGCCCCGGACGACGCCGCCGGCGGGGTGCGGGCCGCGATCCTCGCGGGCGTGCTCGGTGGCGCGGTGGAGGCCGACGATCCCTCGATCGCCGCGCTGGCGGGCGTGACGCATCCCCCCGAGCCCGGCGAGGTCGCCGCGCTCGTCGACGGGCCGCTGACCCGGTGGCTCGACACGCTCGATCCCCCGCTCGCGTTCGTCCACGAGTCCGACGCCGATCGCTTCGAGGGCTCCACACTCCGGGCGGCCTCAGGCGCGCTCCTGCGCTCCTTCGCCCGCCACCTCCACGGCTTCGGCCGCTCGAGCGCCGCCCACCTGGTGCCTCGGGCCCTTCCGCTCGGCGGGCGGCTGGCCGTCGGCGACGAGCTGATCGAGGCCACCGTCCCCGGCGCCCAGCTGGCGGTCCTGCTCGCGCTCGCCGGGCTCGACGCGTTCGCCCACCAGCCCGCGTGGCTCCCGGTCCCGGTGCTCGTCCGACACGAGGACTCGCCGTGAACCCGCTCGTCGCGTGGGTCGCGGAGCTCCTCGCCGCCGCGTGGCAGCGCCAGGAGCACGAGGGGCGCTACCGGGGCGCGGACGACTTCCGCGCACTGCACATCGACCCCGCCGACGCCCTCGCCAGCTGGCGCGCGACCACCGCCGAGGCCGCGCTCTGGCCGCCCGGGCTCGCCGACGGATTCGAAGCCGCCACCGCATGGCTGCCCGCCGGGCTTGGGTTGGCCCCCGCGGACCGGCTGGTCGCCGCCCTCGCGGCCGCCGTCGAGCTGGAGCCGCGGCTTCGCCCGCTCGTCGCGGCCCTCACCGACGATCCGGGCCTCCGCCAGCCCACTGTTGCGCTGGCCTCCGAGTGCGCGGGCGCCGCCGGCCTCGCGACGAGCGAGGTCCGCGCGGCCTGCGCAGCCGGCTCGCGGCTCGAGGCACTCGACCTCGTGACGGTCGTGGAGGTGGCCGGGCGCCCCTCGCGAAGCGACGCGCAGCTCACCGCGACCCCTTGGCTGGTGGACACGGCCGACGGCGTCGACCCGACGCCGCCCGAGGGGCTCGAGGAGGTGCGGGTGCCGCCCCGCGCCGCCGGCGCTGCCCCGACGCTATGCGTGGGCGCCGACCACCGGCGCCACGCCGAGTCGCTGCCGGCCCCGTCCGGGGTCGTCGGCGTCCTGACCCACCCCGTCCCCGCGCGTTGGGCTGGGGCTGTCAGGGAGATGCTCGTACTGCACGGGACGCTGGTGGCCGCCGTCGGTGACGCCCCCGAGGGGTGGCTCGTCGAATCGGTGGAGCGCGCGGCGGCCCTCGGCTGCCCCACGGCGATCAGCCTCGCGGCGGGCGTGACGTGGGTGCCCCCCGCGCAGTGGCGGACCGAGACCCTCCGGCCGCCGACCGCCACCGAGAGGGTCTCCCGCTGGACTGCCTCCCTCGCCGCGACAGGGGTCGTCGCGGCCCCCGGGGACGTCGCGACCCTCGCGAGCGAGTACGCCCTCGGCGTCGGCGCGATCGACGAGGCGGCCGCCCGGGTGGCCGCCGATTCCGGGGGGGCACCCTCGGTGGCGTCGCTCGAGGACCTCCGCCTGGCGGCGCGCCGCACCTCATGGCGGGATCTCTCCAGCTGCGCCCGCCCCGGGCCCGCCGACAGCACCTGGGACGACCTGGTCGTCACCGACGCCGTCCGCGGCCAGCTCCGCGGGATCGCCGCCGCGATCGGCCAGCGCGGCCGCGTCCTCGACGACTGGGGCTTCGGCGCTCGGCCGGGGTCTCGCGGGTACCACGTCCTCTTCGCGGGGCCGTCCGGAACCGGCAAGACCATGTCGGCGGGGGTCATCGCCCGGGCGACGGGCCTCGAACTGTGGGTGGTGGACCTGGCCAGGGTCGTCGACAAGTACCTCGGCGAGACCGAGAAGGCGATCGACAAGGTGCTGCGCGCCGCCGACGCGTCCGGTGCGATGCTGCTGTTCGACGAGGCCGACGCCCTGTTCGGCCGCCGCGGCGAGGTGCGCGAGGCGAAGGACCGCTGGGCCAACGTCGAGGTTGCCTTCCTGCTGCAGCGCATCGAGGAGCACTCAGGGGTCACCGTGCTCACCACCAACGTCAGCCACCACCTCGACGAGGCGTTCGCCCGGCGGATGAGCCAGCGGGTCGAGTTCAGCGTCCCCGACTCCGGCCTGCGGCACCGGCTCTGGCGCTCGTCCATCCCGTCGTCGGCGCCGATCGCGGCCGGCGACGACCTGCGGCTGATCGCGGAGCGCTTCGAGCTCGCGGGCGGGGCGATCCGCACCGCCGCGCTGAACGCCGCGTACGCCGCCGCCGCCGACTCGGGACCGATCGGGCTGCCGCACCTGGTCCGCGCCACCGTGCAGGAACTGGCCAAGGCGGGCCGCACGCCCACCCGCTCGGACCTGGGCGACCTCGGCGAGCTGCTCGGGGGGCCGGCGTGACGGTCGTCATGGAGCCCCTCGTCGTCCGCGGTCGCCGCCCCGCGGAGGGCGCCCGCGCGGCCGACGGCGCTGCTCCCCGCCCGGCCCCCGTTCACCGGCGACTCACCAACAGGGCGGCGGGCGCGCTCCGTGGCCGGGTGGCGTTCGGCGGCTTCTCCTACGTGCGCACCGCCGAGGACGACGCCCAGGCGGCCGCATACGAGCGGGCCGCCGCCCGGCAGCGGGCCGAGGCCGCTCCTGACGGGCCCGCCCCCGCAGCGCCCGACGGCGCCCCGGCAGCCACCCCCGAACCGGCGGGCGTCGCCGCTCCCGCGGAGACCCGGCCCGCCGAGGGGTCCGAGGCACCGGAGCGAACCGACGCGGCGCCCGAGGGCCGGGCCGGGGCGATCCCGGCCGAGGGCACCCCCTCGTCACCGGGCCCGGGGGGCGCCGCCCCCACGGGCATCGACAGCCCCGAGGAGCTGGCGTCCGCCGCGCGGAGCGCCGCCGACGCCCTGCCCCATCCGGACGTGCCGCGCGCCCCCTTGGACCGCGCCTTCGCGCCGATGACCGCCAGGGCCGCCACCCGCGCGAGGCGCCCGCTGCCCCGCGGCGGAGGAGGCTCGTTCCCGCCGCCCAGACCGGTAGAGCCGATCGAGATCGATCCGGTCCCCGAGGCGACGGCCGCGCTGAGCACCGCGCTCAACGCCCGACTCCCCGAGCTCGCGCTGCCCGCGATCCGCGCCATGCCGGACGGCACGGTCCCGACGCTCCCGCCGGTCAGCGACGTTCGCGCCGACGAACTGGCCACCGAGGTGGAGGTCGACCTCCCCGCCGTCGAGACCGGCACGGCGAACGCGACGGAGGCCGCGCGGTCGCGCGACGCGGCGCGCGAGACCCCCGACGAGACCCCAGCGCCCGCCCCCGTCCCGATCTCGCCCCCCGTCCTCGTCGACTTCCGGCGCAGGCCGCCCCCGCCCCTGCCCGAGGCCGACGCGGCCCTCGAGACCACCCAGATCACCCGGGTGCTCGCGCTCGTCCGCGCCACGGTCGACGAGAGGGCCCAGACGCTGACGGACCGGCTCCGCGGCCAGGCCTTCCCCCCGAACAGGATGGGCAACTACCACGAGGACATCACCGACCCGATCCGCGACAGGATCCGCACGGACCTGGAGGAGAAGCTGGAGGCGCTCCGCGACGCCGCCGGGATCACCGTCGAGGCGCTCGAGTCCGCCACCCGGAGCAGGCGCACCGAGCTGGCCGACCAGGTGGCCCACGTCGCCACCCGCGCCGAACTGGAGGTCGACCGGACCGCGGCCACGCTGACCAGCGAGGCCGAGGAGGACAACGCCCGCACCGAGGCACGGCGGCTCCGGGACCAGGCCCGGCAGGTCGCCCGGTACCGGCGCGCGCTCCACTCCCGGGACCCGACGCTCGTCGCGGAGCTCGTCACCGCACGGCTCGGCTACATCGACACCGACGTGAGCACCGGCGCCACCGCCATCGACGCCGCCAAGCAGCGACGCCTGGACCTGCTCACCCGGTACAGCGCCGCCTACGGCGAGGCCTACCGCGCCGCGGACAACGCCTGGCAGCATCCCGCCGGGCGCCCGGCAAGGGCGCCCCCGAACGAAGGCGGCCGGCTCTGGTACGACCTGGCGACCGACGAGTTGACCGCGAACATGACGCGCCTGCGGGCGCGCACGGAGACCGAGGCCGGGACGCTCAGCAGCGGCCTCCGCGACGCCGGTACGGCCGCGAAGGCCGCCGTGCGGTCATGGTCGGACCGCCGCCTGAGGCGGACCCTGACCGCCGACGAGGCCGCCGCCCGCGCGACCAGGGACGCCAACGCCACGACGACCGCGATCGCCGAGGCGCAGGCGGCCGCCGCCCGCGCCGCAACGCGCGAACGGCTCGTGGGTGAGATCCGGTTCGCCACCGCCACCGCGCTGAGGACCATGGACGACGCCGAGCGCGTGAGCCGCTCCCACATGATCGACCTCAACGACCAGCAGCTGGAACAGGGCAGACGGTTCCTCGCGACCGGGGACGTCGGCGACCCGATGTCCGCCGTCGCCAACAGCCTGGTGGCCGCCTACGCGCGCGACAACCTGACCGACAAGCCCCAGGAGATCCGCGACGCGGTCTACCGCCTGAATCCCTCGAGCCCCGCCGAGGCCGGCGAGCTCGGCGACATCTACTTCCCCGGCGGCGGTGGGGCGCTCGAGGACCGCGTCAACCAGCTGTGGAACGCCTTCGAGGTGTGGCACGGCACCGCGGAGGAGGACGCCGTCAAGCAGTTGGAGGGCCTGGACACCCACGCCACGACCCTGCTGAACCGCGCCTACTACCTGATCAAGGGCCAGAGCCTCCAGTGGCGGATCCGCGACGAGATGTCCGGCTCCGACCGCGACAAGGCCCTGGGACTCGCGTCGGGCGACCGCGCCATGCACGCCAGGGGCGTCATCGCGGACGCCGACGGCTGGTTCTCCAACGACCCGAACGCGGCACTCGACGCCATCCGCAACCTCCCGCCCGGCGAGGCCGCACGGGTGGTCGACGACCCGGAGACCCGAGAGCACCTCACCACCGTGCTCGGCGGGTCCCGGTGGGTGCAGGGGCGGGGCTCGGTGACCGACGACCGCGGCGAGCGCGAGCTGCAGGTCCTCGTCGACCTCAACCGCCCCGCCGACGCGACCGACCCCGCGGACGCGGCAAGGCGCCGGGACCTGCAGGCGCGCGCCGACGCGATCGCGTTCGACCGGTCCGTGCGCCGCGGCACCGGCGGCGACGGGCCCACCACCGAGGCGGTCGTAGCGCGCATCCGGCAGTCGGTCACCTCGTCGGCGCCGGACACCTGGTCCGGCACTGAGATCGACGACGAGGTCCGGCGGCGCATCCGCGCGATGGAGAACGCCTACGAGACCGAGTTCGGGTCCGAACTGCCCACCGGAGGGGTCAGCGCGCTGCGCACCGCCGTCGCCCGCTACTCATGGGGCACCGAGCTGGACCTCCGGCAGGCGCTGATCGACGTCGACCGCGGCGCCGAGCGGGCCGCGCGCCTGCAGCGCACCACGCAGGGCTTCTACACCTCCGACTCGGAGCTGAACGCCGAACTGACGACCACCTACACCGACGCCCTCGCCGAGGTGCGCCGGGACCGGGCGCGCCGCGAGGCGGTCGAGACGCGGGCGCGGGAACTCATGGCCTCCGACGGCGTCACCTCCGGGGGCCGCACCCCCTCGCCGCGCGAGGTGGCGGCCTACCGGCAGGAGGCCGAGGAGGAGGCGGCCCGCGCGTTGGCCGGCGAGTGGATGGGAGACGTCTCGGCGGCCTTCGCCGAGCAGTACGGGCGCCGCTGGGGCGGCGGCGCCGACCCGCTGCGGGAGATGGTTACCTCGCAGACCCAGTTCGGCGGGGAGACCGAGGCCCTGGCCCGCCTGGACACCGGCGGCGGGCTGACGGCCGCCCGCGCCGTCGAGCTCGGCCAGGCCGGGTGGGGCATGGACCGGGACGTGGTGATGTCGGGGATCGGCAACCGCACCACGCAGCAGCTCGCCCGGATCTCGGCCGACTACCGCACCAACACCCACGGCCGCGACATGCTCACCGACCTGCGCTCGGAGACGGGCGGCTGGACCGGTGCCACCGCCGACACGGACCTCGAGCGCGACGCGTTCGACATCCGTGAGGCGATGCGCGGCGTGCCGACGACGCCCCGGCAGGAGTTCGAGGCGGCGCGACGCCGGTTCGAGTACGAGCGCGACGTCTACTTCGGCGGCGGCGCCGAGCGGCCCGAGGCCGTCGGTCCGCAGTTCGCTTCGCTGCGGCGCCAGTTCGAACGTGTCGAGGCCCGGATGAGGGAGTGGGAGGCCGCCACCGCGAGCGGCGACACCGCCGCCGCCCGCCGGATCGAGGCCGGGCTGGCCATGGCGCACGACAGCGTCGGCACCTCGGCGGCCGCCTACCGCCGGGCCGTCGACGAGCACGTCGAAGGCGTCGCGCAGAAGGCCGCGATCGTCGCGGCGCTCGTGGTGGTGGCCGTCGTCGCCATCGCGACCAGCATCATCACCGGTGGGGCGGCCGCCCCCGCCTGGGTCGGCGTCGCGACCGCCGTGGCGGCGTCGCTGGCGGGCACGGCCGCCTCGATGGCCGTCAAGTCGTCCGAACTGGGCGCCGCCTACGGGCAGAATGCGTTCCGCACCGACCTCGCGGTCGGTGCCGTCGACGCCATCGTCGCGGCCCTCACGGCGGGTCTCGGCGACAAGCTACTACGGCTGCCGCGGCTCGCCGGCGCGACGCCCGCAGCCCGGACCCTCATGGCCAGGGCGATCAGCGCGCAGCGGGCCACCCGCCCCCTCATCGCGCGGGTGGGCGCCTTCGGCGCCGAGCAGATCGCTGGCGCCGTGCCGACGGCGCTGGCGGGGGCGGCTCTGAACCGCGACACGTGGCGCGGGGACCCGCTGCGCAACTTCGCGGCGGCCGGCGGGCTGGCGGCGCTCACCGGCATCGGCATGGGGGCAGCCATGCACGGCGTCACCACCCACGCGCCCAGGATGCTCGGCGGTGCGGTCGACGGGGTCCGGCTCCTCACCGGCCGCACCGGCGCCGCCGTCTCGGGTGAGTCGGTGACCCTCGGCTCGACCAGGCGCGCGGTGTCGGCGGGCGACGTCGACGCGGCCACGAACCGCGGATCGTGGCTGGAGCGCTGGGCGGCCCGGCGGCAGTTCATGCGGACGAACCCCGGCGCCACCGAGTTCGACTTCCAACTCGCGATGGCGCAGGGCGCCCTCGACGCCGAGGTCGACGCCGCCGCGGTCCGGGCGCTGCAGGCCGAGATGCGCGCCCACCTGGTGTCGGGGTTAAGCGGCACCGACGCGGAGCTCGCCCGTCACGCGCGCATCGAGGTGCTGCCCGACGCGGAGTTCGCGGCGCGAACCGGATCGACGTCGAACGGCCACGCCGCAACCCTCAACGTGCGCGGCGAGCCGGTCGTCGTGGTCCGGGAGGGGGCCCCGCTCAGCCGGTTGGCCGAGGAGGGGCGTCACGTCGCCCAGTTCTTCGACCCCGCCAACGCCGCCCGCCTCGCGCTCCTCGACGAGCGCCGCCTCGCCGGCTACGGCACGTGGCTGCTGGCGGACCGGATCGCGGCGTGGCGGGCGAAGATCGACCTGGAGCTCGATGTCCAGGCCCGCATGATTCCGGATCTCCGGGCGCGGCTCGCCGATCCCGACCTGCCTGCCGGGCGGGCCCTCGACCTCGGCCGCATCCTGGCGGAGGCCGAGGCCGCGGTGGAGGTGCTGTCCGCGCGGCGCACGACGCTGGAGGGCCTGGGGCCGGCGGACCTGGCCCGGATGACGGCGGGGGACCTGTCGCCGCCCCGGTTCCTGGCGGACGAGCCGCGCCTGTTCTCGAAGGAGGTCTCGGCCAAGACCGCGGTCGAAGAGCCCGAGACGCCGTCGCCTGCGGCCCCCGCCCGCGAGGAGTGGACCAGCGGCGGGCGCCGCTACATCACCAGCGAGGCCGATGAGTTCATGGACGGCTCCCGGCGGTCGCGATGGGTCGAGGTGTGGGAGGGCGACGAGCTCGTCGAGATGGCCCTGCAGCGCCGCGACGGCGGCTCGTGGCGGCTGTCGGGTCGCGTGGGGCGCGAGCGCGGCGGCATCGCCGAGTTCGCCGCCCGGATGGAGCACACGGCCGAAGCTGCGAGCCGGGAAACGCCCACGGTGGCGTACAAGCAGCTCGGCGCCCAGACGGGCAGCGGCGCCGGGCTCGACGACCTGTGGTTCCGGTTCGAGACGGTGGGCGGGAAGCTGGAGTGCCGCGCGCTGGTGTACGAGGCCAAGAACTACGACGGCCAGGTGTCGAGCTTCAGCGCGATCAACGAGAACTTCAAGAAGAACGTCGACCGGGCCATGGACCGCCTGCGGGCGATGCTCCACCAGAGCTCCTGGGACGACGCGGGGATGACCCGCGAACAGGTGGAGGCCGCGATCGTCGCGCTGCAGCGCAGGCAGCTGGACGTAGTCATACGCACGACCGAGACCACGCGGGTGAACCCCGACCACCTGGCCGAGATCCAGACCGCGCTCAACAAGGGCGCGCAGGGCGATCCCGTCCGCGTGCGCCACGACCCGCGACCGATCGGCGACGCGGCGATGATCGAGGGCGAGGACCTGTGGATCCGGGTCGAGCAGTACCGGCGCCTCGGCTACAAGCACCCGGACAACATCCTGTTCAAGGAGCTCGCCAACGGCCCGCGCGGCATGACCCCGGAGAGCGTCGCGACCGCGAGCGCGATCGTCACCGCGCGGGCGCAGCCCGGATCCCTCCTCTCCGGACGGATCAAAGCGGCCCCCGGCGGCACGCACTTCGTCGACGACACGGGGCCGTTCAAGGTGATCGTCGCGGAGCCGACGGCGGCCCGCGGCGCGGCGTTCGACGCCGTCGAGCGGGCCCGCGCGATCCTCGCAGCCGCGGAGGACGGCGTGCCGGGCGAGGGCGGGACGTCGACGCGCCCGGTCAGGGTGGTGGTCGACTACTCGGAGCTCACCACCCCGCAGGCGCGGCAACTGATGGCCGCGCTGGCTTCGGTCGCCGAGTCCGACGGGTCCCAGGCCACCGCCGCGCTCATCGTGTGGACCCCACCCCTCCGGACATCCTCAGGACCCTGAGCACGTGTTGCCGACGTCTGGCGCCCGCTGCCAGCGGCCGGGTCAGTGGGACTCGCCGAGCCGCCCGGTGAGGCGCCTGTGGCGGGCCGCCGACGAGCCGTTCAGTCCGACGATCTCGACCGTCTTGCCGAGCCGCCCGTACTTGGTCTGCACCGCGTCGAGCGCGGCCACCGTCGAGGCGTCCCAGATGTGGCTGTCGGTGAAGTCGATGACCACGCGCGCGGGGTCACCGGAGTAGTCGAACTGGTAGACCAGATCGTTGCTGGTGGCGAAGAACATCTCGCCGGAGACGCGGTAGACGCGCTCGTCGACCGACCCGTCGCCGTTGACGTCATCGTCGGAGACCTTCTCGACGGACGCGAAGTGGGCGACGCGGCGCGCGAAGACGACGATGGCGGCGTTGACGCCGACGATGACTCCATAGGCCAGGTTGTGCGTCGCGACGGTGACGCCGACGGTGAGCAGCATGACGATGGTTTCGCTGAGCGGCATGCGGCGCAGGGTCGCCGGGTGGATGCTGTGCCAGTCCATGGTGGCGTAGGACACCATGATCATGACCGCGACGAGCACGGCCATGGGGATCATGCCGACGGCGGGGCCGAATCCGACGACGAGGATGAGCAGGAAGACGCCGGCGAGGAAGGTGGAGATGCGCGTGCGGGCGCCGGACACCTTCACGTTGATCATGGTCTGGCCGATCATCGCGCAGCCGCCCATACCGCCGAACAGGCCGGACATCATGTTGGCGATGCCCTGTCCCCAGCCCTCGCGGGTCTTGTCGGAGTGGGTGTCGGTGATGCCGTCGACGAGCTTGGCGGTCATGAGGGACTCGAGGATGCCGACGAGCGCCATCGCCAGCGCGTAGGGGGCGATGATCTGGAGCGTCTCGAGGGTGAGCGGCACCTGCGGGATGATCAGCGACGGCAGCGAGGCGGGCAGTTCGCCCTGGTCGGCGACGTTGGGCAGGTCCCATCCGGTGAGGACGACGAGCGTGGTGACGACGAGGATCGCCACCAGCGGCGCCGGCACCGCAGTGGTGAGGCGCGGCAGCACGACCATGACGATCAGCCCGAGCGCCACCATCGGGTACACGAGCCACGGCACGCCGATGAAGTGGGGGATCTGGGCGAGGTCGTGGACGGCGCGGGCATTGCGGGCATGCTCTGCTCAGCCATACGGCTCCTTCATTGGGGGATTGCGCGTCGACGACGGCCTGACGCGGTGGCCGACACTACAGGACCACCCCGGCATAGTTGAAACGGCGCATACCAGATGTGAGCAGGCCGTGCCCGGGATACAGCCGCATGACCTGCCCGTCCTGGCTGGACATGCGTGCCATCTCGGAGAGCATGTGCCCTGCGAACGCCTGGGCATCACCGGGCGCGACGTCGCCGCGGAGCGCGGCGGTGAAGATGCGCTCGGCGTCCGCGTCGTCGAGCGGCTCGGTGTCCGGGTGGCAGTGGCCGTCATCGGTGGCCGCCTCGCGCGGGTCGGGCAGGGGTCGCGGGGACCGGTGGGACCGGTAGCCTCGATGGTGGGGCCCGCCGGCCGGCATCCGAGGCCGCGCGCGCCCGAGCCGAAAGGAAGACGTGTCCGATCTCCCTCGCCTGTCCCGCGAGACCCTCGTCGCTCTGACCGCGCAGGGTCTGGGCCCTGACGTCACCGCCCCGCCCTCCCCGGAGCTGGGTGCCGGAACCGGCATCGTTCACCTCGGCCTCGGCGCGTTCACCCGCGCCCACCAGGCCGTGTTCACGCAGCGGGCGGCGGCTGTCACCGGCGACGACCGGTGGGGCATCCACGGCGTGACGCAGCGCTCGCCCCGGGTCCGTGATGCCCTCGTCCCGCAGGACGGGCTGTACGGGGTTCTCGAATTGGCCGGCGACTCCGCCAGGATCGATCTGGTCGGCAGCATCACCGATGTGTCGTTCCCGGGCGAGGACAGCACGCGCGTGGTGGAGGCGATCGCCGCGCCGTCGACGCACGTCGTCACGCTCACCGTGACCGAGAAGGGCTACCGGCGCGCCGCCGACGGCGGCCCCGACTTCTCGGACGCCGGGACCGCGCACGACCTAGCCGAACTGGCCCGGGAGCTCGAGGGGCACGATCCGCGGGCCGCCGCGGAGTCCCGCAGCGCCATGGGACTGCTGGTGCGCGGGCTCGCGCAGCGGTGGCGCGGTGACGCCGAGCCCATCACGGTGCTGTGCTGCGACAACCTCCTCGGCAACGGCCCGCAGGTCGAGCGCGTCGTCCACGGGCTCGCCGACGCCTGCATGGCACCGTCGGCGGGCGAGTTCCTCGAGTGGCTCGGCACCCACGTGACGTTCCCGGCGACGATGGTGGACCGGATCGTCCCCGCCACCAGCGATGCCCACCGCCGCCGCGCCGAGCAGATGCTGGGCGCGACCGATGCCGGGCTCGTGGTGGCGGAGCCGTTCATGCAGTGGGTGATCGAGGACAACTTCGCCGGACCCCGCCCGGCCTGGGAGCTGGCCGGCGCGACGCTGACCGACCGGGTCGGTCCCTACGAGCAGACGAAGCTCAGGATCCTCAATGGCACGCACTCGGCCCTCGCCTACGCCGGCGCCCTGAGAGGGCACGCCACGATCGCCGACGCGCTCGACGATCCCGCGCTGCGCGACCTGGCCCGCGCGCTCACCGACGAGGACGCCATCCCGTCGCTCGGCGACGACACGGGCATCGACCTTCCCGAGTACCGCGACTCCGTCTTCGAGCGGTTCGCCAACACCGCCATCGGCCACCGGACGGTGCAGGTGGCGATGGACGGCTCGCAGAAGCTGCCGATCCGGCTGCTCGGCACCGCCCGCGCCCGCCTCGACGCCGGGAAGGTCCCGGCCGCGACCGCCGCCGCGGTGGCCGCCTGGATGCTGTACGTCCGCGCGACCGCGTCGGGGGATCTGCAGGTTGCCGGGCAGGCCGTCGCCCTCGACGACCCACTGGCCGAACCCCTCGCAGACGCCGCCGCCGGACCGCTCGGGGGGCTGGCCGACCGGCTCCTGGCCCTGAAGGCCGTATTCCCCGCCGACCTCGCCGGCGATGACCGCTGGCGGGCCGCCGTCCGCGCCGCCGTCGACGACCTGGCACCCGTGCTGGCCGGCGGCAGCGCCTGAGCATCCGCTCAGCCGCGGGCCAGGGACTCCTCGACGAGCCCGACGCCCCGGCGCAGGGCGTCACACTGGGGGACGACGTCGGCGCTGACATGGCACAGGCGCCGATGTCCGTCGGCTACCTGCTATTCGGCTGCGGGCTCCCGCGTGAACGCCACCGCCGCGAGCGCGACGGCCAGCAGCCCGACGACGACGAGCATGGCCTGCTGCAGCCCGACGCTCTCGCCTAGGAACCCGAGCAGCGGCGGCCCCACCAGGAACGCGATGTAGCCGCTAGTCGCGACCGCGCTCACGCGCTCCGCGGGACGGTCCGGGTTGGCGCCCGCGGCCGAGATCGCGACGGGGAAGCCGAGCGACGCGCCCAACCCCCACAGCGCCACCGCTATCCCCGCGACCCACAGGTTGGGCGAGTACGCCACGACGAGGATCCCCGCGATGGCCAGGCCGGCCGACACCCGCATGACGAACGCGCGCCCCCGTCGCTCGACGACCGGCCCGCCGAGGAACCGGCCGACGGTCATCATGGCGGCGAACCCGGCGTAGATGAAGGCCCCGGACGCCTCGGACACGCCGTGCCCGTCGACGATGAGGAGCGGCAGCCAGTCGTTCGCCGAGCCCTCCGCGAACGCCATGGCGAGCACGATGACACCGATGAGCAGCACCGAAGGGTCGCGCCACACGCTCGGCTGCCGTTCGCCGTCGGTGTGCGCGGGACGCGCGCCACGGTCGACGACGCCCACGCCCGGCGGAAGCCCGGGGAACGCCCACAGCGCGATGCCCAGCAGCAGCACCGCGACCGCCGTCAGGTGCCACACCACCGGGAACCCGACGGCGGCCAGCACGATCCCGATCACCGCACCGATCACGGTGCCGAGGCTGAAGCAGCCATGAAGGACCGGCAGCACCGGCCGTCGCAGCAGCACCTCGACCTCCGCGCCCTCGATGTTGATGGCGATCTCCCCAAGTCCGCCGCCGATGCCGAACAGCAACAACCCCAGGAAGACGACGACGCCCGTGCCGACCCCGGCACCCAACGCCATCACCGCCACCCCCGCAACGACGAACAGCGAGCCGGCGATGGCGACGGGGCGGGTCCCGACGCGGGCGACGAGCCGGCCCGAGCTGAGCACGCCCGCCATGGAGCCGACGGACAGGCCGAACAGGATGAGACCCATCTGCGCCGTCGAGGCGCCGACGGCGTCGCGGACCGCGGGCGTGCGGGTGACCCACGACGAGACCCCGAGGCCGACGACGGCCATGAGGGCGAGGATGGAGGTGCGGCGGCGGAGCGTCGCGGGGTTGTCGGTCATGGGGGTTCTCACTGGTCGGGGTCCTGGCGGCAGATCCGCTCGACGGCGGACCGGACGGCTGCGGGGTCCGGCGGTTCGACGTCGAGCGCGGCGTGGATGGTGAGGCCCTCGATCGCGGCGTCGAGAATGCGGGAGGTGAGCGGGTCGAAGTGGCGTTCGAGGGCGGCGCGGCTTCGTCGCATCCAGGCGTTGGTCACGTCGCGGAAGGCGGGCACGCGCGCGGCGAGCGTGTAGAGCTCGTGCGTGAGGATCAGGTCGCGCTGCTCACCGAACACGTCGTGGGCGATGATCTGGGCGACGGCGTCCTTCGCCTCCTCGCGCGACGCGGCTGCGGCGAGGCGGGCCTCGAACCTGGTCGCCATCTGGTCGGACAGCCGGGTGAATGCCTCGCGGAGCAGGTCGTCCATGCCGTCGAAGTGGTAGGTCATCGAGCCGAGCGGCACGTCCGCTGCCGCTGCGACCCGGCGGTGCGATGTCCCGGCGACGCCGTGCTCGGCGATGACGTCGAGGCAGGCGTCGATGATGCGGTCGCGGCGCTCCGGGTCGAACCGGCGCCCGCGCGTCGGCTCCGCGGTCACTGGTCAGATCTCCCGGACGACGCGGGCCGGGTTCCCGACGGCGACGACGTTCGCGGGGATGTCCTTCGTGACGACGGCGCCCGCGCCGATCACCGAGTTGTCGCCGATGGTGACCCCCGGGCAGACGATCGCGCCGCCGCCGAGCCACACGTTGTCGCCGATGATGATGGGCCGGGCGGCCTCGAGCTTGTCGCGGCGGGGCTGCGGCTCGACAGGGTGCGTCGGGGTGAGTAGCTGCACGTTGGGGCCTATCTGGCAGTCGGCGCCGATCCGGATCTCCGCGACGTCGAGGGCCGTCAGGTTGTAGTTGGCGAAGGTCCGGGGTCCGATGTGGATGTTGAAGCCGTAGTCGACGAACAGGGGCGGGCGGATGTACACATCGTCGCCCTTGGTGCCGAGCAGCTCGCCGAGGGTCTCGGTCGCGGCCGGGTCGAAGGCGGTCGCCTGGGCCCGGTACCGCTCGGCGAGCTCTGCGGCCCGGCGCATGTCGCGTTCGAGTTCGGGGTCGTCGGCGATGTAGAGGTCGCCTGCGAGCATGCGCTCGCGCTGGGTCCTTGTGTCGCCTGCGAAGTAGCCTACCGTCATGTGTACGAGTGTACACATCAAGGAGGGTCCGCCAAATCGGCAGAATCAGGCTCAAGCTCTCGCCAGACCTACCAGCCAAGGCGCACTACCCCGCGCCCCGTCGACTCACGACGTGGTCGCGACCCGGGCACGACCGCGCCCCGCCCCTCAGCGGAGGGGCAGCTTCCCCGTCGCACCCCTGAGTGCTGTTTGCACCCCGCATGCGGTGTGCGGGAGATGCAGAACGGGGTGCGACGTCGCGCTCCCCCGCGACTGAGCCGTCGCCGTCTCGGGGATCACGCGCCGGCGGTCAGCCGCGGGCCAGGGACTCCTCGACGAGCCCGGCGGCCCGTCGCAGGGCCTCGAGCTGGGGAACGATGTCGGCGCGGCGCCACCGGGCGAGTCCGCAGGCGGTGCCGAGCAGGAGCCCGTCGAGGTCGTCGACCTGGATGGCACGCAGCACGCGGAGTGCCTCGCGCACCAGAGCATCGGTGGGCTGCGGGGAGCCGGCGGTGTCGACCACGCCGAGGATCAGGCCGCGGCGCTCGTCGCGCCACTGGGCCAGTTCGTCGAGCGACGCGAGGCGCGAGTCCACCGAGACGCCCGCGAAGCCGGCACGCCGGGCGACGTCGAGCCATCCGCCGGGGGCGCAGCAGTGCAGCCACGCGCCGTCGGCTAACGGCTTGAGGCCGGAGACCAGCTCGGGAAGGTCGACACGGCGGTGCTTGCCGAAGCCGCTCGCGGTGGACACCTTTCCCTCGGCGACGGCCACCAGCGACGGCTCGTCCACCTGGATCAGAACCTCGACGGCGGGCAGCCGCTTGGCGAGCTCGGCCCGCAGCCCGGCGACGCCCTCGGTCAGAGCCTCGGCCAGTTCGCGGCGGGCGCCGTGGTCGGCCAGCAACCGGTCGCCCATGGTCCGCTCGACCGACGCGGCCAGCGTCCACGGCCCGGCGACGCCCACCTTGAGGGTGCCGGTGAAGTCCTGGAGGAGCTCCTCGGTGTCGTCGAGGTCGCGGCGCCACTGCGCGGCGGCCCGGCGGTGGTCCGCCCCGGCGTGCGGGACGAGCCGCCAGCCTGCGGGCTGCAGGTCGAACCCGAGCCCGTCGATGAGGCCAAGCGCCCGGCCGATCATGCCCGAGGCGACGCCCCGCTCCGGCAGTTCGGGCAGCGGGAGCACGTCGGGCAGCGCCTCGGAGGTGGCGGTGACAGCGCCGCGGAAGTCGGCGCCTGGCAGGGACCCGGCGGCGGTGATGCGCATCAGCGGGCCCCGGCGATGACGGCGCTGCCGACCACCATGTCGCCGTCGTAGACCACGACGGTCTGCCCGGGCGCGACGCCATGGCCGGGTTCGTCGAGGCGGACGGTGAGTCCGCCGTCGACGGCCTCGATGGTCGCGTCCTGGGGGACGCCGTGGGCGCGGTACTGCGCCTGCCCGCGCCACGGCCCCTCGATGGGGAGCCCGGCCCAGGTGCGGCGGATGGCGGTCAGCTCGGTCACGGCGAGGTCCTCGCGGGCGCCGACCACGACGGTGTTGTCGACCGGCTCGATCCGCAGCACGTAGCGCGGCTCACCGGTTGGAGCCGGGACCTTGAGGTCGAGGCCCTTGCGCTGGCCGACCGTGTAGCGGTGGGTGCCGCGGTGCTCGCCGAGCACGGTGCCGTCGTTGTCGACGATCGGGCCGGGGGCGTCGTCGAGGTAGCGGCCGAGGAAGCCCTGGGTGTCGCCGTCGGCGATGAAGCAGATGTCGTGGCTGTCGGGCTTCTTCGCCACCCCGAAGCCGAGCGCGGCGGCCTCCTGCCGGACAATCGGCTTCTCCACATCGTGGAGTGGGAACAGGCAGCGGCTGAGCTGTTCCTGGCTGAGCATGCCGAGCACGTAGGACTGGTCCTTGGCCGAGTCCGCGGCGCGGTGCAGGGAGACCGTGCCGTCGCCGTGTCGGCGCAGGTCCGCGTAGTGGCCGGTGGCCACCGCGTCGAAGCCGAGTGCCAGGCCGCGGTTGAGGACGGCGGCGAACTTGATCTTCTCGTTGCACCTCAGGCACGGGTTGGGGGTGCGGCCGGCGCGGTACTCGGCGACGAAGTCGTCGACGACGGCCTCGCGGAACTCGTCGGCGAAGTCCCACACGTAGAAGGGGATGTCCAGCTTGTCCGCGACGCGCCGGGCGTCGTGGGAGTCCTCGAGCGAGCAGCAGCCGCGCGCGCCGGAACGGTAGGAGGCGGGGTTCTTCGACAGCGCCAGATGCACGCCGGTGACGTCGTGGCCCTCCGCGACGAGGCGCGCGGCGGCGACGGCGGAGTCCACTCCGCCCGACATGGCTGCCAGCACCCGCACCGCTCACCCTCCTCGTTCGGCGGAAACTCACTCTATATCGGCTCCGCGCGGGAACCGAACGCACTGAGACCGCCCCGCCCATCCGCTCGATCGACAACACCGCACGAGGGGCGTCTCGAGTGGTGGATATACGCCGGTCTACCATCCGGAATCCACCACTCGGCAGGCCGACGCGGCGCGGGCAACCGGCCTCAGCGGGCGGCGCCCGGGCCCTCCTGGGCGGCCGACGCGATCTCGACGAGCCCAGCGACGGCGGGCGGCGGCGTCGGGCCGCCGATCCACATCGCGCGCAACTCCCGCTCGATCGGGCCGCCCACCACCGGCACGCCGAGGACGCGCCCGTCGACCAGGGCCCCGCGCACGGCGTGGATGCTGAGCACCGCGGGACCCATCCCGGCGGCGACCGCGGCGACGATCGCGGCGTTGCTCGTCAGTTCGGCCATCGGGGCGATCCGACGCGGGATGCCGTGGTCGGCGGCGGCCCGGTCGAGGAATTGGCGGGTCCCGGAGCCGGCCTCGCGCTCGACGAGGGCGGTTTCTGCGACCTCCTCGACGGTCACGCTGCCGCGGCGGTCGGCCCACGGGTGGTCGGGCGCGATGATGACGACGAGGCGGTCGGTGCCGACGGCGACGCTGTGCACGTCGTCGGGGACGTCGGGCGATTCGATGAACCCGACGTCGGCGCGTCCGTGGCGCACCGCGTCGACGACGCCGGTGGAGTTCATGATCTGCATGGTGACGGCCAGGCCGGGGCGGGCCCGGCGCAGAGCGGCCAGCCACGCGGGCGCGAGGTACTCGGCGATCGTCATGCTGGCGGCGACGCCGACTTCGGTCCCGCCGCCGCGCACCGCGGTGGCCCCGGCGGTGAGGCGGTCCATCGCGTCGACCACGTCGCGGGCCCATCCGACGACAAGGACGCCTTCCGGGGTGAGCGACGACCCGGCGGCGCTGCGCCGCACCAGGCCGAGGCCGAGGCGGCGTTCGAGGCCGGTCAGCGCGCGGCTGGCGTTGGACTGCGCCATGCCGATCTCCCGGGCGGCGGCGCCGAGCGCCCCGTGGTCGGCGATCGCGACGAGGAGCCGCAGCGCGGGCAGGCCCGGGTCGGCGGGGTCGATCGACTGGGTCATATCAGCATCATATGCCCAGAGGTCGGATCCGGGTTACCGGCCGCGGCGGCCTCCGGAGCAGGCTGGGGCCATGCCCGCCCCGCTCGCCCCCGCAAGCCCGTCCGCCCCCGCACCGAGCAGGTTGCGCGGTCTGGCCCCGGGCCTCGGCGCCGCAGGGCTGGCGGCGCTTCTCGCCGTCACGGTGAACTCGCTCGTGCCGATCGTCAGCTCGCTGTTGTTCGCGATCCTGGCCGGCGTCGCCTGGCGCACCGTCGCCGGACGGCCGGCGTCCTGGGAGCCGGGCATCGCCTACTCGGGCCGGACGCTGCTGCGCGCGGGGATCGTGCTGCTCGGGCTCAACGTGTCGCTGGTGCAGGTGGCGGCCCTCGGCCCGGCGACCCTGCTGGTGGTCCTGGCCGCCGTCGGGGTGAGGTTCAGCGCGACCGCGCTGCTCGGGCGTCGCCTCGGGCTCAGCACGTCCCAGACGCTGCTCATCGCGTCGGGCTTCTCGATCTGCGGCGCGGCCGCCGTCGCCGGCGCCGAGGGCGTGGTGGATGCGGAGGAGGACGAGGTCGGCACCGCCATCGGCCTCGTCGTGGTGTTCGGCACGCTGCTGATCGGGATCCTCCCCGTCGCCTCCGCGCTGCTGGGGCTGAGCTCCACCGCCGCGGGGCTGTGGATCGGGGCGTCGACGCACGAGGTCGCCCAGGTGGTCGCCGCCGCGGGGCTGGTCGGCGGCCAGGCGCTCACCGTCGCGGTGACCGTCAAGCTGGCCCGCGTCCTGCTGCTGGCCCCGGTGATGGCGGTGCTGGCCGTGCTGCGCCGCCGGACGCTGGCGGACTCCAAGGCCAAGCCGGCAGCGCTGCCGCCCGTCGTCCCGTTCTTCGTGGTGGGCTTCGTCGCCGCGATGGCGCTGCGGACCACCGGGATCGTCCCCGACGGTGCGCTGACCTGGCTCGGTCACCTCCAGGGGCTGCTGCTGTCCGCCGCGATGTTCGCCCTCGGGCTGGGCGTCGACCTGCGCGGCATGGCCGAAGTCGGGGGCCGCCCCGTCCGGCTCGCCACCGCCGCGACAGTGGTGATCGGCACCATCGGCCTGGCCGGCGCGCTGCTCCTCGGCTAGGCGTCGACACCCTCCGCCGGCTTGATGGCGAGGTAGCGGTGGACGCTCCCCCATCCCCCGACCTCCCAGTCGTCGACGTCGAGGCCGGCGTCGCGGAGCAGGGCGGGGACGTCGCGGATGAGGTCGCCGAGGGGCTTCCAGACACGGTCGACCAGCGCCGTGCCCGGCCGGTTCCCGTCGCGCGGGTAGTTGATGTCGATCATGACGAGCCGCCCGCCGGGTTTCAGCACCCGCGCCAGTTCGGCCGCGGCGGCCGCCCCGTCGGGATAGCCGGAGAACGCCATCGTGTTGACCACCGTGTCGAACGTGGAGTCCGCGTACGGCAGCGCCTCGACGCTCCCCTGCCGAAGCTCCGCCCGAACCCCGGCGCGGGCGAGATTGCGGCGCGCGACGGCGACCATGTCCGGGTTGAGGTCGATCCCGTCGGTGTGGAACCGGCCCGCGTAGCGGGTGAGCAGCCACCCCGTTCCGAAGGAGACCTCGAGGACCCTGGGCCCCCGGATCTCGGGGAGGGCGTGCGAGAGCCACCGTCGCCACGCGGGCAGGATCTTGACCGCGGCGTCGTAGACCCGCGCGAGGCGTGAGTACATCCGATCGTTGGCGGCCGTGTAGGCGCGCGCATCGTCCGGCTCGGTCGAGTACCTGCCAGGGTCGGGGGCCATGCCTCGATGGTCGCACGGGGCCGCCCCGTCCGGGCGTCGACGACGCCCTCGGTCGCCGCCGCATCGCCCGCAGTATTCCTTGGTGCGCCTTGTCACTTCTCGTGAACCGGCCTTCCCCGCTCGGCAGGAGGCGCGAAGGGGGCGCGATGCCGTCAGCCGCCGGCGGTGGAGTCGTCGCGGTGGCCGGCGGTCCAGTGGGTCGAGGAACGCAGCCGCGCGAGCTGGCGCCGGACCCTGGGCACCTGGGTCAGGACCGCCTCCTCGGCGCTGGGCACGGATGCCCGGTGGTCCTCGTACCAGCGGTGGTAGGCGGCCACCAACGGCACCGACGTCAGGCCGTGCAGCAGGATGCTCAGCGCGATGGTGACCGTCACCACGGTCAGCACCGTCTCCCCCTGTGGGACGCCGCGCTCGGCGGCGATGAGGACGAACACGAGTGAGGCGAGGCCGCGGGGGCCGAACCAGCCGATGAAGGCGACCGTCGGGAGCCGTAGGCCCTGCCCGAGGAACGCGATCAGGACGGGGACCATCCTGACGACGGTGAGGCTCAGCACGGCGTAGACGACCGTCCGCCACGTGATGTGCGGGATGGCCAGGGTGAACGCTAGGGCCCCGAAGGCGATCCAGGTGATCGCGGCGAGCAGTTCGCCGGCCTCCTCGGTGAGGACGCTCAGGGTTGTGCGGGCCGGTCCGGCGATGAGGCCGAACACGATGCCGCCGACGAAGGCCGCGATGAAGGCGCTGCCTCCGAGCGCGGCGGACGTGGAGAACGCGAGCACGGCCCCGGCGAGCGGGAGGATCTGCCGCCATTCCGTCGCGATCCAGTCGCGGGCATCGGCGACTCGGAACAGGACTCCGCCGACGGCCCCGGCGACGACGCCTCCCACGAGACCCCAGCCGATCTGGGCGAGCATGCTGCCGGTGAGGGCCCCCGCCACCCCGCCCTCGAGCTCGGCGTTGGCGATGGACAAGGCGACGAGGAAGATCGGCACCGCCAGGCCGTCGTTCAGTCCGCTCTCGACGTCGAGGGCCTGCCGGACGCGCGCCGGGACCTGCTCGTCGGCAACGACCTTCTGCCCCAGCGCCGCGTCGGTAGGCGTCAGCATGATCGCCACCAGCA
>JAUHXZ010000107.1 GCA_030426725.1 Actinomycetes bacterium
GCCTACGACAACCCGGCCGGCGACGAGGCGCTGCTCGTCCCCGTCAGGTAGCCGAGAGGAACCGCGGGCGCCCGCGCCGTCGCTGAGGCCCCTCGCCCGCCCGATCAGGTCGGGCGGATGCTCAGGTGCGGCGCGGGGGATGGGATCCGGAGGGTTCTGCCTTCCAGGGGACGCTAGTGTGACCCCCGTGACCAAAAGCGTATTCATTGCCTCATCGGAGCGGCAGGTCAGCAAGTCCTCGATCGCGCTCGGCCTGATCGACCTGTTCGCCCGCCAGGTCCGCTCGATCGGCGTCTACCGCCCGCTCGTGGTCGACGAGACCACTGACGCGGTCACCGACGCCCTCCTCAGCATCAAGGGGGTCAAGCAGACGCGTGACAGCGCCGTCGGCGTGACCTACTCCGACTACGCCGCAGACAACGCCGCCGCCATCGACACCGTCGTCGCCCGGTACGCGGATCTGGCGGACAGCCACGACGCCGTCGTGATCGTCGGTTCGGACTACGAGAACTTCGAGTCCGCGACCGAGCTCGAGCACAACGCGGTCATCGCGGCCAACCTCAACTCCCCCGTCCTCTTCGTGGTGAAGGCCCTCGGCCGCACCGTCGAACAGGTCGCGATGATCACCGAGACGGCCATCGAGGCCTTCGAGGCCAGGCACAACACCGTCATCGGGGTCATCGTCACCCACGCCGACGAGGCGCAGTCCGAAGCCCTGCGCGCCGCCATCCGCGACGTGCGGGACGTGACCGTGTCCGTGCTGCCCGTCGACCCGATCCTCAGCGCCCCGTCGGTCGGTGCCCAGTTCGACGCCGTCGGCGCCGAACAGTGGCTCGGCAACCCCGAGTTCCTCACCCACGAGTCGCTGCACACCCTCGTGGCGGGCATGACGCTGCCCAACCTGCTTCCGAGGCTGCGGCGCGGGGGCACCGTCATCATGCCGGCGGACCGGCTGGACCTGCTGCCGGCCGTGATCATGGCGCACCGCTCGCCGGCCTACGGGCCCCTGGCCGCCCTGATCCTCACCGGTGGCTTCGAGGTGCCCGAGTCGGTGGCCACGCTGTTCGCGGACTCCGAGATCGACCTACCGATCGCCGTCACCCGCGCGGACACCTTCCCGACCGCGACGACGCTCGAGGGGGTCCGGGGCACGTCCACCGGCTCGATGCGGAAGATCGAGGTGGCGCGGGCGCTGTTCTCGCACCACGTCGACGAGGCGGCCCTGCTCGCCGCCATCGACCTTCCGCGCACCGAGATCCGCACGCCCACCATGTTCGAGCACCAGATCATGCAGCTGGCTCGGGCCGACAAGCAGCGCATCGTGCTGCCGGAGGCCACCGACGACCGGATCCTCACCGCCGCCGATGCCGTGCTGCGTCGCCGCGTGGCCGAGGTCATCCTCCTCGGCGACTCCGGCCGGATCAGCCGCCGCGCCTCCGAGCTCGGCCTCAACCTGGCCGGTGCCACCATCGTCAACCCGGAGGATCCCGAGCTCGTCGAGAAGTTCGCCGCCGAGTACGCGCAGCTCCGCTCGCACAAGGGCGTCACCATCGAGAAGGCCCGCGAGACCCTCAAGGACCTCTCGTACTTCGGCACGATGATGGTGCACTTCGGCATGGCCGACGGCATGGTGTCGGGCGCGGTCAACACCACCGCCAACACCATCCGCCCGTCGCTGGAGTTCATCAAGACGGCCCCCGGCGTCTCGGTCGTGTCCGGCTCGTTCCTCATGTGCATGAGCGACCGCGTCGTCGTGTACGCCGACTGCGCGGTCAACCCGGATCCGTCGCCCAGCCAGCTGGCCGACATCGCCATCTCGTCGGCGAAGACGGCCGAGAGCTTCGGCATCGAGCCCCGCGTGGCCATGCTGTCCTACTCGACGGGCGACTCCGGTTTCGGCGCGGACGTCGACAAGGTGCGCGAGGCCACCCAGCTCGTCCGTGAGCGGGCGCCGGAGATCAAGGTCGAGGGCCCTATCCAGTTCGACGCCGCGGTCGACGAGGTCGTCGCGAAGAAGAAGATGCCGGGGTCCGAGGTCGCCGGCCGCGCGACGGTGTTCATCTTCCCGGACCTCAACACCGGTAACAACACCTACAAGGCCGTGCAGCGCACGTCCGGTGCGGTCGCCATCGGCCCGGCGCTGCAGGGCCTCAACAAGCCCGTCAACGACCTGTCGCGCGGCGCTCTCGTCGACGACATCGTGTCGACGATCATCATCACCGCCATCCAGGCTCAGAAGCACTGAGCCACCACTCGAAGGAGCCTGACCACCGTGTCCACACCGATCCTGCTGCTCAACTGCGGCTCGTCGTCCATGAAGTACCAGGTGATCGACGCCGAGACGCACGAATCGCGCGCTTCGGGTCTGGTCGACCGGATCGGTCAGGCGTCGGGAGAGCTGAAGCACCGCGTCGGCACCGAGGTGACCATCCGCGAGGGCTGGTTCCCGAACCACACCGTCGCCTTCGGCGCGGTAGTCGCGGCCTTCGAGGAGTTCGGCCCCGGGTTGCAGGACGTCGTCGCGGTCGGCCACCGCATGGTGCACGGCGGTGAGCGCTTCCGCGAGTCCGTCCTCATCGACGACGAGGTCGTCGCCGAACTCAAGCGCCTGGCCCCGCTGGCGCCGCTGCACAACCCCCCGGGCATCGCGGGCATCCGCGCCGCCAAGGACCTCCTGCCGAGCATCCCGCACGTCGGCATCTTCGACACCGCCTTCTTCACCACGCTCCCGCCGGAGGCGTACACCTACGCCATCGACCAGGAGCTCGCGAAGGAGCACGGGATCCGCAAGTACGGCTTCCACGGCACGTCGCATTCCTTCGTCTCCGCCCGCGCCGCCGAGTTCCTCGACCGCGTCGGTGACCCCGATCTCAAGGTGATCGTGTGCCACCTCGGCAACGGCGCCTCAATCTCGGCGATCAAGGGAGGCAAGGCCGTCGAGACCTCCATGGGCCTCACTCCGCTGGCCGGCCTGGTCATGGGCACGCGCTCCGGCGACGTCGACCCGGGCCTGCCCAAGTTCCTCAGCTCGCACGGCATGACCCCCGACGAGGTGGACACGCTGCTCAACAAGAAGTCCGGCATGCTCGGGCTCTGCGGCTACACCGACATGCGCGACGTCGGCGCCCAGATCGAGGCCGGCAACCAGGACGCGGTCCTCGCCCGCGACGTCTACGTCCACCGCCTCGTGTCCTACATCGGCTCCTACCTCGCCATCCTGGGCGGGGCCGACGCGCTGGTGTTCACCGCCGGCGTCGGTGAGAACGCGGCCCACATCCGCGGCCCGGTCATCGAGCGTCTGGAGGGCATCGGCTTCAAGCTCGACGCCGACGCCAACCAGGAACGCTCGAGCGAGGCGCGCGTCATCTCGGCACCCGACTCGGCCGTCAAGGTCCTGGTGATCCCGACCAACGAGGAACTCGCCATGGCCCGCGAGACCGTCGAGGTCATCGGCCGCTGACCCGGCACCCGGAACCCCGGTCGTTGTGACATTCCCACAACGGGCGGGGTTCCGCTTTGTGGGAGCGCGACGAACGCGGGCCGGTGGGCGGCCGGTGGCGGGCCACCACATCGCGGCCACACCCGCGGGTGGCGTACCGTACTACCCATGGCTTCTGCACTGATCACGGGCGGCACCTCCGGCATCGGCTACGCGTTCGCCCGCGAACTGGCTGAGCAGGGAACCGACCTTGTCCTCGTGGCGCGCGACACCGACCGGCTCGAGGCCGTGGCCGCGGAACTCGAGGAGGCGCACGGCGTCGCCGTCGAGGTCATCACCGCCGACCTCGCCGTGCGCGACGACGTCCTGCGGGTGGCCGACCGGCTCGAGGATCCCGCCAGGCCGGTGGACATGCTCGTCAACAACGCCGGTTTCGGCCTGCACACCACCCTGCTGGACCCCGCGGACATCGACACGCACGCCAAGGCGCTCGACGTCATGTGCCTGGCGGTGCTGATCCTCGGCGGCGCCGCCGCCAGGGCGATGAAGACCCGCGGGCACGGCCGCATCATCAACGTGTCGTCGACGGCCGGCACCATCTTCACCGGCAACTACTCGGCCGTGAAGTCCTGGTGCACCACCTACTCCCAGGCCCTGGGCGTCGAACTGAAGGGCACCGGCGTGACCTCGACGGCGCTGTGCCCCGGCTGGGTGCGCACCGAGTTCCATCAGCGCGCCGGCATCAAGGCGTCGTCGCTGCCGAGCATCGTGTGGATCGACGCGAAGACCCTCGTGCGGGGCGCCCTCAAGGACGCCTCGAAGGGCCGCTACGTCTCGGTTCCCACCCTCAAGTGGAAGGTCGCCTACGGCATCGCCGAGTACGGGCCCCACGCGCTCACCCGGGAGTTCTCCCGGCTGCTGAGCGCGTCGCGGAAGAGGCACTGACGTGGCCAAGGCCGTCGAGCCCGACAACTCCAGGTACACGTCGCGGGTCCAGGCGACGACCCGGCAGACCGCGCAGATGCTGCTGCTGAAGCCCGCCCTGGTCAAGCTGCTGCGGATGCACGTGCACGGCCTGGCGAACCTGGACAACCTCGACGGCGCCTTCGTGGTCTTCGGCAACCACTCGTCCCACCTCGACGCCCCCCTCATCCTCTGTTCGCTGCCCAACCGCCTCTCCCGTTTCGTGGCGACCGGCGCCGCCGGGGACTTCTTCTTCGACAGCTGGGTCAAGTCCATGTCGATGTCGGTGTTCATGAACGCGTTCGCGATCGACCGCGGCAAGGGCGGCAAGGGCCGCCGGGGCATGTCCGCCCAGCTCCTCAGCGACGGTGTGCCGATCCTGCTCTTCCCCGAGGGCACCCGGTCCCGCACCGGCGCCATGGGGCCATACAAGCCGGGTGTTGCGTCGCTGTGCATCTCCCGGGGCGTCCCGGCGTTGCCCGTCGCGCTCGTCGGCGCCTACGACGCGTGGCCGTCGAAGCAGAACCATCTGCCCAAGGGGCGCCCGGAGGTCCACGTGGTCTTCGGCCGCCCGATGGTCCCCTACCCGGGCGAGATCGCCCACGAGTTCAACGAGCGCATGCGCCGCCAGGTGCTGGAACTGCACGACACCACCGCCCGCGCCTACGGTAAGAAGACGCTCGTGGAGTTCGAACGCACCGTAGCTTTGGAGCGGGCGAGCAAGAAATCTCAGATCGCCGCCTTGGTGGACGACGCCAAGGAGCAGGCAGATAAGCAGGAGGACCGATGATCGACGGCGTCAAGCAGCAGAAGTGGTGGGGTTGGGGCGAGGAAGGCAAGGCCTACCGTCACGACGACAAGCCCAAGTTCGCGCCGTTCGTGATGAAGAAGGTCGGCCTCGACATCAACGAGCCCGTCGAACCGGTGCGCCCCTTCTCGTCGCTGGACGTTCCCGCCTCGCAGCTCGGTGACGCGCTGCGTTCGGAGCTCGTCGCGATCATCGGCGAGAAGTACGTGCAGACCGACGACGAGACCCGCGTCGTGCACGCCTTCGGCAAGGGCGTGCGCGACCTCATGCGTGTCCGCGCCGGCCAGCTGGGCCGTATCCCCGACGTCGTGGCCTACCCCGGCACGCAGGACGAGGTCGAGCGCCTGGTGGACGCCGTGGTGGCCGCCGACAGCGTCCTCATCCCGTTCGGCGGCGGCTCCAACATCGTCGCGGCCCTCGAGGCGGAGCCTGGTGAGACCCGGCAGGTCGTGAGCGTCAACCTCGGCCGGATGCGCGACGTCCTCGAGATCGACGAACAGTCCGGTCTCGCCCACATCCAGGCCGGCGTGTTCGGCCCGGACATGGAGGACCAGCTTCGGGCCCGCGGCTGGACGATGGGTCACCACCCCGATTCCTTCGTGTGGTCGACGCTCGGCGGCTGGATCGCCACCCGCTCGTCGGGCATGCAGTCCGACAAGTACGGCGACATCGCCGACATCTGCCGGGGCCTCACCATGGTGATGCCCGGCCAGGTCCTGAACCTGCGGCCCCTGCCGTCGACGTCGTCGGGGCCGAGCGTGCGGGAGATGGTGCTGGGCTCCGAGGGGCGCCTCGGCGTCATCACGTCCGCCTGGGTCAACGTGCACCGCATCCCCGAGGTCCGCGAACTGCAGGCGTACTTCTTCGCCACCTACGAGGACGGGCTGCGCGCCTGCCAGGAGATCGTCGAATCCGACGCGTCGGTCATGATGGCCCGCGTGTCCGACGCCCTCGAGACGCAATACATCATGGCGAACGGCAAGAAGTCGAGCCGCATCGGGTCGCTGAGCTCCAAAGCGATCCAGAAGCTCATGGAGAGCAAGGGCTGGGACCTCGAGAACATCGCGATGAGCTTCGTCGGCTTCGAGGGTTCGGCCAACCACGTGCGCTACGAGAAGGCGCTCGTCGGCAAGATCGTCCGCAACCACGGCGGCATCAGCGTCGGCAAGGGTCCTGGCACGCTGTACGACCAGAAGAAGTACGACACCCCCTACATCCGCGACTTCATGCTGGATCATGGGCTGGTCGCCGACGTGTCCGAGACCAGCACCCCGTGGGCGTACGCCGAGCAGATCCACACCAACGCCGTCGCGGAGTTCAACCGTGTCATGGAGGAGGTCGGGGTCCGGGGCGTGGTGTTCTGCCACCTCAGCCACTCGTACCACTCGGGCGCCTGCCAGTACTTCACGTTCGCGATCGCCGACAGCTCCCCGGAGGCGATGCGGACCTACGACAAGGCCAAGCGGGCGCTGCAGCAGGCGTTCATGGACAACCACGGCACCGTCTCCCACCACCACGGCGTGGGTGAGGAGCACA
>JAUHXZ010000108.1 GCA_030426725.1 Actinomycetes bacterium
GAGTCGGCTCGGACTGCCCGCCGGGGGGCATTCGCCGTTTCACGTGAAACGTTGTTGTGGTCCTTCCAGAGCTCGTCTTCACTGACCTGCTTGCGTTTGCGGAAGAACAGCGCCATCCATGCCTCCTCGGATCGATCCGCGACGACTCTACCGAAGCGCTGCGACGAACAGGAACTTGGCGGGCGCGTCGCGCACCGTTTCACGTGAAACGCACCGCGAGCGGTGGACCTCGGTGATCGAAACACCGCCCCGTCACGCCCACGGCCGACGAGTGGCCACCCAATCCAGAGGTCGCCAGTCAACGGAGGCGAGTCACGCATTGGGGACAGTACGGAGATCAACGACCTAGGTTTCGACGCGACGGCGCTCCGCGCCGGTCGGCTGAGCCACCAGGAAGAGTGACCTCCGCCCCGTGCGGACCAGCGAAACCATACGGGGCGGACGTCCGATCAGTGTGGACCGGCGAGAACCTCGCGATGGCGAGGCCCGGCGATTGCAGCGAGGGGTGGCGGCGGTGAGGCGGCGTCTGCGTCGCGTCGCCCGGCATGACCACCGCGGAACTGGCATCCCGCTGCGACCAAACTCGCACCAGGCCGCCCCGTCGCCACTACCCCTCAACGGAACCACGCCACAGCGGAACGCGCGCGGTGACCCGGGAGACGTGGGCCGGGCGGCCCTAGAAAGCGCCGCAGGCCCCAACCACCACCACGCCGCCACATGGAGGTCGACGGCACCATAGGGGGCCGCCCGGCCCAGGGCTCCCGGGTGACCGCACGGGTAGCACCGCGGCCCCCTCGATCGAGGCGCCGCTCTCACAACCAGACCGCGGTCGCACTGAGTTTCGACGCGACGGCCCTTCGCGCGGCCGGCTCAACCACCGGGAAGAGCGACGGCGCTTCGCGCGGTCGGCTCAACCCATGGGAAGGCGCTCAGGCGACGCGGATGGCGCGGGTCGACTCGACGCCCGGCGCGACGCTGAGCTCCAGGACCTCAGCCGTACGGCCGGCCTTCGTCAGCACCTTCGACGCCTTGCGGATCTCATCCTCGGCGGATTCACCCTTGAGCGCCACCAACTGTCCGCGCTCGCGCAGAAGAGGCAGCGTCCACCGGAGCAGCTTCTCGAGCGGCGCCACGGCCCGGCAGATCACCACGTCGAACTGCTCCGACGTCTCCTCGGCACGGGCGCGTAGTACCGTCACACGATCCGCGAGGCCCAGCTCCTCCCCCGCCTCGGTGAGGAAGTTCGCCCGGCGCAGGAGTGGCTCGATCAGCGTGACCCTGAGGTCCGGCCGGGCGATCGTGACAGGGATACCCGGAAGGCCCGCCCCGGAGCCCACATCGGCCACGTCGACGCCTTGGGGGAGTGCGTCCACCAGGGCGAGGGAGTTCCCGACGTGGCGCTGCCAGAGCCGGTCTCCCTCACGGGGTCCCATGAGGCCCCATTCGATCCCTCGCCCAGCCAATATATCGACATATCTCCTTAACGCTTCAGCGCTTTCGGGATATGCGGCGGCCAGAGCGTTCGCGGCCGCTGACTCGGCGGGGATCTGTGCGGTCACTTGGCCCGGACTACCACGCGGCGCTGAGGCGGCTCGCCTTCGGACTCGCTTACCAGCCCGGCGGCCGCGACCTCATCGTGGACGATCTTGCGCTCGTACGCGTTGAGGGGAACCATCCGCACAGCCTCGCCAGTCTCGGTGACTTCCGCGATCGCGTCCTTGGCCATCGCGACCAGCTCGACGCGCCGACGCTGACGAAACCCGGCGACGTCAACCATGAGCCGCGAGCGATGACCGTTCTCCGTCATGACGACGAGACGGGCCAACTCCTGCAGCGCGTCGAGGACCTCGCCGTCCTTGCCGACGAGCAGTTCGGAGTCCGTGTCGATCGACACGAAAGCGCGGCCGTCGCGGACAGTGTTCTCGATGTCACCGTCGAGGTCCGCGATGTCGAGCAGTTCCTCCAGGTAGTCGGCGACCAGATCGCCCTCGGCGAGCAGTGCCGCGTCGCTCTCATTCTTCGACATGTTGCCGTGTCCTCTCCTGATGCCCGGGCGTCCGGGCAGTGTGGTCTGTGGGTGCAGAGTCGAGCCGCCGGGGGCTCACTTCTTCTTGCGGGCCGCCCTGGACTGCTGCTTGGGCTGGTTGCGGGTGACGACGCGCTTACCGTCATCCCCGGTCCGCACGGTCTGCCGGCTCACCTGCTGGCGCACCACCTTCGGTGCGGTCTCCTCGGCGATCAGGTCCTCGGTGTCCACGGCTGTGCTCTGCGCCGCAACCGTCCTGCCGGACGGGCTGCTCTTGGGCTTGCGGCGGCGCTTCGCCGCGCGGGTGGCCATGATGGCCTGCGGGTCCTTGCCCTTCGCGAGCATCCGCTCCTCCCAGTCGATGTAGGCCGGGGTGTTGGGCGCGGGGTTGTTACGAATGAGCAGGCCCTGCTGGACCATCGTCCACAGGTTGGTGGTGAGCCAGTACACCAACACACCGATCGGGATGACCGTCGCAGAGGCGGCGTACACGACGGGGAAGAAGTACAGCATCATCTTCTGCTGTTGCGCCATCGGCCCGGTCAGCGACTCGGGCGGCAGATTCTTCCGCGTCAGCTGGAGCTGGGTGACGAAGAAGACAGCAACCATCGAGACGACGAGGATGATGCCGACAACCTGCGTGGCGCCGAACGGCGTGAGGGGGAAGACCCGGTCCGCGAGTCGGGCACCGAAGATCTCGGCGTTCTGCAGGGACTCCACCAGATCCGGGTTCTGGACGAACCAGTACCCACGCACGTTGCCGGACGAAACACCCTCGAGCACCCGGAAGAGCGCGAGGAAGATCGGCATCTGCAACAGAAGCGGCAGACAGGAGGCAGTCGGGCTGACGCCCTCCTCCTTGTAGAGCTTCATCGTCTCCTGGCCGAGCCGCTCACGGTCCGCGCCGTACTTCTTCTGCAGCTCGGCCACCTTCGGCTGCAGCAGCTGCATGTTGCGCGACGAGTTGATCTGCTTCACGAACAGCGGGATGAGCAGCATGCGGATGAAGAGGGTGAGACTGACGATCGCCAGCGTCCAGTTCCACCCCGAGTCCTCCCCGAAGATCGGGGTGTAGAGGGAGTGGAAGAACACCACGATGCCGGACACCGCCCAGTACAGGGGCTGCATCATCGCCGACAGCACTCCGTAGAAGCTGTCCCAGATGTTCAGCGTCACCAGCAGATCCACCACTTAAGCCACCTCAGCAGTCGCGCGGGGACCCTCGGACCCCGGTTCGGTTGTGTTCTCCCGCTCCCAGGCCTCCGCTTGGGGGGTGCCGGGAACGTAGTCGACGCCGCCCTCTGCCCAGGGGTGGCAGCGGGTGATGCGTCTGATTGTCAGCCACGAGCCCTTGAAGGCCCCGTGGGTTTCGAGTGCGGCCAGCCCGTAGGCCGAGCACGTCGGATGGAACTTGCACACGTCCCCGTACGAGGGGGATATGAAGGTGCGCCAGAACTTGACGAACCAGATCAGCGGATACTTCAGCATGCCGCCGCCTTACAGAACGCACGACTCCACGCGTCCGCCAGATCGCCCGCCAGCCGCTCGGGCTCGACGGCGGACGCCGGGAGCGCACGTACGACGACATCGGCGGGGACCGGCGCGTCGAGCATGCCGACGAGGTGACGCAACCGCCGCTTCACCCGGTTGCGGGTGACGGCGTTGCCCACCTTCTTGGAGACGACAAAACCCACCCGGCCACTGGCGGGTGGATTCTGCTCGGTGATGCGTCTCACGTGCACCACGACGCTCTTCGTCGCTGCCCGCGAGCCGCGACGGACCGTGACGCCGAACTCGGCCGGCCTCTTGAGTCGCCGCGGAGCGGGAAGCACCGAAGCCGGCCCCTTAGGCCGACAGCTCGGCGCGACCCTTGCGGCGGCGGTTCGCCAGGATCTCGCGGCCGGCGCGGGTACGCATACGGGCACGGAAGCCGTGGGTACGGCTGCGGCGACGGTTGCTCGGCTGGAACGTGCGCTTGCTCATGGGATTACTCCCTCAGGTTCGAAGGTGGGCACTGCCCTGGTGGGCAGGGGGAAGTGGCCGCCGCGATGGCGACTGGTCAACGATACGCGCGAAAGCGCCCGTAGACCAAACCAGCGGGACACCGACCGCACAACCAACCAAATAACACCCATGTAGTCCAGTCGAGTCTCGGCGTGTCTCCCAAATCGCCTTGCGAACCAGATGCATGGGCACTAGTTTCGTTGTTCTGCCTTCCAGCTTATCCACAGGTGTTTGCCGGTAGGCGTTCTGCTCGGGGGAAGTTATACCCTCATGTGGACAACCTTGTGGACATCGGGGAACGAGGGCGGAACCGGCCGCCGGGAAGTAGGTGAGGTGAGCGAGTCGCCGACGCCGGACCTGGCCGAACTCTGGAGTGAGGTCATCGCCACCGCCGACGCCCCGACCAAGGCCTGGCTACGGAGGACGCAGCCCCTCGACATGCATGGCAGCACCCTGATGGTGGCCGTCGGGGACGAGACGACCCGCGAACGGATCGAGACGAGGCTGCGTCCCCACATCGAGGACCGCCTCAGCGACATCTGTGGGCAGAGCACCCATCTCGCCGTGATGATCAACCCCGAACTGGTGGCCGAACCCGAGCTTCCGTCGGCTCCGGCCCCGGAGGAGTCCCTTCCCGCGCCGAGGACCACGGCGCGGCGGCCCCGCACCCCCGACGTCCGGCTCAATCCCCGCTACACGTTCGAGTCCTTCGTCGCCGGCTCGTCCAACCGCTTCGCGCACGCCGCCGCCGCGGCCGTCGCAGAGACGCCCGGCAAGTCGTACAACCCGCTGATGATCTACGGGCCGTCGGGACTGGGCAAGACCCACCTGCTGCACGCCATCGGCCACTACGTCACGAACTACTACGAGCAGCTCCGCGTCAAGTACGTCTCGACGGAGGAGCTCACCAACGATTTCATCAACGCGATCTCGTCGAACCGCACCGCGGAGTTCCGCAGCTCCTACCGCGACGTCGACGTGCTTCTGGTCGACGACATCCAGTTCCTGGAGGCGAAGATCCAGACGCAGGAGGAGTTCTTCCACACGTTCAACACGCTGCACAACGCGCAGAAGCAGATCGTGATGACGTCGGACCGTCCTCCGAAGCTCCTGGAGGCGCTTGAGCCCCGGCTCCGGTCGCGCTTCGAGTGGGGCCTCATGACAGACGTTCAGCCCCCGGATCTCGAGACGCGCATCGCCATTCTGCGCAAGAAGGTGGCGTGGCAGCGGCTCACGGCCGGCACTCAGGTGCTCGAGCTCATCGCGTCGCGCATCCCCACCAACATCCGCGAGCTCGAGGGCGCGCTGACCCGCGTCGCGGCGCTCGCGAGCCTCAACCAGCAGGAGATCACGATCGACCTCGCCGAGAAGGTGCTGAGCGATCTCATGCCCGATGCGGCCACCCCCGTCGACGCGCAGACGATCATGGACGCGGCCGCCGGGTACTTCAAGATCACCATCGAGGACCTCACGGGCAGCAGCCGTGTGGCCAACATCGCGACGGCCCGCCAGATCGCCATGTACCTGTGCCGGGAGCTCACGGACATGTCGCTGCCGAAGATCGGACAGAAGTTCGGCGGCCGGGACCACTCGACCGTGCTCCACGCCGTGCGCAAGATCAACGACAAGATCGGCATGGACCGGGACCTGTTCAACCAGGTCACCGAGCTGACCAACCAGATCAAGCAGTCCTGACCCTCGGAGCTACCTGATACCCCCTCGGGGTGGTTGGGCATGGGCACATGTTGTCCCCGCGCGTCCGGCGCGTGACAATGGATCATTCGAGCCCGATCCCGGAGCGTTTCGGGCTTCCCATCCCTATACGGGTAGGGGTATACTCAGAGCATGAACACGGAGGATCCCATGGAGCTCGACCCGGAGCAGATGACAGCGGTGGTCAAGCGGCTGAAGCGTGCCCAGGGGCAGCTCGGCGGGGTCATCCGCATGATCGAAGAGGGCCGCAACTGCGACGACATCGTCACGCAGCTCGCGGCCGTGTCCAAGGCCGTCGACCGCGCCGGCTTCACCACCATCTCCGTCGGCCTGCGTCAGTGCATGGAGCAGCCCGAGCCCAATCCATTGGATCAGGCGAAGATGGAGAAGCTCTTCCTCAGCCTCGCCTGACGGCGACGGCACCTCTCATAGAACAGCCCGACGGTCCGCCGTCGGGCTGCTCGCCGACCCGGCACCGTGCGGCTGGGCACGGGAACCAGCTCAGAGCAGACTGGTCCGCTCCGGCTGAGGCGCCGCGCTCGCGGCCTGCGCCAGTTCACTGATGGTCCGGGCCAGCAGCACGTCACGTGAGGTCACCCCTCCGACATCGTGGCTGCTCAGCCGGACGTCGACCCGCCCGTAGGTCAGGGCGAGGTCGGGATGATGGTTCATCTCCTCGGCGGCGGGCGCGATCGAGTCCACCAGTCCGACCGCCGACATGAAGTCACCGGTGTCGAAGCTCGCGTGGAGGCTCCCGTCCAGCATCCGCCAGTCAGTCAGCTTCTCGTCGGCCACGTCCGATTCGGTGAGCGTCCGCTTCGGGTCGGGTGCGTTGTCCTCGGTCACTCACATCACCTCCTGTGCGATCCAATACGGCTTCTTCCCCACTCTGGCACACACGCAGCGGAACACAAGAAGGGGGCGCGATCTCCCGCACACCAATGGGAGATCGCGCCCCGGCTCGTTCCCGGGCCGTCAGGGGAAGTGTGGCAACACCCT
>JAUHXZ010000109.1 GCA_030426725.1 Actinomycetes bacterium
CGGGTGGCCTCCTCGCGGGTGGCCCGAGTGCGTTCGAAGGACGCGCGCTGGGAGCGCTCGAGGTCTGCGGTGAGGCGTTCGCGCACCAGGGCGGCGTCGGCCTCGGCGTCGGCGATGCGGTCGGTGGCGCGGCGGACGACCGCTTCGGCCTCCTCGGCCGCGTTGGCTCGGAGCACGCGGGCACGTTCCTCGGCCTCGGCCCGGGTGCGGGCGGCATGGTCGGCCGCTGCCCTGAGTTCGGCGTCGGCCCGGCCGCGGATGTCGTCGGCCTCGAGCTGCGCGGCGCGGACACGGCGCCTGGCGGTGGCCGTGGCGCGGCTGAGGGCAGCGGTGATCTTGGCGCGGGCGGCCCGGGCGCGCTCGGCGACGGCGCGGTGGGTGAGGCGGGAGGTCCGCGCGGCATCCGCTTTCGCCCCGGCGATGAGCCCGGCGACGGTCTCCTGCGCCCAGGCGAGCTGCTCGGAGGCGTCGGCAAGCTGCGCGGCTGCGGACGCCTCGGCTTCGGCCTCGACGGCGGCGGCGTGCCGGGTGGCCTCCGCGAGGCGGGCGTCGGCGTCCGCGTTCGTCTGCTCGAGCAGCGCGTTGGCCTCCTCCGTCGCGGCGGCGAGCCTGCGGTCGGCCTCCTCGACTCGCGCGCGTACCTCGGCGGCGTTGTCGTCGCGGGCACGTGCCAGCTCGGCCTCCCATTCGGCCCGTTCCTGCTCGAGGCGGCGGGTGGCGTCCGCGGCCGCCTCGTCGGCCTCGTTCTCCTGATGGGCGCGCCACGCGGCCACCTGGCGCGTGGTGTTCTCCGCGTCGGCGGTGGCGGCGGCCCCCAGCCGCTCGGCCTCGGCGTGCGCGGCGGCGACGATCTCCTCGGCCTCGGAGCGGGCTCCGGTGATGAGTTCGTCGGCGGTGCGTTCGGCCCCTTCGATGATGTGTCCGGCCTGGTCCGCGGCGGCGGCGATGCGTTCGGACGCGTCCGCGCGCGCCTCCTCGAGCCGGTTGCGCGCATAGTCCGCCTCGGCGCGGATCTGATCGCGTTCCCGTGCGAGCTCGGCGATGCCCGCGCGGGCTGCCTCAGCCTCGGCTTCGGCCTCCTCGCGCACCCGGTCGGCAAGCCGCTGAGCCTGCAGGAGCAGCTCGCTGGCGGATTCGACTGGACGCATGCGTCCAATCATTCCACGACCCACCCAACGGGTCCTATTGCACTCAGTCAGGCAGCCCTCGGACGAACCCGGCGCCCCACGCGAGGTGCATGATGGCCAGCACGAGCGGGAAGCGGGCCCTGGCGGCGGGGCCGAGTTGCCCCATCGCCGCCGTCGCGGCGGCGACGAACGCGAGGTAGCTCAGCGGGGCGGCAAGGAGCAGCGCGAGGGGACGGATCCGCAGCGCGAGGCCGAGCAGCCCGCCGGCGAGGCCACCGCCGACGCCCAGCACAGTCAGGGGCGGCGCCAGGTAGCGCAGGGACACGGTGTCGGGGTGCCTGTCGGCCACCTCACGGCGCCACTGCCCCGTGGAATAGAACTGGCTGATGAGCGCGCCGTAGCTGTCGCGCGGGTGATAGACCACGCGCAGGTCGGGTGAGAAGTAGACCAGGTGTCCGGCGCGGCGGAGGCGGTAGTTGAGTTCCCAGTCCTGCGCGCGGTGCAGGGTCTCGTCGAAGCCGCCGATGGACAGCAGGACGTCCTTGCGGAACACGCCGAGGAAGACGGTGTCGGCGGGTCCGGCCGGGGTGTCGGCGAGGTGGAACCCTCCCCCGCCGAGCCCGAACCTCGAGTTGTAGGCGGCCGCGATCGCCTCGGACAGCGGGCTGGTGCCCTGCGCGTCCATGAGTCCGCCGACGTTGGCCGCACCGGTGTCGTCCAGGAGCGCGACGGCCGTGGCGATGTAGCCGGGGCTGAGCTCGCCGTGTCCGTCGACGCGCACCACCACGTCGTGCGACGCGTGCCGGACCCCGATGTTCAGTCCCGCCGGGGTGAAACCCGTCGGGTTGTCCAGCACGACGATCCGCGGATCGACCTCGGCGAGTTCGTCGGCGAGGCGGCGGGTGTCGTCGTCGCTGGGCCCCACCGCCAGGATGATCTCCAGATCCCCCGGGTAGTGCTGATCCAGCACCCGGGCCACGGCGGCGCGCAGGTGCTTCTCCTCGTTACGCACGGGCATGACGACGCTGACTGGCTGCACCGGGACTCCTTCTTCCGCCCGCAACCTAGCCGACCGAACAGATCTGGGCCAGATCGTCGGTCTCGGTGACCGGGTTCTCGAGCGCCTCTGCGGCCGTGCTGGGCGTCGGGGTCGGGCTGGGCGAGACGGAAGCGCCTTCTGACGACCCGTCGGACTCCTCGGTGGTGGCCGACGGCGTGGGGGTGGGGTCGGGCTTCGGCAGGAGCGTGTCCTCGACGGTGCCGCGGATCAGTTCGAAGTCGGGGTCCGCGGAGACGATGAGCGGCGGCATGAAGTTCACCGAGGCGATGGGCTGCGACTTGGCGAGCAGCGCCAGGTCGGCCAGCTCGCTCACGGCGCCGGTGCCGATGTCGGTGCGCAGGATGTTCTTGCCGGCCTCGCTGAGGTCGACGAAGCTCGTGGCGACCGTGAGCGGGTCTAGTTGGGCCAGCATGGCCGACATCACGCACTTCTGCCGCACCATCCGCTCGTAGTCGCTGGATTCGGAGCGGGAGCGGGCGAACCAGAGCGCGTCGTGACCGTCCAGTTCGACGTTCTCGCCGGCCTCGATGTACCCGTAGATCGGTGACCCGCCGCCGCCGATGGGGATGTCCTTGGCGATGTCGAGCCGGATGCCGCCCATGGCGTCGATGAGCGACTCGAAGCCGGCCATGTCGACCAGGGCGTAGTAGTTGATGTCGAGGCCCAGGGTCTCCCCGACGGCCTGCTTCATCGCGGTGAGTCCGGCGTCGCCCTCGGGGAAGAGGTCGGAGTGCTCCTCGCCCAGGGTCCAGATCCCGTTGAGCATGCAAGCCCCGTCCTCGCACACGTATCCCGCGGGGTACAACTCGTTCAGTGGGGAGGACTCGGGGAACGGGATGCGCTGCAGGTTCCGGGGCAGGCCGAAGATCACCGTCTCGCCCGTCTCGACGTCGAGCGAGGCGACGTTGATGGAGTCCGGGCGGAGACCGACGCGCTCCTCCGAGGCGTCGGCGCCGAGCAGGAGAATGTTGTAGCGCCCGTCGTTGATGTCTGTCTCGCCGCCGCCGAGGAACACCTGGCCGACGTTGCGGACGGCGACGAGGGCATCGGCCGCGACCGTCGTGGCGACGCTGACCCCGGCGATGAGCACGAGCGACGTGATGGTGAGCCGCAGCCGGGCGGTGCGCTCCAGCCGCAGCGGGCGGGCGAGGCGCCAGGCGTCGAGCAGCAGCAGGACCCAGCCGACGAACAGCACCCACAGCACCACGCGCAGCGTGGCGGCGACGGCGGGGCTCAGCAGGAGCCCGACGGTGGGGCCGCGGAACAGCAGGAGCCCGAGGACGACCAGGAGGGCCAGGACCGCGACGGCACCGTAGACGCGCGAGGCGAACCGCCCGACGGCGCCGTTGCCGGCGAAGGTCTGCACCGACCCCGGCAGCAGGGCGGACATCGTGACGTACCCGAAGGCGCGGCGGGTGTGGACGCGTTGCGCCTCGGTCGGTGGCGGCTGGGTCACGTGGTGCTCCTCCTCGACGGTCGCGCCTCAAGTCTCGCCCGCGCCCGGCGTCCGGCGGGGTCTGCCACGCCGACGTTCGCCGAGTCGGTGGGTATCGTGGGCGCCTGACCGGAGGTGGCAGTGAGCAACAACGACGACATGGACTGGCTGTACCGGCGCGAGCCGGAGCAGCCCGAACCGACGGCGGTCATGCCCCCGGTCCAGCAGCCCGGGGGCGGGCGGCCCCCGACGGCTCCCCCGCCGGCCCCACCCCGGAAGAAGCGTCGCCGACGCCGGCGTCACCCCGTCCTGCGGACCGTCGGCACCCTGCTGGTCCTGTGGCTGATTTTCCTCCTGACGGTGCCCGTGCTGGCCTGGTTGCGCACCGACAGCGTCGCGACCGAGCCGGAGGGCGGCCACCTCGCCTCCCAGCCCGGCCGGACGGTGCTGCTCGTCGGCTCCGACGCCCGCGAGAACGGCGAAGGCGGCGCCCGAGCGGACACGATGATGCTCCTCCACGTCCCGTCCGAGGGGAAGGCCGTCCTGGTGTCCCTCCCGCGCGACTCCTACGTCTCCATCCCCGGCCGAAACGACCAGAAGCTCAACGCCGCCTACTCCTTCGGCGGCCCGCAGCTGCTCGTGGCCACCGTCGAGGAGAACACTGGCGTAAGGGTCGACGGCTACCTCGAGGTGGGCTTCGAGGGTGTCGTCGACATCGTCGACGCCGTGGGCGGTATCGAGGTGTGCCCCGCGTTCGACATCGACGACCGGGACTCACACCTCACGATCTCGGCCGGCTGCCAGATGGTCGACGGCGAAACGGCCCTCGGATACGCGCGGATGCGCAAGGCCGACCCCAAGGGGGACCTCGGGCGCGTCGAGCGGCAGCGCGAGGTGATCGGGTCGATCACCGACGAGGTGATGACCCCGATGACGTTCATCAACCCTGTGCGCTACTGGCAGCTCGGTGCGGCCGCCTCCGAGGCGCTGACCCGGGGGGAGGACACGGGCCTGCTCGACATCGGGTCGGTCGCCGTCGGTTTCGTCTCCACGACGACCGGCGCGGGCATCAGCATGACCGTCCCCGTCGACGGCACGGGCAACGTCGACGGCGTGGGCTCCGTGGTGTTCTGGGACGACGAGGCCGCGTCGGAGGTGTTCGCCGCCATCGCGTCCGGCGACACCACCTCTCTTGAGAAGTACCAGAGCTGAGGCCGGAGAGGCCGAAGCCGGCTAGCGATCCTCGGACTCCCCGGAGTCCTCCGCCTCCACCGCCGCCGCCCACTCCTGTGATGCCGAAGCCAGCCCCAGGCCCGGACCGTACTCGTCGATGACGAGGGTCTCGGTGGGCGCGTCCTCGGCACCGTCGGTCTCCTCCCAGGCTTCGGGCTCGGCCGCCGGCTGCGGATGCCCGAGCGTGACCGCAGCGAGGGAGCCGGTGGCCGGGCTGAGGTCGCCGACGCCGTCGGGGAGCGTGCCCTCCCGACGCGCGCGCCGGAACGCGCGCCGCAACTTGAGCTCGTAGGCGTGCCTGCGGGGCTGCGGCACGGTCACGTGGAACAGCGGGCCGGACAGGCGGATCAGCACGCCGACGGTCGTCGACAACAGCAGGGTGACCATCGGCTCGGTGGGGCGGGCGAGCAGCACGTACGCGACGCCCGCGCCGAGCCCCGCGACAGCATTGGGCGGCCCCATGTACATGATCGACGACGGTCTGCCCTGGAGCACGTCGCACAGCATCAGCCCGCCGACGGACGCGATCGTGCCGATGACGATGGCCGGCAGCCAGCTGATCCCGGTGAGCAGGGCCGTGTGGACGCCCACGACGGCGAAGACGCCGATGATGATCGAGTCGAGCCACCACAGCAGCCGGCCCAGCCTGCGGAGGTAGTAGAGGAAGAGCATGCCGATGCACGCCGCGACGCCGGCAGCGATGAAGTACGACGGGTCGCGCAGCGACTGCGGAGGCAGTCGCCCGAGCAGGACGTCGCGGATGATCGCGCCGCCGAAGCCCATGGCGGCCGACAGCGTGAGGACCCCGACGAGGTCGGTGTGCTCGTCCTCACCGGCGCGGATCGCCCCGCCGAGCGCGCCGATGAACACGGCGGCGACGTAGATCCACTGGGGCAGGGCGACGAGATCTGCTGCGACGATCACGGCACGAGCCTACGGTCATGCCGCCGGGTTCGTCGCATGAGCCGTCGGATGCGGCTCCCGCCCGGTTATGGGCCCCGACGAAACCAAAGGTTCTCGCCTGACTACCGGCTTCGCCTGACCGGCGGTACCGGAACCGGCGCGTCCTTGTATCTCGGCGGGGCGACGGTCGAGGATGCTGCAATGCAAGGGATCGAGTTCGAGATCGACCGCGTCGTCGAGGCGCCGTTCGAGGAAGTGTACGCGCGGCTGGTCGATATCGACGGCTACGACAAGTGGATGGCCGGGACGAAGACCATTCTCAAGCACACCCATCAGACCTCTCCCGGGAAGCCGGCCGTGGGCACCACGTTCGTCGACGAGACCACGCAGGGTGACATGCCGGGCGAGATCGAGGCCATGGACGCCCCGCACAGCGTCGTCTTCCACTGGTGGGACCCGACGAGGTCGGGCAGGCACAAGTTCGACGGCTGGCCCACATTCCAGTTGCTGTCCACCGGGGACGGGAGGACGCTGGTGCGGCACACGGGCAGGCTGGTGCCGCACGGGTTGTGGCGCCTGGGCAAACCGATCTGGCGCCGGATGGCGCTGAGGGAGCGCACCATCACGGTCGACGCGCTGCAGGAGTCGTTCGCGCATCACCGGGAGGACGCCGCCCCGGCGCTCGACAGCGTTTCGTCGGCGGGCGGACGCCGGCATGCCTTCGCGTTCGCGGCCC
>JAUHXZ010000021.1 GCA_030426725.1 Actinomycetes bacterium
CTAGCCTCGATATTTCATGAGGGGCCCGATCGGGGGTTGTCGGCGCCGGTGGCGTCGATGCTGGTCTGATTCTTGCACCTGGGTGTGACAAGGCGCCGCGTGACGCTCACGGTGGGGCGGGGTTCCAGACCAGGGGGCTTCCAAGCTCGAGACGGACGGTCGAGGCCGCGGGGTCAGGTCGCTGGGGCCGGGAGCCCGCGGAGCCTGGTGATGCCGGCGTGGATCAGCCCGGCCCACCGGGATCGGTCGCTGAGGTGCAGGTGGATGCGTCTGGCTCTATGGGCGATGGTGGCCGGGATGCTGAACAGCCGGTAGCGGAGCCGTTTCGGTTCCCAACGCCGGGCCTCGTGACCGGCCAGGGCGAGCATCCCGGTCCAGGCCTGCAACTCGGACGCCAGCGCGATGATCTGGCACCAGATCCGATTCTGGTCGAACCCGTGAAGGGGGAGGTTCGCCAGCCCGGTGGTCTTCGCCTGCCTGATCCGGTCCTCGCAGCGGGCCCGCCGCCGATGGCGGAGCTCGAGCTGCTGGAGGGTGCCGGTTGGGGTGTTGGTCGCGAACGCGGTGAGCCGGTAGCCGTCGACGTCGTCGAAGCGGAGCTGCGCGCCGGGGTGGGGTCGTTCCCTGCGGACGATCACCCGCATGCCCTTGGGCCAGCCTGTCAGGTCGAGCAGGTCGGTGAACTCGGCCAGATCGGCGCCGTCGCGGGCTTCACCATCGCTGTTGAGGGCCGGGAGCCACACCCATTCGGGGATCTCGTGGTAGAGCTCTGGGGTGTCCATGGGGAGGGTGTACCCGACCGAGTACGCGACCCTGCGCCCGGCCAGCCACTTCGTGAAGTCCTTCGTGCCGCCGGCGCCGTCCGCGCGGACCAGCACTCTGCGTCCGGGCCGCGGGTTCTGGTCGGGGAGCTGCGCCAACGCGGCCCCGGTGACAGCGATGTGATCCGAAGCCTTGTTCGAGCCTGCGTTGCCCGGCCTCAGCAGGACCTCCAGGGCTTCGCCGGTTCCGCCTGCTCCGTGGTCGGCGAACGCCATCAGCGGGTGGAACCCGAACCCGCGTTTGAACGTCGGCGCAGCGCGCTGCTTCTCCGAATGCGCGGTGACCAGCGACGCATCCAGATCGATGATCAGCGGATCCTCGGCAGTGGCGCCGTGATCCGGGGCATGCTCACCGGCCAGGGCCCACACGGTGGCCCGGGCCTGCTGCCGCGCCGACGAGATCGCCTTGATCGCCTTGTCCGCATCGTCGGCCAGCATCTTGATCAGCCGCGACACCGTTGGATCCGACGCCACCGGTCCGTACACGCCCGGCTCGCCGCGCAGGACGGCGATGTCGCTCAACGCCTCCCCGCCCAGCACCAGCGACACCGCCAGATCGAGCAGGATCTTGCCCGGGTCATGGACCGCCAACGGCTTCCGCCACCCCGCCAACGCGTCCGAGAGTGCCCGGTCCAGCCCCGCGGCGCGGATCGTTTCGGTGATCAGCACCCCGCCGGCCTGGGCGACCGCGGCCACCTTCCCGGTATCAATGTGAACCCTGGGATACAAGCCGGTACTGTTCACCTCGAAGGTGCTCCTCGCCTATCGGATGTGATGACTTCGCAATCAACATCATCCCAAGCCAGGGGCACTTTCGTCATCTCAGACGGTCACTGTCCACCCACCGCCATGAAAGCGCGAGGCTAGACAGGCGAGGGCATCGAGCTAACCGCGCACTCCCACAGGCTACGCATGTCGGCTCCTCGGAGACGACCGCGCTTCGGGTCCGCCGACCTGAACATCCGCACGTTGGCATGAGCGCGAAGTCGCGCACACCGGCATCTGCGGACGTTCCGACTCTGGGCGGATCCGGGCAGTCGCTCATCGGCAGATCCGGTCGTTCCCGACCCATGACATCGGGGCTGATCTGGTTCGCGCGAAACTGCTCGTCCCGTGACATTGCGGTCGGCTGCTGCCCTCTCAGCGTCGATGGCGAGCGCGCGAACAGACGAGTTGCGGAGGCCTGGGGCAGCCAGACCATTTGCTGGAAGCCATCCGGTGTGGCGCTCACTAGACTCGACAGATGTCCATCAGGCTCGACAACGTAGGTATCGCTGTCCGCGACCTCGATGCCGCCATCTCGTTCTTCACCGACCTCGGCCTTACTGTCCAGGGCCGCGACACCATCAGCGGCGACTGGGCAGACACCGCCGTCGGCCTCGACGGCAACCACGCGAAGATCGCCGTGCTCCAGACGCCCGACGGGCAGGGGCGTATCGAGTTGTTCGAGTACATCCACCCTGGCGCCATCGAGACCGAGCCCGCCCTCCCCAACGAGATCGGGACGCACCGCATCGCTTTGGCCGTCGACGACATCGACGAAGCCCTCGAGATCGCTGCCCAGCACGGCTGCTACCCCTTGCGCGGGGTGGCGAGCTACCAGGACGTCTACAAGCTCACCTACCTCCGCGGCCCCAGCGGCATCCTCGTGATGCTCGCCGAGGAGTTGCGCAACAGGTAGCGGGCCGCACCGATTCGAGCCAGGTGCCAGAGCCTCCGGTTCACTGACGCGCACGGCGCTGACCCCGCCTTCTGGTCCGGTGGAACGGCCGCCGACGGGGGTCGGGGAGCGTAGCGTGGAGAGAGTCGAAAGGGGTTCGCCATGACACTCATGCGCGACCAGGAAGGCCGGACCAGCAGGCATCGGAGCCTGCGGACAAGGACGACGGCGGTACTCGCGGCGGTCGTCATGGTGTTGGGGAGCTTGGGGGTCGCGCTCGGCGGGGCCGGACCGGCGAGCGCCGCGTCGCCGTCGAGCTTCCCCGTCAGCACCGACGACTGCAGAGGCGGCGGCTGGGCCGACTTCACCGGGATCGACTTCCGCAACCAGGGGCAGTGCGTCACTTGGGTGCAGCACACGATTGTCCACGAGGAGTGCCTCGATGCTGCGCTTGCCGACTTCCAGGACGACGGCGCGACGTACGCCGCCCAACTGGGCATCCCGCTGGGAGACTTCCTCTCGGCGGTCTGCCGCGGCCAGGACTTTCCGGTCAGCAACGCCTGGTATGTCATCGACGACCCGGCCGGGACGGACCTGTTGAGCCTCGCCTCGGGCAATACGGCGGCGTTCGTCACGCAGCCTGGGAACATCTACTGGATCCAGGTGCAGGGCGCGTGGTTCAACGGGGCGGTGCGCCAGGCCGACGCCAAGTTCATCTCCGACGACGGATGGGCCACCTGGGTCGACGGCCCGTCCTGGAATCCGCTGAACCTCGAGACGCAGGTCAACGGCCAGTTCGTGGACTGGGGGATGTTCAACGCCGATCACCACTACAGCTACTGGATCCTGGGCGACGGGAATCCCATCAACATGAGGGTCTTCGACGGCGACCCGGACACCAACACCCCCAACCCGGCCTGGTACGTCGACAACGTCGGGACCGTCCCGGTGGCGGACCACGAGGCGATGCCGGCCATCGTGTTCGAGTACGAGCTGACGACGCCCTAGCCCGAAGGTGGGAACGGGCCCGGCCCCCGCCGCGAAAGATGGGACCCGTGTCCCGTGCATCCGGGACACCGGGACGCGCACCGTGGAGACAGCAGGTCTTCACGGACGGAGCCAGGCATGTCCACCACCTCAACCGCCCGCCCGTCCCAGGGAGGGCGACGCCCCCGACGACGACGCCTACGACCTGGTCATCGCCGTCGCCAGCGGCACCACCACCTACCAGCGGGCGGCCCAGCTCCTCGCGCAATGGCACTAGCCGCCAGCGGCCAGATGCGGTCGTGGACAGACGCGGCATAGTTGACCACGTGACCTGCGGGGCCAATCGGTGCCCCCGGACGAAGGAGTTGTGGTGGCGAAGCTTGTGTTCTCCATGAACCAGTCCCTCGACGGGTACGTCGACCACGACGCGTTCGCGCCCGACGGGGACCTGTTCCGTCACTTCATCGACGAGGCGAGAGGTCAGGCGGCCTCGCTGTACGGCCGCCGGATGTACGAGGTGATGCGCTACTGGGACGACGACGATCCCGGGTGGTCCGACGACGAGAAGGCATTCGCGGAGGCCTGGCGCGCCATGCCGAAGTGGGTCGCGTCGCGGACCCTGACCTCCGTCGGTCCCAACGCCGAGCTCCTCGGCCGTGACCTCGCCACCGCGGTCGCCACGCTGAAGGGCGCCGTCGACGGCGAGATCGAGGTCGCCGGCCCCAACCTGGCCTGGACGCTCACGAAACTGGGCATGATCGACGAGTACCGGATCTACCTGCACCCCGTGGTGCTGGGCCGCGGCAGGCCCTACTTCGCCGGGCCGAGGCCGCGGTTACACCTCACATCCATGGACCGGATGAGCGGCGACGTCGTCCGGCTGAGCTACACCCCCGTCTGACCCGCCGCTTCGCCCCGGAGGCGGCCTCGCGGCCCGGAGTACATTGGATGGATGACGCAGGAGTCGGCTGCCCCGGCGCCCCCACCGGTCTGGCAGCGTGCACTCGGAGTACTGGGGCTGGTGGCCCATGTGGTCGTGGGCTTCTTCTACCTGGCGGCCGGGCTGGTCACGCCGATGCCGTGGCTGATCGGGTTCTGGGTCGCCTGGCTGGTGTTCCTCGCAGTGGCCATCTGGCTGCTGATCCGCCACCCGCTGTGGACGCTGCTGGTGCCCGTCGTCGCGTTCGGCTTCATCTTCGGGGGTGTATCTCTTGGCGAGGCTGTGCTGGGATGGACCGGGTAGGTTCCGACAGCATCGGGAGACGGCCAGGGGGCCGGCGACCGACACAGTGAGGAGTACTGACCATGGCCGATGAGCCGGGTGGTTTCAGCGCGGAGGAACGCGCCGCCATGAAGCAGCGCGCCGAGGAACTGCGCGCGAGCAAGGGTGTGAAGGGCGCGGCGAAGAAGGCCAAGGAGCTCGACGCGTGCCTCGACGCCATCGCCGCCCTCGAGGGGCTCGACCGGACGATCGCCGAGCGGTACCACGTCGTGGTGTCCGAGGAGGCCCCGCAACTCGATCCGAAGACCTGGTACGGGTTCCCGTCGTATGCCAGGGACGGCAAGGTGGTCACGTTCGTGCAGCCCGCATCGAAGTTCGGCACCCGCTACGCGACGATCGGGTTCAACGAGGACGCCCACCTCGACGACGGGCCGATGTGGCCGACGGTGTTCGCCGTCGTGGAGTGGAACGACGACGTTGAGGCGGAGCTCCGTCGGCTGGTGACGAAGGCAGCCGGCTGACGCCATCTCCTCCCCGTGAGCGGTTCGGTTGTCGTTGGAGAGGCGCTCGATGCGAAAAGTCGCGGCCTATCATTGAAGTGGGAAGATCCACCTACTGGAGAGGCGGATCGAGTGGCTGGAGTGGTCATGGGAACCCTGAGAGGTGTCCTGTCGGCAGCGGCGATCTCGCTGGTGTCGCTCGTGATGTCGGTGGCCACGGCGGTGCCGGCCGTGGCAGATCCCGCGACCTCGATCGCGTATCCGAACGCGTCGACCAACACCAGGTATGTGGGGCGGGCGTTCGATGCCTGCACCGCCCCGCCGTTGGAGACCATCAAGGCATGGGGCGCTTCGCCCTACCGTGCGCTGGGCGTGTACATCGGCGGTGACAGCCGCACGTGTGCCCAGCCGAACCTCACCGCCTCGTGGGTGACGGCCGTCAGTAGGTTGGGCTGGAAGCTCATCCCGATCTACAAGAGGGCCCAACCGACGTGCGGTGGTAGGGCCACGGACCCGAAGATCCTCCCGTCGACCGCCGCCGCGCAGGGCAGGGCCGCCGCCGACGATGCGATCGCCAAGGCCGCCGCGTTGGGCATGGTGCGGGGCAGCGCGTTCTACAACGACATCGAGGCCTACGACCGGACCGACATCACCTGCCGCAACGCCGTCCTGAGCTACGAGTCCGCATGGACCCGCCAGTTGCACGCCCGCGGCTACGTGTCCGGGCTCTACCTCAACCTGATGAACGGGGCGGCTGACACTGCGGCGGTCTACACCTCCACCGCGTACGCCCGCCCGGACGCGATCTGGGTCGCGCGCTATGACCTCTCCACCTCGCTGACCGGTTGGACCGGAATCCCTGACAGCTACTGGGCCGTCCACCAACGTGGCAAGCAGTACCGCGGCAGCCACGACGAGACCTACGGCGGTGTGACCCTCAACATCGACAACGATCAGTTCGACGCACCCGTCGCTACGGTCCGCTACAGCTACAAGGTCACATCCTCGTCCTCGCTCAATGCGAGGACCGGCCCGTCGACCAGCTATCCGGTCGCGCGGACGATCCCGAGCGGCACCAGCATCAGCGTGCTCTGCCAGACCACCGGCTCCACCGTCGGCACCACGAAGGTCTGGGACAGGCTCAGCGACGGCAACTACGTGAGCGACTACTACGTCAGCACCCCGTCGCGGACGAGCTTCAGCAAGCCGCTGCCCCGGTGTACCTACAGCTGGCAGGTGTCCGCGAGCGTCACGCTGCGTACCGGCCCCGGTACTCAGTATCCGAAGGTCGGCACTCTCCCGAACGGCGGACTCGCTGCGGTCAGGTGCCAGAAGTCAGGCGCGCTCGTCGGCACCACGCGTATGTGGGACAAGCTGGATGACGGCAAGTGGGTCACTGACTACTACGTGACCAACCCGAGCAACACCACCTACAGCAAGCCGGTCCAGCGCTGCTGACCCATTGGTGAGCACTCGCCGAGCACGTTGTCGACTCCACGGCCATGTCGCGACGCGCCGGCTTCCCCGAGGGGGCGATCACGCGTGGCCAATCTGACCCGGTGGGGCGTCTTCGACGTTCTGCCGCTCCGGTCCGGGCAGCACGATCCGTGGTTTTGTTGCGCTGCGCGACCGTACTTCACGCGTAGCGGGCCCTCCGCGCGACCCGAGGTGGAGACAGACTCACGATCCGGGGCTATATTCCGCGCAACGGTGAGACGCCTGTGGGGTCGTCGAGTTCGGCTGGTCAGCCAGGAAGTCCGACAGCGGCCTGGACAGGCTGGATGTGAAGGGAGTCACGCCGTGGCCGAAGAGAACATCGCCCCGCAACCGCCAGTGGTCCGGCGCCGTACCGTCGCGAAGGGGATCGCCTGGGCCGTTCCGGCCATCACGGTCGCCGGGGCCGCCCCCGCCTTCGCAGCATCCGGGAACCCGCCGGATGTCCTCCTCGGCGTCGCCTGCAAGCTGCCGGGCGCCAGTCAGTCGCGCTGCCCGACGGAGATCGCGCAGGGGATCTTCGCCGGAGACTTCAGCAAGGCCTTCGCTCTCCCCATCCAGGTGACCAACAACACGACCAAGGCCATCGTCCTCAAGCCGTCCATCACGGTGACCAACGTTCGCGACGGCGACGGCAATCCAACCCTGCCGTTCAACGTGCAGGGGATCTACCCCGACTACTGCACCGCGCTCGACCCGGGCGAATCGGCCAACGTCCTCATCTTCGCCAACTCGGACAACAGCGCCAACGACGACGTCTACGCGGACGTCACGGTTCCCTGGGGCCACGACTGCGCCGATACGGACCATCAGCCACTCTTCTTCCCGGACGTGTACGCCCCCGCGTTCCCGCCGTGTTCCTCGCAGATCCCGTTCCCCACGGGATCTCCGACCTGCACTCCGCCCTTCTACCAGAACTGATCGACGACCGCTGACAGCCGGGCGCTGCACCCACGTCCCTGCTGTTGCGCGCTACCGCGTCGAGCCGGACCCCAGATCGATCCCAGGCTCTTGAGCAAACCCCTCCGGGCGTCGATGACCGGATCTACCATGAGTGAGCGACCACCCTGGCCGCCGCATCCGACGCCCCGTCATCGTTGACCCGCCTGCGGCATGCGTGCAGACGCAAGGAGAACCCCCGTGGAGCGCAAGCCGGCTTCATCCTCGATCCGGGCCCGGCAGGAAGCGGCCCGCACCTCGATGCCCTTCGACGACACCCGTGACTTCGACGACGCCGATCGTGGGTTCATCGCGGCCTTCGATCCCGCCGTGGTGAAGAACGCCTCGGGTGAGGTCGTGTGGGACGCTGAGTCCTACTCGTTCCTCGTGGGCGAGTCCCCGGCAACCGTCCATCCGAGTCTGTGGCGCCAATCACAGCTCGCCGTCAAGGCCGGCCTCTACGAAGTGGTGGAGGGCGTCTACCAGCTCCGGGGTTTTGACCTGTCCAACATGACGGTCGTCGAGTCCGACACCGGAATCATCGTGATCGATCCGCTCATCTCCGAAGAGACCGCATCCGCCGGGCTGTCGTTGTACCGGGCCAACCGCGGCGACCGGAAAGTCGTGGCGGTGATCTACACCCATAGTCACGTGGATCACTTCGGCGGCGTGTTCGGCGTGACCACGCAGGCGGACGTCGATGCCGGCACGGTCCAGATCATCGCTCCCGAGGACTTCGTCGGCCACGCGGTCGCGGAGAACGTCTTCGCGGGCACCGCCATGTCACGACGCGCCGGCTACATGTACGGCGCGACGCTCGAGCGCGGTCCGCAGGGCCAGGTCGGTGCGGGTCTCGGACAGACCACCTCCACCGGCAGCGTGGGGCTCATCATCCCCACACTCGAGATCAGCACCACCGGGGAGACCCACATCGTCGACGGGGTCGAGATCGAGTTCCAGATGGCGCCGGGCACCGAAGCACCTGCCGAGATGCACTTCTACTTCCCGAAGTTCCGGGCGCTGTGTATGGCGGAGAACGCGACGCACACCCTGCACAACCTGCTCACTCTGAGAGGTGCCCTGGTCCGGGACCCCCATGTGTGGTCCCAGTATCTCACCGAGGCCATCGCCACCTTCGCCGACCGCACCGACGTCGTGTTCGCGTCGCACCACTGGCCCACGTGGGGAGGTGACCGGATCATCGAGTTCATGTCCCAGCAGCGCGACCTGTATGCCTACCTGCACGACCAGACGCTCCGCCTACTCAACCGGGGCTACACAGGCGCCGAAGCCGCCGAGCGAATCCAGATGCCGCCCGCGCTGGAGCGGGCCTGGAACACCCACGGCTACTACGGCTCGGTCAATCACAACGTCAAGGCGATCGCGCAGCGCTATCTGGGATGGTTCGACGGCAACCCGGCACGACTCTGGCCCCACCCGCCCGAGCAACTCGCGAAACGCTACGTCGATGTCATCGGCGGCATCGAGAAGGTCGTCGACGCCGCCCAGGCCGCATTCGACGCCGGTGACTACCGCTGGGCAGCGACCCTCCTTGACCACGCCGTGTTCTCGGATGACACCCACCAGCCGGCCCGGTCCCTCTATGCGGACACACTCGAGCAGCTCGCCTACGGCTCCGAGAACGGCACCTGGCGGAACTTCTACCTCTCCGGCGCCACCGAACTCCGCCAAGGCAACTTCGGCACCCCCGTCAGCACCAGTGCACCGTCGGTGGTCATGCAACTGACCCCTGAGATGCTCCTCGACGCGGTCGCCATCAGAATCGACGGGCCGAAGGCCTGGAACCTGGACCTCAAGCTCGCTCTCGAACTGACCGACCTCGACCGAACCTTCCGCATCACGCTGAAGAACGGGGTCCTGGTGTACCTCGAGAACGGCGCCGGTGCCGTCGACCTCACGATGCGGCTCAGCAAACCGCGACTCCTGTCACTGGTCGCGGGGGACGCGGAGTCCGAGGGAATCGTCTACGACGGCGACGCGAGTGCTCTGAGCACGCTGCTCTCGGTGCTCGACTCGGGCGACCCCTCCTTCAACATCGTCACGCCGTGAGGCCATGCCCCTCACAGCAGGTCGTTCCGGTAGGCGAAGGCGGCCGCGGCCGTGCGCGACGCGACGCCCAGCTTCGTGAAGATGTTGGACAGGTGGCGGGCGACGGTCTTCTCTGACAGCGTCAGCTCGTCAGCGATCTCCGTGTTGCTCAGCCCTGTCGCCACCAGCCGCAGCACCTCGACCTCGCGTGCGGTCAGCCCGCCGGGCCGGTCGCCGGCCGACAGCAGGGCGGCGACCCCGCGCTTGTCCTGAGCCGCCCCCAGCTCCGTGAACTCGGACAACGCGGTCTTCAACTCACCGTCGGCCGAATTCTCGTCGCCGAGAAGGCGAAGGGCACGGCCCAGGACCACCCTCGTCCTGGCGACCTCGTACGGCGCCTCCAGCCGGGTCCAGATCTCCAGTGACCGTTGGGCGGCATGGACGGACCCGCCGAGGTCGTCGCCGCACAGCGCGGCGACGGCGAGGCAGTGCTGTCCCGCGGCGCTGAGTCCCGTGCAGCCGAACCGTGGTCCGAGGCCGGAGAGCTCCTTCGCCAGCGACGCGGCCTCGTCGGCATCGCCGGCCGCGGCCAGGATCTCCACCGCCGCGGGCAGGATCTGCGCCCGGTGGACCGCATCCTGTCGCTCCGTGAGCAGGCGGCGGATCACCGCCCGGGCGTCGTCGGCCCGGTCCTGCGCCAACCAGAGCAGTGAACGGCCCGGTTGTGCGGGGTGCCCGTGCACGGCTGCCGTCTCGAAGGCTCGCTCCGCGGAGGGGAGATCGCCCATCTGGCGAAACGTTTCGCCGAGCTCGTAGTGGGCCTGTCCGACCGCGGAGCCGCCGTCGAGTGCAACGTAGCGCTCGACGGCGCGCTCCAGCTCCTCCACGGCCTCGGCGAAGGCGCCGTGCAGGCGGAGCAGCTGGCCGCGATGCGTCGCGCACTGGCCGGTGTAGGCGAGCAGTCCCGGTTGGGCGTCGCACCAGCGCGTGAGGGCGAGGGTCCATTCCTCTGCCCGTTCGAGGTCGGACACCTCCTGGCAGGCCTCGACTGTCGAGCAGTACACGCGGCCGGCGGCCACCGGCCCGACCTCCCCTGCCATCACCCCTGCGAGGGCCTCGTCCATCCGCTCGAGGCCCTCGGCGACGCTTCCGGCGTAGATCATCAGGCGCCCCTCCGCGTTGCCCCCGAGGGCGATGAGGTCCGGCTCCGCGAAGCGGTGCCCGTACTCGCTGAGCCTCGGGGCAAGATCGAACGCCTCGGAGAACTCGCCCTTGAAGACGTGGCTCATGAGCTGCGCGTCGTAGACGTAGCCGCGCTCGGCCGCGTCGCCGTCGAACTCCTCCAGGAGACGTGCCGCCCGGTTGAGCCAGCCGTTGCCGACGGCCGTCTCACCTGCCTGCCAGAGAGCGATCGTCAAGTCGTAGGCGGCACGGACGGCCCCCGGCAGGTCTCCCGCGTCGAGGCTGATCTGGTGCGCCCGCTGAAGGGCGTGGACCACGTCGTTGATCCGGCCGAGCAGGTAGGCGGTGGTCGCCAGGGCCTCGAAGTCCGAGGCGTCGAGCGCGTCGTCGTCGAGGTCGCTGAGCGCGCGGTAGGCCGTCACCCACTCGTGCCGTTCGTACGAGTCGCGGGCTCGGCGCAACTCCTCGATGACACCCATCCGACCACCTCCCCACGAGCGAGCGTCGTCAGCGGGGCATCCACCAAGTCTATGCGGCGGCCAACGGCCGTCGGCCCGTCGCGACGATCCGGCGCGCGATGTACGCCGCGTCGCGCCCCACTCCCGGCAGCACCATGGAGGCGAAGGCGAACTGGAACGTGAGGCCGCAGAAGTACAGCCCGGGCACTGTGTCCACGACTCCGCGGTACTCCTCGGGCCAGCCGTCGTCACCGATGATGGGGGCGTCGATCCAGGAGTAGTCGGGCCGGAATCCGGTGGCCCAGATGACGTTGGCGACGTCGACGACCCGGCCGTCGGCGAGCACCGGCCGGCCGTCGTCGGAGACCCCGGTGACCTTGTGCTCGGTCCGCTCGACGCCCCGCTCGGCGAGGTGGTGCGGCTTCACCCGGGTGGTGGGCCCGCCGTGGTTGCGGGTGTTGCCCATCTCCTTGCGGCCCATGGGGGTGCGGCGCGTCAGCACGTGCATCCACATGAAGCGGATCACCCGGCTTCCCATCTTGAACCTCGGCGAGTCCCACTCGAGCGGGATGTTGCCGCGGTCGGGGCCGGCCAGGATCGTCGGGCCGTGCTCGGCGAGTTCGTGCGCGATGTCGTAGCCCGAGTGGGATGCACCGACGACGAGGGTGGGGCCGGGTTGAAGCTGCGAGGGATTCTTGTAGCTCGTCGAATGGAGCTGCCTGATCCTGGGATCCAGCCGCTCGGCCAGTTCCGGCGTGTTCGGCGTGCGGCCACCGAACGTCCCGGTGGCGATCACCACGTTCTCGCAGGCGATCGTCCCGTCCCCCAGGTAGGCGGTGAACCCACCTCCGTCGCGGGGCACGACCCTCTCGACACGGGTCCGCAGCCTGACCGGCAGTGCCAGGTCGACGGCGTAGCGCTCCAGGTAGTCAGCCACCTCGTCCTTGCCTGGGAAGTGCCACGGGTCGCCGGGGAAGTCCATCCCCGGCAGCCCGTCCATCCGGGCCGGCGAGTAGAGCCGGAGCGAGTCGTAGTGGCTGCGCCAGTTGTCCCCGATGCGGGCGTTGCCGTCCACGACCAGGCATTCGGCGCCCAGCCTGCCCAGTTCGTGGGCGGTGGCGAGGCCGGCCTGCCCGGCCCCGATGATCAGTGTGTCGATGTGCTGGTGTGACATGTCGCCTTCCCTTTCTTGCAGCGGTGCGAGGCCGCACCTGAGGATGTCCGCGGCCGGGTGTTCAGCCGTCGTCTCCGAGGAACTCCCGCGTCAGCCGGCCGACCAGCTCCGCCTGGTGGAACCAAGGAGCGTGGCCACCCGGCACGACGTGGAGATCAGCCCGGGGGATGAGCTCCGCGATGCGTCGGCCCGCGTCGACGGGGCCGAACGGATCGTGATCGCCCCAGATCACCCGGACCGGGTGACGTACCCGCCGGAGTTCTTCCGCCGTCGTGACGATGTCCGGGCGTGGTCGCGTCCACCACATGACCGAGCGCATGAGGCCGAGCAGGGACGGGGTGTGCGCGGGTAGACGTTGTGCGGCGAGCCACACGTCGCGCAGTTCCCCCAGGTCTTCGGGGGGCTCTCCACCCGACCGCATGACCGCTTCGACGCTCCTGGTGGTTGGGCGCTGCAGCGCCATCATGGCGCTGCCGAGACCCGGCACCGACGCGAGCCGGAAGGCGAGGATGGCGGAGGTGTCGAGGAAGAACGCGGGGCAGGCGATCATGACCTGCCGCTGGACCCGTTCCGGCTCCTCGGCGGCGAGCCAGTTGACCCACTGGGACCCCATCGACTGGGTGACGAACGGTGCGGGCCCGAGGCGCAGGCTGTCGAGGATGCCCGCGATGTGCTCGACGGCTGTGCGGCGGATCGTCGCCGGGGTGTACTCCGTGGGGTCGGTAAGGCCGAAGCCGGGAAGCTCGAGCGCGTGCATCCGGTGTCCGCGAAGCTGCGCCATCAGCGGGATCCAGGAGGCCCCGGGTACCGCGCCGCCGATCACCAGGACAACGGGTGGGCCGTCGCCGGCGGTCAGTACGTGCGCCGCGCGGCCGGTGTCGCCCACGGGGACATAGCGACGCTCGACCGGCACTCCGTAGCGCGACACCAGCTGATCCAGGGGCCGAGTGGAACCCGGCGACCGGGTCGTCGATCGCGTCGCCCAGTCCGCGATGGGTGTGCTTCATGTTCGTGGTCATGCCTCAACGCTAGGAATCCGGGCCCGTTGCCGCGTCGGGCGGGTTACCCAATTCCGTCCGTCCGGCGGATGGGTGAAAACACCCACAACAGCTCGAAGGCGCCCCGATGACGGCGGTGCGGGCGTCGGTCGCGCGCCCACCATCGGCGCCCCGTGGCCCCACTCGAAGCTGTCGAGCAGGGACCACACGAGTAGCCGCGCAGATCCACCCCGCCCTCATCGCACGGTGCGCGGCCGTGATGTGCCGCCGGATGTAGGCGGTCCGGCCGCCGTCGTGCACCGCGCCGTCAGCGGCGAAGACATCGTCGAAGTGTCAGGGGGCGCCGGTTCCGCCGGTGTCAGGCCGGAAGTCGTCCGCGCTGACGACGAGCTCGCCGTCGGCGGACAGGTCCCGGATGATCTCGACGCCGCCCCAGCGCAGGCGGACCCCGGAAACCGGGGTGCGGTACCGGGAAACCAGCCGGGCCTCGATCAGGCGCCCCTCACGCCAACTGAGATCGACGGTGATCCCGGGCCGTGCCACCAGGCCCCGCGCCGAACCGCTGGCCAACGCGGGGGGCAATGCAGGAAGGAACTCGATGCCGTCGTGGCTCTGCAGCAGGGTCTCGATCATGAGGGCCGGGAATCCGAGATTCGCGTCGATCTGGAAGGGGGGATGGGAGGCGAAGAGGTTGGCGTAGAGACCACCTGCCCACGGGCCGTCGAGGTGGTCCGGGCTCCGGAACAGCAGCCTCATGAGCGCCTCCGCCCGGTCGCCGCGACCGAGCCGTGCCCACAGCAGCCCCTTCCACACCAGCGACCATCCGGACGAATCGTCTCCACGACGGCGCAACGACTCCTCGGCGGCGGCGCGCGCCTCCGGCGACCAGGGGGTCGTTCCCGGGTAGAGCCCGACGAGGTGGCTCACGTGCCGGTGGTGCGGATCCTCCTCGACGCGGTCATGCGCCCACTCCCGGATCATGCCGTCGGCGGTGATGCCGGGCTCGGGCGGGAGGCGGTGCGCCAGGTCCCGGGCCCGTTCGGCCACGTCGTCGTCGGTGATTCCCAGGCGGTCAGCGATCCGTGCGGCCCCCGAGCAGGCGGCGCGCACGAGGGTGAGGTCCATCGCGGTCGTCTCGTCGACGGCGACTGGTTCGCCGGCCAGGAGGTAGGCGTTCTCGGGGGAGGTGGCCGGTGACGTGCGCCACCGGCCGTCCTCGCCCTGGGTGGTCCAGTTCAGCGCGAAGGCAGCAGCTCCCCGCACCGCCGGCCAGAGTCCGATGAGGCGTTCGTGGCCGATCGCGCCGAAGTCGGCGCCGTCTACGATGTGGGTGACGAGCCACAGCGATCCGATCGGCCAGTACGCCCATCGTGCGTCCCCATGGCCGTCGCCGACCGGGTTGGTCACGAGCCAGGGATCCGAGTTGTGGTGAGCGACCCAGCCGTCCGCTCCGTACAACCGCGCCGCCGTCGGGGCGCCGGCCACGGCCAGCGCGGAGATGAAGTCGAGCAGCGGCTCGGTGGCCGAAGCCATCCCCGCGCCGTAGGCCGCCCAGTAGTTCATCTGCAGGTTGATGTTGAGGGTGTAGTTCGAGCTCCACGGGGGCTGCATCTCGTCGTTCCAGATCCCCTGCAACGTCGCGGGAAGTGTCCCCGGACGCGACGAGGAGGCGAGCAGGTAGCGCCCGTAGTCGAACAGGAGTGCCGCCAGCGCCGGGTCGGCGGCGAGCGGCCCCCGTGGGTCCGACTCCGCCGCCGCGAGCCGCTCGTCGGTAGGCCTGGGCGTCCCGTCGGCGCCGACGGGAGCGTCTCCGAGGTCGATGCGTGCGGCCCCCATGGCGTGCGTGAACTCCTCCTCGTGTGCCGCGAGGACCGCGTCCCACCCGTCATGAAGCGCGGCGTCCACGCGGCTGCGGGCTCGCGCCGCCGCCATGAGCGGGTCCTGCTCCGGCTCGTTCCCGAGGCCGGCGAAGGTTGTCTCCGTGGCCACGGCGACGACGACGCCGACGGCATCGCGACGGATCCCCACCGAGACCGCGCCCGCGAGGGATGCGGTCGGATCGTCCGACCAGGTGGCGGCAGGACGCTGGGGTTCGTGCCCGGGCGCGACGTCCGACGGTAGCCGAAACACCAGCGTCAGATCGTCTCCCTCGTCGTAGGAGCCGATCACGTGATGAGGGGTCCGGAAGGCCGCACGTACATCATGAGCACCGGTGATGCGGTGCAGGAGCACGCCGTGGACGGCCGACACGAAGGTCTGTTCCCCGAGCTCGCCGGCCGTGAGGTCGTGGATGCCGGATTCGAGATCCAGCCGGCGTCGGTAGGGGCCTGTCGTCCGGGCCTCGCGGGAGAGCAGGAGGGTCGCGAACGGGAGGAACGCCTGCGAGTACGGCACCTGGAGCTTCCTGAGGTGCTCCTCGGCCACCGACGGGTGCCCGGCGGCGATCTCGTCTCGAGCCCGGCCGACCTGCTCCGCCGCGACGGACGCCGGGACCTCGCCCAGGGCCAGTTCGTTGCGCGGGGAGCCCGACCAGGCGGTCTCGTCGTTCAGCCGGATCTCCGTGGTGCCGGGAGCACCGTCGAGCATGGCGCCGACGGAACCGTTGCCCAGCGGGAGGCACTCCAGCCACGCCGTCGCCGGCCTGCTGAATTCGATGACCGAACCCATGGTCAGCCCCTTCCTGTGCGCGGGGGGAGGACCGGGTCCGCCACGGGCGCGGCGGGGGATGGTCGGAGTGGGAGGGCAGACATCTGGTTCCTTCTCGAGACGAGATCGTCTTGTCCCCGACGTCGGGGCGGGGCCGATCCAATCATGGTGTGGACGATGCTCGAAAACTCGACGGTTTCGCCGCGCCTACAATCATGACCCTCAATCAGACCGACCCCCGACGAGCGTGGTGTTTCCCCGACATGGTCACGGACTTCCTGGAATCCACCGGCGACCGAGCAGCGATAAGGGGGTGATGCGCCAGCGGCGCACCACCCCCATCGGGAAGACAGAGCGTCAGTCGGTGAGTTCCACGCCGGCGGCGTCGCGGTGCCACTGGTCGCCCGGCTTGGAGATCAGGATGAGGATGCCCTCGATGAGGCCCCAGATCGCGGAGATCCAGGACAGGAAGCCGAGGGACACCACGCTGATCAGCAGCTGGATGATCGCCTTCTTCATGTAGCCCAGGTAGAAGTTGTGGATGCCAAGGGCGCCGAGGAGGATGCCGAGGATACCGGCGACGATCTTCGACTTCGCAGAACCGACGGGAGCGTTGTACTCCTGGCCCTGGAAGAGCTGATCGTTCGGGTTGGGCGCGCTGTACTGCCCGCCCTGGGGCGGCATGCCGTACTGCGGCTGTCCCGGCTGGCCCTGGTCAGGGACGCCGAACGCAGGCTGACCCTGGGGCGGTGCGCCGTAGGGAGCCTCGGGGGCGGAGGGCTGCTGCGGGGGAGCGCCGAACGACGGGGGCTCGGGCGCGGGCTCGTCGGCCGGTGCCGCCTGTGCCGGCTCGGGCTCGTCGGCGGGGGCCGCGTGCGTGGGCTCCACCGCGGCGGGCTGCTCAGCCGCCGCCTCGAAGGCGGGCGTCTCGGCGGCGGGCTGCTCGGCCGGCGCCTCGAAGGCGGGCGTCTCGGCGGCGGGCTGCTCGGCCGGGGTCTCCGTGGGCTGCTCGTCGTTGGTCTGCTTGTCCGGGTCCAGAGGATTCTGAGTCATGGAAAGTCCTGTCTCTTGCTGAGGGTGCGCAGAACCGCGTCAGCACAAACTAGCCCACCCGACCGGTCACGCGGGGCAGGTTCTGCGAGTGGGGCGTTGCCTCTCGGTCACCAACGCAGGTGCACGAACTCCCGGATGTACCGGTCGTAGAGCCGCTCGCACTCGCGCAGCTCGTCGTCGGTCAGCGAGGGGAGCGATCCAGCGGCGGCGTTCGCGTGCGCCTGGTCGGGGCGGCTCGCCCCCGGGATGACCACGGACACGCCCGGCTGATCGACGATCCACCGCAGCGCGAACTGCGCGGGGGTCACGCCCTCCGGCACCAGCGCGGCGAACTCCTTCGCGGCGTTGACGCCGACGCGGTAGGGAACGCCGCTGAACGTCTCCCCCTGATCGAACGCCTCACCGTGCCGGTTGTAGGTGCGGTGGTCCTCCGGGGCGAACGTCGTCGACTCCGTGAACTTTCCCGTCAGCAGGCCGCTCGCCAGAGGCACTCGCGCGATGACCCCGACGCCCGCCTCCTGCGCCGCGGGCAGCACCGTTTCGAGAGGCTTGCGACGGAACACGTTGAGGATGATCTGCACGGTCGCGACGCCGGGGCGGGCGATGGCGGTGAGGGCCTCGTCGACCGTCTCGACCGAGACGCCGTAGCTGCGGATCCGGCCCTCCTCGACCATCTCGTCGAGCGCGTCGTAGACGGCATCGTCGGAGTACACCGGCGTCGGCGGGCAGTGGAGCTGCACCAGGTCGATGGTGTCCATGCCGAGCAGCCTGCGGGAGCGGTCGTTCCAGGCGCGCAGATTCTCGCGGGTGAACTGCTCCGGCACGTGGGGGTTGGCGCGGCGACCGAGCTTGGTGGCCACCATGAGCGACTCGTCGTCGCGCTCACGGATGAACTGCCCGACGAGCTCCTCGCTGTGCCCGTCCCCGTAGACGTCGGCGGTGTCGAAGAACGTGACCCCGCCGTCGGCGGCCTCGTGGAGGACCGCCATGGCGGTGGAGTCGCTGACCGCGCCCCAGTCTCCGCCGAACTGCCAGCAACCCTGACCGATGACTCCGACGGTACGACCCGTCCTGCCCAACACCGATGTCTGCATGGTTCACCTTCGCACAGCCGGTGGCGCCCGCGCTTGCGGGGTTGGGTTAGTGGTGTGGTGGGGGCTCGAGGAGGGCGGCCGGATCGTCGACCCACTCCTGCAACAGCTGGGCCGACCGCACCAGGTAGTAGCCGTCGGTGACCCGCTCGTCGATCGTGTAGACCACATCGGCCCGGCGGCGCGCGACGATGTCACCCGCCTCGTCCACCACGGGTTCGGGGCGGATGGTGCCGATCGAGACGAACACCCCGGCGGTGCCGCGCCGGTAGAGGTGGTGAAAGGGCGCCTCCGCCTGCAGCGATCCCATGTTGACCAGATAGGCGCTCGCGTACATGGGGATGGCGTCCTGCAGAGCCTTCGGCAGCAAGTTGACCGAATCGAGCGCCCAGATCGCCTGCCCCACCCCGGCAAGCACCGGGCCGGGGAGCTTCACCAGCTGCGAGACGAGCTTGTCGCTCTCGTTGCGGGTGTGGTTGCGCGCCCGGTTGAGCGCCGCGTCCACCTTGACGCGCACCTCGTCGACCGTCTCCGTCCCGGTGAACGCGATCCGCACCTGGACCTCGTCGGCGTCGTCGTTCTTCGCGCGCTTGGCGGTGAACGAGAAGACGATGTCGCGGTGCTCGTAGGTACGGCGTCCGGAGATGAACCTGTTGAGCTTGGGGCGCTGGCGGTACAGCCGCGCGAGCGTCGTGAGGATGACGTGGAAGAAGCGGATCCGGTTCTCGGGCGCCCGATCCCGGTTGACCTCATCGAGCCACACCATGAGCCGCTCGACGTCGAGGTGCTGCGGGTAGTAGACGGTGGCGTCGAGCCTCGTCGGCATGAGGTGGGGTTCGACGCGCCGCACCGCGGGGAGGTCCTCGACCAGCCGGCCGTCGCGTCGCCCCTTGAATGGTCTCGCCCCGGTGAACATCATCGCTTCCCTCGTGGTCGGCGTCGTTGCGGCAACAGAGCCGTTCGATCCACCGTAGGGCAGTGACCGGGGTCAGCGTCCCGTGACGCTCACAATGGGGGCGAACAACCTGCCCCGCCGCCACACCGTCGCGACGAAGAAGGACAGCAGCAGGCCACCTACGATGTCGATCGAATAGTGCCCGTGCGCCAGCAGCATGCCGGCGACCATGAGCGCCACCATCACCCACATGAAGGCCCGCAGCCGCGGCCGGTCGTCGGGGACCATGAGGGTCAGGAGGGTGACGAGCGCCGTGTGGCCGGAGGGGAACATGCCGTACTGGACGGTGGAGAAGACGAAGGCGCCATCGCCGTGGGCCGGGGCGAGCGGGGTCAGCACGATCATGCCCGCGCGGAGGAAGTACATGATGGCCACCTGGGCGCCCATCGCGGGGATCCTTCGCGGATCGGCGCGCACCATCATCCACAGGAAGACCGCCGGGCCGACGAAGAGCGGGACCACCGTCAGCCACTTGGCGGCCTCGACGTAGGGCAGCACCTCGAAGAGGAGATCGTCCGGGCGGGCCGCGTCGGGGAAGTGGCGGATCAACACGGCGTTGGCCAGCGCCGACGCGCCACCGGCCAGCGCCGCGAGGCCCAGCGCGGTGAGCCAGGCGAGTGGGAGCGACCGTGGGGCGGGCGACGGTTCGGCAGTCATGATGACAGTGTGCCGAAGTCGGTGCCTCCCCGAGGGCCGGGGTGGGGCGGGGTCACCGCTTCGCCATGTGGCGTGCGGCGCGGAGGCCGAACACCACCGCGGCGCCGATCGTCGCGCCGGGCCCGGGATACGTGCGGCCCATCACTGAGGCCGAGTTGTTGCCCGCGGCGAACAGACCCGGGATCACCGAACCGTCCTCCCTCAGGGCGCGGGCGTACTCGTCGGTGAGGACCCCGCCCTTCGTTCCGAGATCACCGACCACCACCCTGAACGCCGTGAACGGGCCCTTCTCCAAGGGCGCGAGGTTCGGGTTCGGCACCACCGAGGGATCACCGTAGTAGCGGTCGTACGCCGAGCGCCCGCGCCCGAAGTCGTCGTCGACGCCGCCGCGGGCCAGCCCGTTGAATCTGTCGACGGTGGCGCGCAGCCGATCCGGCTCGACGCCTATCCTCCTCGCCAGCGCCTCGAGCGTTCGTGCCTTCACCATCGACCCCTCCGCCCGGAGGGCCTTGTTGGCCTTCGGGTCCAACGCGAACAGCCGCAGGTAGCGCTGCGCGTGGCGCGCCTCGGCGATCAGCCAGTAGGGCCCGACCTTGTCCCGCTCGAGCATGTGGTGGCCGAGGTCGACGTACGACTCGGCCTCGTTGGCGAACCGGTCGCCGTGCCGGTCGACCATGATCGAGTACGGCAGCGCGCGCTCCCCGACGATGAACGACGGGTCCCCGCCCGCCGCTGCCGGGATGGAAGCGCCCCACCAGGCGTCGTCCATGAGCTCGAGTGCCGCACCGACGCGTTCGGCCATGGCGATCGGGCCGCCGAGGTTCCCGGGGTTCCCGGAGCTGGCGCCGTCGATGCCGTGGTAGCGCCGCCGCCACTGTGCGTTCCGCTCGAATCCGCCGCCCGCGAGCATGACCCCGCGACGCGCCCCCACCGTCTGCGAGCTTCCGTCGCGCGTGATGCGGACACCCGTCACGCGGTCGCCGTCGAGGATCAGGTCCTCGGCGGGGGAGTCCAGCCAGAGCTCCGCCCCGCCCCGCGTGACGACGGCGGTGAACAGCGCGGTCGCGAGTGCCGCGCCGATTCCGACGGGCCGCCTGCCCCGGGCCACGAACCCCAGCACGCGCACAACCACGCCCGTGCCGCGCTTGAAACCGCTCCACGTCGACCACGCCCGCTGGAGCAGCCAGACGTCATCGGTCTTGATCGGGAGGGGCGCGGTGAGCCGCAGGGAGTCGTACCACGGGCCGAGCACCCGGGCATCCGCGGGCACCGCCTCGATGGCGCGCCCGATCCGTCCTCCGGGCAGCTCCGGGTAGTAGTCCGGATACTCGCCGGCGCGGCTGAACTCGACGCCGTGTCGCTCGGCGGTGATGACGAAGTCGCCCACCGATTCCACGAACGCCGCCTTGCGGGACCGGGACGTGGCGCGGCCGACGTCACCGATCGACGCCTCCATGTAGGCGAGTGCGGTCTCGCGAGAGTCGTTCACGCCGTCGCGCTGCATGAGCGGGTTGTCCGGCAGCCACATTCCGCCCCCCGACATGGCGGTGCTGCCACCCCACTTGCCGGTGCTCTCGAGCATCACGACGCTCAGCCCCTCGTCGACAGCGCCCAGGGCGGTGGCCATGGCCGCGCCGCCGGAGCCCACGACGACGATGTCGAACATCTGATCAAAGGTCTCCATCGCGGTTCCTCCTCGAACCACCGGAACCGGGAACGGCCCGATGTTTCCAGGATGCCCCGCCCCGTGCGTCCCCGCTGTCGCTTCGTGTACCGGCGGGCCGTTGCACGTGCACAGATGACCGAACGGGCGGCCAGGTGCATCCGGACCACGCACAATGAGGGTGCGGGTGGCCCTACGCCCGCTCCGGACGAGAGGCGGTCGACATGGCGGGTATCGCGCACAACATCGCATTGGTGGCCCACGACAACAAGAAGGAGGAACTCCTTCGCTGGGCGGAGTTCAACCGCGGCACGCTGAGCCGGCACAATCTGTTCGCGACCGGCACTACCGGGACCATGCTCGAGTTCGAACTCGGCCTCCCGGTGACCCGGCTGCTCTCGGGCCCGGTCGGGGGTGACCAGCAGATCGGCGCGATGATCGCCGAGGACCGCATCGACACGCTCATCTTTTTCTGGGATCCCCTCGAACCCCAGCCGCACGACCCCGACGTGAAGGCGCTGCTGCGCATCGGCGCCGTGTGGAACGTGCCGATGGCCTGCAACACCGCCACGGCGGACCTCCTCATCTCCTCGCCGCTGCTCGACCAGCCGTGGGCGAACCGCCCGCTGATCTCACAGCGGGCCTGGGGGCCGGACGAGGACTCCGAGGACGACTGACTCCCCGCCGTCGCCAGCCGTGCGACGCGACGCCTGCGCTACGGGGCTGGCGTCGGCCGGTACGGCTGGCGTCGACGTCGGTGCGGGCGGGGCGCGCGTCGGGCCGGCCCCCTCGTGACCGGAGCCAGACGATGGCCGGTGATTGGGCCGGGTATGGAAAGCTTGGCGCGTGACGCCACTCGAGCTGCCATTCCCGGACATCGACCCGGTCGCCATCAGCATCTTCGGACTGCAGATCCACTGGTACGCGATCATGTACCTGCTGGCCTTCGCCATCGCCTACCTGCTGATGCGCCGCCGACTCCACCACGAGCCCTACCGGTCGATCACCAGGCCCGAGCCGTGGAAGGCCGGTGACATCGAGGACATCCTTCTCGACGCCATCCTCGGTGTGCTCATCGGCGGCCGGCTGGGCTACTGCCTGTTCTACAACCCGTCCTTCTACCTCTCGAACCCGCTCGAGATCATCAAGATCTGGGACGGCGGCATGAGCTTCCACGGCGGCGTGGTCGGTGTCGTCGTCGCGCTGTTCTGGTACTCGTGGCGCCGGAAGCGTCCCTTCCTACAGGTGGCCGATTTCCTCGTGCCCGCGGCCCCGCTCGGGCTCGCGGCCGGCCGCTTCGGTAACTTCATCAACGGTGAGCTCTGGGGTCGTGAGGCCCCGGCGGACCTGCCGTGGGCGATGGTGTTCCCCACCGGCGGCGACGTGTTGCGTCACCCGTCGCAGCTCTACGAGATGCTGCTCGAGGGCATCGTGCTGTTCGTCGCACTGTGGCTCTACGCCCGCAAGCCCCGCTTCCGCGGCCAGGTGGCGGGCGTCTTCCTCTTTGGCTACGGCCTGGCGCGGTTCATCGTCGAGTTCTACCGCGAGCCCGACGCCCACCTCGGCTTCCTGTCGCTCGGCCTCAGCATGGGGCAGTGGCTCTCGCTGCCCATGATCGTCGCCGGCGTCGTGCTGTGGACCTGGGCGCAGGCGCAGAGGATCAGCGACGTCGAGGAACCCTCGACCGACGATGAGGACGACTTGTCCCCCGAGGACGAGGCCGCATCCGACGGCGATTCCGACGGCGACGACGACCCTCGCGCGACTGAGAGTTGAGCAATTGGCTGGGGTCGTTCGGACCCGCGCGCTCAGGGTGAGCGCGGCCCCGTCGTCGACCCCAGCCAATTGCTCAAGCCCCGTCCCCAGCCGTCCCCAAGGGGTGTGGACAAGTCGGAGGATAACTTTCGTCAGGGGCGGTCTTCCCGCATGTCTGGTTGAGGCATCCACTAGCTGGGGACAAATCGGTGGAGAACTCGACAGGACCCGTCTCACGCGTGAAATGTCAGGCCAAGGCGACCCAGGTAATCGATGACGCGGGCCTGACAGGGCATGTCGCGCCCCTCCCGACGCGCCTCAAGTTATCCACAGGACTGCTGTGGACAATGCTCGAACGGGCGTCCGGCCCGGGGTGACGGGGACCGGTCAGGCGGCCTGGCCGTTGAGGAAGGCCGCCGGATCCTTGACGGCGGGGCCGACGGCGATGAGCCCGGCCCCGACGGCCGGACGCAACGGCATCACGGGTAGCGGCTGCACGTCGATCTCCGCCTGCCGCCCCCACACGACGCGGCCCCTCAACTGGTGCACGAGCGGATCGTGCAGCCACGGAGCCAGGTCCGCGAAGTACCCGCTCAGCCGCACCACGGAGACGTCCCATACATTCATCGCGGCGCCCAAGCCGATGCCGAGCGCGCCGACGGTGCGACGCAGCACCAGTTCCGCTCGCTCCTCGCCGTGCTCGAGCGCGCGGATGAAACCGCCGAGCGTCGAGTGCCGCGACGCCGTCAAAAGCGCGGGCAGGCTGACGATGGTCTCCAGGCACCCGATGGAACCGCACCGGCACGGCACGCCCCGGGGATCGACGCACACATGCCCGACCTCGCCGGACCAGCCGTGCTCGCCGAGCGCCAGGTTCCCCTCCCGGCACAGCGCGGCCCCGACGCCCCCGTCGCCCCTCAGGAGTAGGAAGGTCTCCCCGGGATTGCTGCGCATCACCGTCACCGCGGTGCACGTGGCGTCGTTCGCTCCGCTGAAGCTCACCGTCCGCCCGTTGTGATGGAGCGTCCAGTGGTCGCGCGGGCACGCGTTCTCCCAACCGAGGTTGGGAGCGAAGACCACGCAGCCGCGCTTGAGGTCGACCAGGCCCGCGATGGCGGCGAAGGCTCCGACGAGCCGGGCGTCACCGGGCAGCGCTGACAGCGTCCTCTGCGCCAACCGCTGCAGCTCCTCGACCGACTCGCGCATGTCGAGGGAAGACACGTCCAGCGCACTCACCTCGCTGGCCAGGACGCTGCCGTCCAGATCGACCAGTGCGGCCGCCAACCGGTCGACGGAGGCGTGCATGCCGATCCCGAAGTGTGACCCACCGCGCAGCGACAGCGGAACCGCCGGCCGGCCACGACCGGTCCCGTGTGCCTCCCCCTCCGAGATGAGCCGGCCTTCGATGAGTTCGTCCACCAGCCGCGACACCGTCGACCTGGTCATGCCCAGTTGGTGCGAGATGTCGGCGCGGGAGAACCGGCCGCTGTGGTCCGCGATGGTCCGCATGACGAGCGCGAGGTTGGAGGTGCGCATCGACGACTGGGTCATGCCGGACACTGCGGGGCTGTCGCCCTCAGTCATGGTGCCTCTCCCTTCCCCGCGGGCACGCCGACGCACGCCCCCACGGACCAGTCTCACTCATCGCGGCACGGAATAAGGGCTGATCACGAAACTTGGTGAGGGTACCCTTCCCTGAGGTCCTCGACGGCGTGGGCGTAGTCGGCGGCCAACCGGTCCAGATCCGCGCGGCACCGGGTGATGAGGCAGCGGTCGCCGTCGGTGGGGATTCCTTCGCGCTGCCACTGCTTGCGAGCCAGCGGGAGAAGCTGGTCGGGCAGCCGCCCGGAGGCGTTCGTGACGCGCCACCACGTCACCTCGCCGCCGCTGTGCGCCATGATCGACCCCACGCGGCGCGGGCTGGTCTCGACGAGCGAGGCCAGGTCCCCGTAGGACACCACCCGTCCCGCCGGCACCTGCTCGACGGCCCGCAGCACTCGCTCGATCGTCATCTCCGGATCAGACATCGGCCACCCCCAGCAGGCCGGGCAGCACGTCGTCGAGCCGGCCGCGCAGCACCTCGTGAGCCTCGTCATCGAAGGGAGTCGGCTCGGCGTTGACGATGACCCCGTAGGCGCCGTTCTCCATCGCCAGGGGGAACAGTCCGGCCGCCGGGTAGACCCCGAGCGAGGTGCCGACGGCCACCACCGCGTCGCAGTCCTCCGCGGCCTGCACGGCCGCCGTGAGGACGTCGGCGTCGAGGACCTCCTCGAACAGGATGACGGTCGCCCGCGTGATGCCCCCGCACGACGGGCACCGCGGATCCTCGTCTCCGGCCGCCACCCGCTCCAGCATCTCCTCCATCGGACCCATGCGACCGCACATCTCGCACCGCCAGGTCCGGGCCGAGCCGTGGATCTCGTGGACGAGTTGCGGACTGCTGCCGGCCAGCTGGTGCAGGCCGTCGGTGTTCTGCGTCACGATGGCGCGCAGCCGTCCATCGGCCTCGAGCCGGTTGATCGCCCGATGCGCGCGGGTGGGTTCCGCCGACCACATCGCCGGATCCGCCCGACGCCGCCACGCCGCCTTGCGCACGTCGTCGTCGCGCAGGTACCACGACAGCGTGGACACCAGTTCCGCGTACGGGTCCTTCGTCCACAGCCCGTCGGGTCCCCGGAAGTCGGGGATCCCGGCGGCGGTCGAGAGACCCGCGCCACTGAGGATCAGGATGCGGCGGGCCTCGTCGAGGCTGGACAGGACGGCCATCGTCACCAGGCGTAGGCCTCGGGGGCCGGGCCGCCGGGCCCGGGGAAGATCTCGTCCAGCCGGTTGAGCGCCGCCTCGTCGAGCTCGATCTCGACGGCGCGCAGCGCGCTCTCCAGCTGCTCCATCGTGCGGGGCCCGATGATGGGGCCGGTCACACCGTCCTGGTGCAGCAGCCAGGCCAACGCCACGTCCCCGGGGGCCTCGCCGAGCTCATCGCAGAACGACTCCCATTCCTCGAGCTGCGCCCGCTTCTCCTCGACCCGCTTGAGGACGCGCTCCTCGGCGCGGCGGCCCGAGTCGAGCTTCTTCAGGACCCCGCCGAGCAGGCCGCCGCCGAGCGGCGACCAGGGGATGACGCCCAGCCCGTAGTGGCGGGCGGCCGGCAGCACCTCGAGCTCGATCGTGCGGGCATCCAGGTGGTAGAGCGACTGCTCGCTGACCAGGCCCAGCGAGTTCCGCGCGGCGGCGGCCTCGTTGGCCGCGGCGATGTGCCAGCCGGCGAAGTTCGACGACCCCGTGTAGATGATGTCCCCGGCGGTGACGAGCCGGTCCATCGACTGCCAGATCTCCGTCCACGGCGTCGCGCGGTCCACGTGGTGCATCTGGTACAGGTCGATCCGGTCGGTCTGGAGCCTCCGCAGCGACTCGATGACGGCGCGGCGTACGTTGACCGCCGACAGCTTCGAGTAGTTCGGCTTGTCGTCGGGCGACATGGGGCCGTACACCTTTGTCGCCAGCACCACCTCGTCGCGGCGGCCGGCCTTGGTGAACCACCGGCCCACGATCTCCTCGGTGTGGCCGCGGTGCTCGAGCCCGCCGTAGACGTTGGCGGTGTCGAAGAAGTTGATGCCCGCGTCCAGCGCGCGGTCCATGATGGCGTGCGCATCCTCCTCCGAGGTGTGCGGGCCGAAGTTCATGGTGCCGAGCACGAGGCGGGAGACGAGCAGGCCGGAACGGCCGAGATGCGTGTACTTCATGACGCGTTCCTTCGCGTGGGGGGACACCACCACACTAACGACGCGGCCGGTCCACGGGGCCCGAAACGCGACGCTCGCCCGCCCGGCGACCGCCAGGGCCGGGACCCGCGGGCCGGGGGACCGACGGGGTGCGTGAGGCGGGGCCCCGCTCACAACGGACCCCCCGGCCGAGGGCAGGTTAGGTCGTGCTAACTTGATTTACGTGAGCCTGATGGAGCGTTTCGTCTCCCGCCGCTGCGTCACCGCACAGCAGTTGGTGGGCGACTGCCGTCCGCTCGACGCGCTGGGCGTCGGCGAGGCGGCCACCATCGCGGCCTTCGACGCCGACGACGTCGTCGCCCGCCGCCTCTTCGACCTCGGCTTCATGCCCGGTGAGCCCGTGGTGCGGCTGCGCCGGGCGCCGCTGGGCGACCCGCTGATGTTCCGGGTCGGCGGCATCGAGATCGTGCTGCGCCGCGCGGAGGCCCGCCGGATCCTCGTCGCGGCATGAGCCACGCCCACCACCATGGCGGCGCCCCGGTGGCCTTGCCCGGCGACGCACGCCGCATCGCGCTGGTCGGCAGCCCCAACGCCGGCAAGACCACGCTGTTCAACGGGCTGACCGGCCTGCGCGCCAAGACCGGCAACTACCCCGGCGTCACCGTGGCCCGCTACGTCGGCCGCTTCGACACCGAGGCCGGCCCCGTCGTCGTCGAGGACCTCCCCGGTACCTACTCCCTCGACCCGATCAGCCCCGACGAGGAGGTCGTCGCCCAGGTCCTCGACGAGGCCGACCAACTCGCCGGCGTCGTCGCCGTGGTCGACGCCACCAACCTCCGCCGCGGCCTAGGGCTCATCGCCCAGGTGCAGCACGCGGGTCTGCCCACCATCGTCGTCCTGACGTTCGTCGACGAACTCACCCGTCGCGGGGGCCGGGTCGATCCTGAGCGGCTCTCCCAGGCGCTCGGCATGACGGTGGTGCCGGTGGTCGCGGGGGAGCGTCGCGGGGTCGACGCCCTGGCGCGGATCTTCGCCGACACCTCGACCTGGCCCGCACCGCCGGTGCTCCCACCCACGCAGCCGGAGGAGGTGACGGGCTGGGCGCAGTCCATCCTCCACGCGGCGCGATTCTCGCCGCCGGATCCCGATTCCCGCACCGGTCGACTCGACGGCATCCTGCTGCACCCCGTGCTCGGGGTGCTGGTGTTCTTCGCCACCATGTTCCTGTTCTTCCAGACGATCTTCGTCGTTGCCGCCCCGCTGCAGGGCTACATCGAGGCGGCGTTCGCATGGCTGGGCGACCTCGCCCGCTCCGCGATCCCGATCGATTGGCTCGGGCGGTTCGTCGCCGACGCCCTCCTCGCCGGCGTCGGGGGAGTGCTGGTGTTCCTTCCGCAGATCGCTCTGCTGTTCGTGCTGATCTCGTTGCTGGAGGGCTCCGGCTACCTGTCGCGCGCCGCCTACCTGATGGACCGGATCATGGCGACGACCGGACTGGAGGGCCGCGCGTTCGTGGCCCTGCTCAGCTCGATGGCGTGCGCGATCCCCGGCATCATGGCCACCCGCACGCTGCCGTCGGCGCGGGACCGGCTCGCCACGATGATGGCCGCCCCGCTGATGACCTGCTCCGCCAGGCTGCCCGTCTACGTCCTCCTCATCGGCATGCTCGTGCCTCCGGGGCTGCGCTGGGGGCCGGTCGGGGCCCAAGGGCTCATCATGTTCGGGCTCTACCTGCTGGGCGCCGTGTCGGCGATGACGTCGGCCTGGTTCTGGAAGCGCATCGTCGGTCGCTCCGCAGTGGGCCTGCCGTTCTACATGGAGATGCCCAGCTACCGGCTGCCGCGCCTCAAGACTTTGCTCATCTCCGTGTGGGACGCTTGCGCGGCCTTCCTGCGCAAGATCACGTCGATCATCCTCGTCGCCACCGTTGTCATCTGGGGTCTGCTCAACCTGCCGTTGCGCGGCGACGCCGAACTGGCCGAGGCGGGCGTCGACCCGGGCGACAGCGTCGCCGTGACCGCCTACACGCTCGACCACTCCGCGGCCGCCGCCGTGGGCCGAGCCATCTCGCCCGTGTTCGAACCCCTCGGCTTCGACTGGCGCGTCAACGTCGGCGTCGTCTCCTCCCTGGCCGCCCGCGAGGTGTTCGTCTCGACGATGGGCCAGGTGGCCTCCGCATCGGACCCCGAGAACCCGGCCGCCGCGCTCGAGGACATGGTCCACGAGGATGGGCCCCGGGCCGGCGAGAAGGTGTTCACGCCGCCCACGATCGCGGCCCTGCTGGTGTTCTTCGTGTTCGCCCTGCAGTGCATGTCCACGCTGGCGGTGATGCGGCGCGAGACCGGCACCTGGCGCTGGCCGGTGATCGCCTTCGCCCACCTTGGGGCCGTTGCCTGGCTGATGGCCCTCCTCGCCCATACCGTCGTCGGAGCCCTGACATGACACGCACCCTCCACCCCCAGTCCGTCCCCGGCCAGCCGTCCGCCGTGCGCTGGGTGGTCGACGTGGACCTGCCCGTCGGCCGGGTCGTCGCCGCGCCCGGAACCCTCGGACCGCTGCTCGAGTACGGCGTGCTGACCAAAGTGTTCGTGGAGCGCGGTGGCGTGTGGACGTGGCTGTCGGAGGACCGGTCCTGGACCGAGCACGGGCCCCGGATCCGCGACGCGCTGGCGGTCGCCGTCGACCTGCCGGGGTGGGAGATCGATGAGGGATCCGACGAGCTGCTCGAGCTCATCGCCCGCGAGATCCTCGACGGCGAACTGGCGGGCTACGTGTCCTCCCACGGTGGGATCATCACCGTCACGGGGGCCAAGCACGGTCGTCTCACGCTGGACTTCGGCGGTGCCTGCGAGGACTGCCCGGCCGCAGGCACGACGCTGCACGAGCGCGTCGAGAAGTCCGTTCGGGAGCGGTACCCGCAGCTCGCCGGCGTCGAGCGCCTCGGCAGCGCCCACCATCGGGCGGGCGGGTGGTTGGGCCTCCCGATGCCGGGCCGCGGCCGCTGAGCCGCCCAGCACCGGTTCGGCTCAAGCCGCGGGCGGCTCCGGCGACTCGTGTTTCGGTGCCTCCACCAGCTCCCGGGCCGGTCCGACGGTGAGCGCCGCGATACCCGTCGTGATCGGCACTGACAGGATCAGCCCGATGGCCGACGCGAACGTCCGCACGCCCTCACCGGCGAACAGCTCCAGTCCGAACAGATCGATGGGCTCGCGCGTCGTGAAGTACAGCAGCAGGAGGATGGTCAGCGCCCCGCCGGCATAGGCGAACACGATGGTGTAGATCGTCGATGCGATGTGGTCGCGTCCGATCCGCATCCCCGACGCGAACACCCTCCGCCGCGACCATTCGGGGGCCGCGGCCCGCAACTCCCACACTGCGGACGCCTGCGTGATGGTGACGTCGTTGAGCACGCCGAGCCCGCCGATGATGATCCCCACCATCAGCAGCTCCTGGAAGTCGATCCCCGGGGCGAGCTGGGCGAGGTCGTACTCGTTCTCCTCGGCGAAACCCGAGAGCCGGGCCGCACTGACGGCGAGCGTGCCCAGCGTCGTGGTCACCAGCAACCCGAGCAGCGTCCCCGCCAGTGCCGCCGAGGTGCGCATCGAGACGCCGTGCGCGACGTACAGGACGATGAACATGATCACCGTCGATCCCGACAACGCCACCGCCATGCCCGGCTTGCCGACGATGATGGCCGGCAGCATGAAGCCGATGAGCACCCAGCCGGCGATCCCCAGGCCCACCAGGGCGAAGAACCCCCGCCACCGCGCCACCGCCAGGGTGGCCACGACGAAGAGCACCGCCAGTGTGATGAGCACTGGGAGGCGGTTGATGCCGCTGAACGAGTAGAAGACGCCGTCGCCGGTGGGTACCCGTGCGACCTCGATGTCGTCGCCCGCCCGCAGGCCGTTGTGGATGTTCGGTCCGGTCAGTTCCACCGAGACGGTCTCGCCCGCGTCCTCACCCGTGGTGAGGGTCACGGTAGCCGTCAGGCAGGCGGGGCTACCGGGGGCGCCGGCGGGCGCCAGCTCGCAGCCGGCCTCGACCGACTGGATCGTCGCGTCCTCGTAAGTGACGCCGGGGGCGTCGTAGATCCGGTTGAGCGCCGACGACAGTTCGGCGCTGCTGGGCCACAGCCAGATGAGTCCCGCGACGGCGAGCGCCCCGAAGACCGCGAGCATCCCGATGATGGTGGTGCGGGCACGCTGCCCGACCTCGACCACCCCGTGATCGCCGTGTGAATGTCCGTGGCCCATGGGGTCAACCTACCCGCCGAGGCCGTCGGGCCCTGCTTCACTCGACTGGGTACGCTCGGCGCATGGAACAAGCCGCGGCACCGACGTGCTACCGCCACCCGGATCAGCCGACGGGGATCCGGTGCCAACGGTGCGACCGCCCCATCTGCACGCAGTGCATGGTGCCTGGCTCCGTCGGCTTCCAGTGCCCGGAGTGCGTGGCCGTCGGCCGACAGCGCACGCGCCGGGTCCGGCTCGCCTACGGCGGTGAGCCGGTCGCGAACCCGCGGGTCACGTCCACCACCCTCATCGGCATCAACGCGGCCGTGTGGGTGGCGGTGCTCCTCACCGGCGGCGCGTTCGGGGCCGTCTACAACCTCCTGGCCCTGCTGCCTCAGGGCATGTGTCCGGTGGGGGACCGGATCCTGCTCGTCGGGCCCACGGCCTGCGCGGCCTCCGGCTCGGATTGGGTCGCGGGTGTGGCCACCGGTGCCCCGTGGCAGATCCTCACGTCGGGCTTCGTTCACTCGGCCGTGTGGCACATCGGCTTCAACATGCTCGTGTTGTGGATGCTGGGGCCCGCCATCGAGCAGGTCCTCGGCCGCTCCCGCTACCTGGCTGTGTACTTCGTCGCGCTGCTGGGCGGTTCGGCGGGTGTCATGCTGTTCTCTTCCGGCTACTCGTCGACGGCCGGCGCCTCCGGCGCGATCTACGGGCTGATCGGCGCGCTGCTGCTCATCGCGATCAAACACAAGGGCGACGTCCGCGGCATCCTTTTCTGGCTCGGCCTCAACATCGTCCTGTCGTTCACCTGGGCGGGGATCTCCTGGCAGGGGCACATCGGTGGGCTCATCGGCGGGGCCGCCGCCACCACGATCATCATCTACCTGCCGCGCGAGCGACGGTCGTTGCAGTGGCCGCTCATCGGCCTGATGACGGCCTCGATCGTCGCCGTCATCGTCGTCCGGGCCCTCCAGCTCGCCTGATCCCCGGACTTCCCGCCGCCCCTCCCCGGAGTGGGCTGTCCCCTCCTGGGTGGGTGGGGTTGAGCAATTGGCTGGGGTCAACGAGAACGCCCCGCGTGAGTTGAGCGTGGGCTTGCCGTCGACCCGATCCAATTGCTCAACCCCACCCACCGCGGAGGGGGACGAGGGGCGGCCGGTGATAGGTTTCGGCCATGTCCGACGAGTTCCCCGACGACCTCAACCCGGTGCTGCGCCGCGCCCGCTACGGGAAGAGCGGCGACGGCGACCGCTTCGTCGGGCTCTGGCTCTCGGTGATGGTGGAGGCCAGGCAGCGCCGCCTCAGCCCGTCGCTGGTGGGGGCCCGCAAGATCCTCGAAGGTTTCTTCCGGGGCCGTGCGGTGCGGGCCGCGATCGACGAGGTCGGTGAGAACGCCGTCTACGCACAGCTGCGCGACGCCGCGGCCGTGTACTTCCAGAGCTGCATCACGGACCCGAACTACTCGACGCTGATCTGGGGGATGAGCCGGCTCGAACCCGACACGCTCCGGGCCAAGGCAGCCAAGGACGCCGTCGCCGGGCTGGGGGTCATCGCCGACAGCCGGTCCTCCGGCCGGGTCCAGGCGCTCCCGCCGCTGCTCGTAGACGGCTTCGTCGAGGTGTTCGGCGAACCAGGCAGGGAGGCTCTGCGGGCCGCCGCCGCGTCGCGCCCTTCCGTCGCCCCCTTCGTGGAATGAGAAGAGCCGCGGCCCGGAATCCGGGACCGCGGCTCACTCCGAAGGCGGATCAGGCGAGCGCCTTGGCCTTCAGCTGGTCGAACTCGGCCTGCGAGATCGCGCCCGAGTCGAGGAGCGACTTGGCGCTCGCGATCTGCGAGGCGGGGTCGTTCGCGGTGGCGACCGAGCGGATGTAGTCCTCGGTGGCCTGCTGCGCACCGGCGGCGGCCTCGGCCTGACGCTGGTTCATGCCCTTGCCGCGGGCGATGATGTAGATGAGCGCGGTGATGACGGGCACGACGAGGAGCGCGAGCACCCAGATCGCCTTGAACCAGCCGTTCATCTTCGAGTCACGGAAGATGTCGACCACGATCTGGAACAGCACCATGAGGTACATGATGAAGAAGAAGCCCCAGACCATCAGCCAGAAGAATTCCCAGAATCCCATGCGGATCAGCCTTTCTCGACGGCGGGTGAAGACCATCTCGCACACCGCCGAGGTAACACTATCTTGACGCGAGCGCACTCGTGAATGCGCTCTCATCGCGTTCCCTACACTGAGCCGGGTGAAGTGGTCGTCGCTGGTCAACCGGATGCTCCTGCCCATCGCCGTCCTGGCGCTCTACTTCGTTGCGCCCCTCAGCTCCTCCGACGCCCCGATCGGCACCCTCTTTGGAGTGCTCGTCGGTGTCCTGAGCCTGGCGGCGGTTGCAGTAAGCATCACGCGAGAGGTGATCTGGGCCCACCGCCGGCTGCGGCCGGTCCACCTGCTCGTCGCCTTCGAACTGGTCCTGGTGGCCTTCGCGCTCGTCTACTACCTGATCGCATCCGACGCCCCTGATCAGTTCGTCAGCCTCGACACGAGGCTCGACGCGCTCTACTTCTCCATGACGACGATGGCGACGGTGGGGTACGGCGATGTCAGCGCCGCCGGCCAGACGGCGAGGGCCGTCGTGACCTTCCAGCTGGCGTTCAACCTGGTCTTCGTCGGCGCCCTCCTGAACCTGATGCGTGACCGGGTCAAGTCGGCGCGCGACAGGCACGCCGACCAAGGGGCAGGCGAGCAGGGCTAGCGCACCGGGCCCGTCGCTAGACTCCCGGCTGTACACGGCCACGCAGCGATCCGTCGGATCGCCCAGCGGCGACAGACTCGCAGGCGCGAGGAAGGAAACCCCCATGCAGCTTCCCGAGCGGAATCCCGCGACCGAGCCCATCCTGGGGACCGAGCGGACGCCGGTCGCCGTCACCGCCCGGCTCGCCCAGCCGTTCGCCTGGGCGTTCACGGTCACCATCGCCGTCATGCTGGCGCTGTCGCTCGGAGGGGCGGTCGTCTCCCTCGCCGGGATCATGCTGTCGGTCACCATCGCCATGTTCTTCGCGCTGGCCCTCGACCCGCTCGTTCGCGGCCTGGAGCGGCGCGGCCAGGGACGCGGGGCGAGCATCGGCATCGTGTTCGCGGCGTTCATCGTCGTGGTCGGCACCATGCTCGCGTTCGTCGTCCCGGCAACGGTCGAGCAGGTCGTCATCTTCGCCCAGTCCGTGCCCGGCTACATCGCCGACTTCCGGCAGTCGGCCGTGTTCGAGCAGATCACGGGCGGCGCCGGCGAGCAGGTGCTGATCGACCAGGTCGTCACCCGCGCCCAGACGTGGCTCTCGGACCCCGCGAACCTCCTGTCCCTCGGTGGCGGGATCGTCGCCTTCGGCAGCGGACTGATCAACGCGATCTCGACGACGATGATCGTCATCGTGCTCACCCTCTACTTCCTGGCGTCGATGGACAGCATGAAGCAGGGCCTGTACTCGATCCTCCCGGCCTACCGCCGCGCCGGTGCCGCCGAGATGACCGAGCAGATCACCGGCTCGGTCGGTGGCTTCGTCGCGGGCCAGATCCAGATGTCGAGCATGAACGCCGCCTTCACCTTCATCCTGCTGACCATCCTCGGGGTGCCCTACGCGGTGATGCTGGCCTTCGCGGCGCTGTTCGTCACGCTCATCCCGATGATCGGGTCCGTCCTCATGTGGATCATCTCCTTCACCTTCTGCCTGCTCGGGGGCTGGGTCCCCGCGCTGATCTTCGCGGTGGTCTACTTCGCCTACATGCAGGTGGAGGCCTATGTCGTCACGCCGAAGATCATGAGCAAGGCGGTGTCGGTGCCCGGGTCCCTGGTGCTGATCGGCGCGATGGTCGGCGGTACCCTCGGCGGCCTCGTCGGCGCGCTGATGGCCGTGCCGATCACCGCGTCCATCCTGCTGGTCGTCCGAGGCGTGCTGATTCCCCGGCAGGACGCCCGCACAGTCGCGCCCTACGACGCGCTGCACGACCAGGAGCCCGCCGCGGCGGACACGGCCACCGACGAGGGCGCACAGGCCTGACCCACACGACGAAGCCGCGGCCCCGGACATCCCGGGACCGCGGCTTCTGTCGTGTCAGGAGGCGAAGACCTTCGCCTTCAGGGCGTCGTACTCGGCCTGGCTGATGGCTCCGGTGTCGAGCAGTTCCTTGGCGTTGGCGATCTGCTGCGACGGCGGCACCGCGGCGCTGACCGATGCGATGTAGTCCTCGGCCACCTGCCTGGCCCGCTCCTGCTCGGCCTGGCGGCGGTTGTTCATCGACCCGCCCCGGGCGATCAGGTAGACCAGCGCGGTCAGGAGCGGGATCGCGATCAGTGCGATGACCCAGATGGCCTTGGCCCAGCCGCTCATCGTGGAGTCGCGGAACACGTCGATCAGAATCTGGAAGAGCACCATGAGGTAGGCGACGAAGAAGAACGCCCACACCAGGAGCCAGAAGAACCCCATGAAGTCCATGAGGACTCACCTCTTTCTGTACGGAGAATCTTGCGGGGCACCCTGACGGGGAAGGGTGGCCACGGGACACCTGGAACTCTAGTGACCCCGGGGGCCGCGCGAGCGGTAGCCACCCCAAGTGGCGGGTCAGCCGTCGGCGGTGAGGAGCCTGCTGCCCCCGAACACCAACGTCACCTCGACGTCCACGTCGGCGAACCCGGCGTCGTCGAGCATGGCGCGCAGGTCGGCGTCGGAGATAGTGGGCGGCTGACCGAGAGCCACGATCCGCAGGACGCCTTGACGGACCTCGATGGTACTGATCTGCCAGTTCTGCGCTTCCGCCCAGGCCGTGGCGACGGGGGTCGCCCGGCTCACGATGTCCACCTGCTGCATCACCACCGACGTGCCCAGGCCCAGGGGGACGGCGAGGGCGACGAGCGCGCCCGCCACTACCAGCAGCGTCCCGGGACGCAGCTGCCCGACGGCGACCCCGAGGTCGGTGGCCGCGGCCCTGACACGGTAGGCCAGGAAGAAGATCACACCCGTCGTGATGATCGCGCTGACGTTGGTGCCGAAGAGCAGCAGAGCGCCGACGGCCTGGTCTGGCGCGCCGGACTCAAGCGTCAGCCCGACGACGGCGAGGGGAGGAACCAGGGAGATCGCGATGGCGACGCCGGGCAGGGCATCGGAGATGTCGGAGCGCACCATCGCGAACGCGCCCACCGCACCAGTGGCGAGGGCCGCCAGCAGGTCGATCAGCCTGGGCGACACCCGCGCCGCGATCTGGGAGTTGGTGTCAGCGATGAGCAGCGCGGGCGTCGTCAGTCCGATGAGGTACGACACGGCAATGACCACGAGGACCCCGGCGAGGATGATCGCCAGGTTGACGACGATGTCCCGGCGCCGGGCGAGGACGACCGACAGGGCAGTTCCGAGGATCGGGGTCATGAGCGGGGCGACGATCATGGCGCCGATGACGGTCGCCGTGGAATCGGCGACGACTCCCGCGGCGGCGATGGCCGTGGCGAGGACGATGAGGACCCAGAAGGCCGAGAGTTTCTTGGCGGAGTCGGAGCCGTGGGTGAGCAGGAGGCGCGACATCATCCGCTGGACGTCGGCGGCAGCGACGCGGCCCGGCACCCACGTCGCCTCTCCACTGGTATTGGTCATGGCTGAATGATCCACCAGCCCCGGCGGATCCAGCGAGAGGGCGTCGGCATGACTTCCGTGTCGCCCACGGGTCACACCTGCGTGCGTACCGCCGGTTCCGCCGCCTCGCCGTGGAGCGCCAGCTGCACCCGGCGGGCCAGGTGCGGGGCGAGGTCCCGCCCCTCGGACCTGGCGGCGCGGGTCAGCCGCAGCGCGGCGCGCTCGGCGTCCGAGTGCCGCCCGGCCACCGCGTGCGCCAGTACCTCCCGGGCCCCCAGTTCGTCGCTACCGGGGCCGGCGAGCCTGCCCTGCTCGACGGCCCACATGGCCAGCGTCGCGTTCTTCCGCTCGAGCCCTCGGTCGGCGAGGCAGCAGGCGGCGTCGACGATCATCGCGACCATGTCCGCCCGGACCTGATGGGCCCACAGCCACTGGAACGCGAAGCTCCCCAGCGGCTCGCCCCGCACGAGCCGGAGCGCCTCGATGAGGGCCGAGTCCGGTGCGAGGTTCACACCCCCGCTGAGCAGCGTGCGGAACCGTTCCCAGTCCGACGTGACCCGCTCGTCCAGGCTGATGCGACCCGAGTAGGCCTCGGGGAGGTAGGTGGCGCCGTCGGTGGCCGTCCCGAGCCAGCCGCGGAGCCGGCTCATGTTCGAACGCCGGGTGGGCTCGGCGACGAGCATGGCCCGGGTCATGGCCGACGGTGTGCACGCCGGATGCTCGAGCAGCCAGGCGCAGTACTCGAGGCACTGGCCGACGGCGCGGGTGGGCGACGGGCCGGCCGCACCGTCGAGGCTCACTTCGCCCAGGAGCAGGAGGGTGGGGTGTTCGATGGGTCCGGGAGGGGCGATCACGTCGAGGTCCTCCTCGGACGAAGGGTGGAGGGGGATGGGGAGCACGTTGGCCGCGTCGCCGGGTGCCCACCACCCGGCCGGTTCGGTCCGCTGGGTGCCCGTGAGTTCGAACAGGTCGAGGAGCGCCCGCTTGGCGGGACGGTCGATCAGCTGGGGGGAGAAGGCGCGGCCGTCCCAGCGGGCCTCCTCTGCTCCCACCTCCACCACCGTCGCGGGGATGTGGGGGGCGAGGCCCGCGGTGAGAACGGACACGCCCACCCTGCCGAGGGCCAGGGCGTCCCCCACGACGTCGAGCTGGGACGGGGTGAGCGGTTCGGCGAACACGAAGACGGTGGCCGCCCAGGCGGCGCCGGCGTCCTCGTCCGCACGGACCTCGGCGAGGTCCGTGGAGCCGAGCTCCAGGCGCCGCGACGAGCACAACCGGGTGAGGTCGACGAGCGCCGCGTCGCGTCCTTCGGCCGCGGAGATCCGGGGGTCGTCCAGCGCGGCGGCCCATTCGGGGGCATCGACCACGACGACGTCGACCGTCTCCGACCAGGGCGCGCAGGCCAGGCCGGTGATGGCGGCGGCGAGCGCCGCCTCCGCCGCGGGGCCGGTGAGGACGGTGGCGCCCTCCTGCTCCAGATCGAGGGCGACCGGCGACTCGTCCCCGTCCCAGCCGAGCACGATCCCGGCAGGACCGGGAGCCTCCGGGGAGGGCCTTCCCGAGT
>JAUHXZ010000110.1 GCA_030426725.1 Actinomycetes bacterium
CGCCAGCGTTTCGCGGTCCAGGAGCGGACCGCACATCCGCAGGTCGCCGGAACAACGAACTGGTCAGAAACCGCCGGAGAAGCGGACCGTCGCCCGCGCCTGAGCGGCCAAGGTCGAGCCGATGCCGAGCGGCCAGCGGTGCATCACGTAGCCGACCGCCTCCTCCACCTGCATGAGCCGGGTGGAGTTGCCCGTGCGGACCCAGAACTCCGACCCGCCGTTCTTAAGCACCTTCAGATACACCGGACGCGGCGACGCGGGACACTTCACCCGGCAGACGTAGGTGTCGGAATCGTCGACCGTGACCGGTTCGAAGTCGATGGCCGGCAGCACGGACGCGTTCTGGCCCAGCCTGGTGGCCAGATAGTCCCGCAACCACAGTTCGTACCGGTCGGTGTCCGGCGCCTTCACCGTCGAGAAGTCGTTGACAAGGCCGATCGCCTCCCCCTCGTCGTTGACGCCGATGAGCAGCGTTCCCCCGTCGGCGTTGAGGAACGCCGCCACGGTCTTGGCGATCACCAGCTCCAACTTGTCGTCCCGTGCGTGGGTGTGGAGGTTCCAGCGGGCGGATGACTTGAACTCCACCCGGTCCGACTCCCCCTCCCGCATCAGTTCGGCGATGGTGGTCTGGTCGATCGGGTTCTGGAAGTGGGCGGCCACCGCCGCGTAGGCGATCAGGGCGGCCACGGGCGCCCCGAGGGCCACCAGAATCCCGGTGGGGCTGAACGGCTGTGTGTCCGGGGCGAGAACTCCGACGAGCAGCATCCCGATCGACACGCTCAGGATCGTCAGGACGATCAGCGGAGCCAGCCCGACGCGCACCCGTCCCCGCAGGACCCACTGAGCGATGCCCCCGAGGACCAGGCCCACGAGGAGCACCAGAGGCATGATGAGGCCGACGAAGGTAGCGGCGGGAAGCTCTAGAACCACCGCACCACCCTACCCAACGCGCCGGATGCCGTGATGTCGCGCCCGCTGCCGGCCTCGCTCCCCTACAGGGGCTACCGGACTACAACGGAAGTGCGCACGTGGGCGCCGACATCGGCCCCTCCAGGCCGCGGGTCGACACAGCGGACACCGTGTAGCAGCGCTCCGCCGACGCGTCACCACCGGACGGCCAGGGCCAGTAGTCGGGGGCGTCGACGATCCCGAGTTTGCCCGGCACGAGCAGCCCGAGCGCGTCGGCCGTGACCACGGCGAGCAGATCGAACTGTCCGGTGGTCTTGCGCCGGTAGACCAGGTAGTGCGCCACGGAGGCGGCGGGAGCCAGCGGATCCCAGACCACCTGGATCTCCATACTGCCTCCCCCCGGCCCCGCCAACAGGCCAGACGGTGCGGCCGGTGGACTGCAGCACCAGGGGAACCGGAGGAATCGGCTGATCTTCGTCGTGATTGCGGGCATGAACATCCCTCCTGTCGGATGGAGCGGCACAGCACCCGCACACCGGGCCGACCGGCTCCGGTTTCACGCTAGTCGTGTTCCGGCGTGCCCGGCGCAGAAGCACCAAGACAAAGCACCGGGCACCCGGGTGACCACGCAGGGATCGCGCACCCTGCGCGCTCCGGCCCTGGCGGCGTCCACTCGCTAGTAAAGACCGGGGACCAACTTCTTGGTGCGTGTCGCGTACGCGGTCCACTGCTGCCCGTAGTGCTCCGCCATGTGGGCGTCGAGCCGCGGGATCTGGAACCCGACGAACACACCCCGCCCGGCTGTCATCCGGGCTTTGGCACGGCCGGTCGGGCCCCCGGTTCCCGGGGTCGCCATCCACCGGGCAGGATCGGCTGGGATACTGAAGAGGTGAGTGAAATCGCCATCGATGTCGAGCACCTCCGTCACTCCTACACCAAGGACGACACGTACGCGGTCGACGACATCTCGTTCCAGGTGGGCAAGGGCCAGATCTTCGGGTTCCTCGGCCCGTCCGGGGCCGGCAAGTCCACCACCCAGAACATCCTGACCGGGCTGCTCCCCCTTCAGGAGGGCCGCGCCGAGGTCGACGGCTACGACCTCACCACGGTCGACAAACGCCGCTTCAACCGCATCGGGGTGAGCTTCGAGCAGTCCAACGTCTACTCCAAGCTGACGGCGCTGGAGAACCTGCAGTACTACGCCGAACTGTTCGACGTCCCCACCCGCAACCCGCTGGAGCTGCTGGAGCTGGCCGGGCTCGCCGACAAGGCCAAGGACCGGGCGGGCACCTTCTCCAAGGGCATGAAGCACCGGCTCACGTTCGTCCGCAGCCTCCTCAACAACCCCGCTGTGTGGTTCCTCGACGAGCCCACCACCGGCCTCGACCCAGCCATCGCCGCCACGATCAAGGACATCATCAACGCGGAACGGGCCGCCGGGACCACCGCCTTCCTCACGACGCACAACATGCACATCGCCGAGGAGTTGTGCGACCAGGTGGGCTTCATCGTCGACGGGCAGATCAAGCTGATCGACTCCCCGCGCAACCTCAAGCGCGCCTACGGACGCAACCAGGTGGCCGTCGAGTACCTCGACGAGGGGCAGCCGGTGACCGTCGACCTCTCCCCCGACGACGCCGACGACCGGGCGGAACTGTCGCGGCTGCTCGACGGCGGCGGGGTCCTGACGATGCACACCCGCGAAGCCACCCTCGAGGAGATCTTCATCTCCGTGACCGGTCAACGGCTGGTGGGCGATGAAGCTGCTGAGTAGCTACCGCAAGGAACTGGTGATCGCCGCCCGCGGCTTCTACTTCTTCCTGGAGTTCATCATCGCGGGCATCGTGCTCGCCGTCCTGCTCATCTTCGTGCCGGAGCAGCCCTCGTCCCTCACCGAGGAGTACCTCTACTACGACGCCCCCGAGTCCGTCGTGCAGGCCTGGAACGAGGCCGCCGCCGAGGAGGGACGCAGCAGGCAACTCGACGACGAGGAGTTCACCCTCGATCCCGCCATCATCACCTACTACGAACGGGAGACCCGGACGCCCACCACCGTCGAGTTCACCGAGTCCGACGTGGCCCACACCCGGGTCTACGAGAGCCTGGACCCCGACACCGGTCTGGTGGAGTCGACGCAGTACGTCGCGGAATCCTTCGACGACATGCTGCGCCTGGCCTCGTCCGAGCGCTCCGTCGGCGGCGTCGTCTCGATCGACGCGGACGGTGAGGCCGGCTACGAGTACTTCCTGCAGGGCTCCGAGTCGGACAAGTTCGTCAACCTCATCTCGATGCTGCACAACCAGAGCGTCGACGACCTGGTCCAGGCCGTCGACGCGCAGGACGTGCGCACCCTGGGCGCGGTGGAGCGGCTCGACTTCCGCCAGCAGTTCATCCCGGTGATCGCGGTGATGCTGAACGCCTTCATGGGCATCTTCATCGCCGTCGCCTACATCGCCCTCGACAAGAGTGAGGGTGTCATCGACGCGATCGCCGTGACCCCGGGTCGGCTCTGGCAGTACCTGGTGAGCAAGACGCTGGTCGTGATGACGGTGGCGCTCGCGTCGTCGCTCATCGTCACGGTCCCGGTCATGGGCACCGCGGCACACTACGCCCTCTTCATCCCGACGCTGCTGGCCATCACGTTCGCCGCGACGACGATCGGGCTGCTGATCGGGAGCTTCTTCGACGACCTCACCCAGGCCTTCGGGCCGATCCTGGTGGTCGTGCTGCTGGTCATGCTGCCCGTCATCGGCTACTTCGTGCCGGACTTCTCCCCCGCGTGGCTCGACCTCGTGCCGTCGACGCACATGCTGGGCGCGCTCAAGGAGACGCTGCTGCCCACCCCCGACGTCGGCTACGTGCTCGCCACGACCGGCGGGTTCCTCGCGCTGGGAGCCGTGCTGCTGGCTCTGTCGATCCCCCGCTACCGCGCGAACCTGGGCAGGTGACACTCATGCGCAAGATCTGGAGCATCTTCCGACGCGACGTCCGCACCGCGTCCCAGGAGTCGATCGCGCTCCTCATCGCGTTGGCACCCGTCGCGTTGGCCGTGGTGATCACCCTCATCGCCCCCGGGGTCAACGAGGCGAGTCTGCACGTCGCCGTCCTCGACGACACGGAGTCCGCGCGGGTCGAGTACTACGAGCAGGTCGCCACGGTCACCCGGCTCGGCGACGTTGAGGCGGTCGAGGAACGCGTCGGGCAGCGCGACAACGTCGTCGGGATCGTCCCCACCGGAGACGGCGACGCCGTGGAGATCGTGCTCGAGGGCACCGAGCCGGAGTCGACGGAGAACTATGCCAGGGCGATCAACGCCCTGTACGACCTGGGCGCGGACCTCGACGACAGCCGTGCCACGGTCTACGACTTCGGGGAGGTCGTCCCGCCGCTCAAGCGTGCCCTCGGAGGCGCGCTCCTCATGATGATCACGGTCTTTGCCGGCATGATCATCGCCTTCGGGATGGTCACGGAGAAGGCCGATCGCACCATCAGCGCCGTCAACGTCACTCCCGCGACCGCCGCGCAGTTCATCATCGGCAAGAGTCTCATCGCCCTGACCCTGCTGCTCACCACGTCTGTTGCCTCGTTGCTGATTCTCGGGCTGGCGGGAGTGAACTGGGGCCAACTGATGCTGCTCCTGGTCGCCACCGCCACCATCTCCGTGGTGCTCGGCTTCCTGCTCGGACTCAGCAGCGGCGACATCATGGAGGCGGGCAGTTCCCTCAAGGTGCTGATGCTGCCGCTCATCGCCTCGGTGCTGGTGTACCAGCTGGTCGACGAGTCCTGGCACTGGACGGTGTGGTGGAGTCCGTTCTACTGGGCCTACCGCGGCACCGACGAGATCATGCAGGGCACCGCGACCTGGGGCGGCGTGGCCGTCGACGTGGCGATCGTCCTCGGCATCAGTGCGCTGGTGTTCGTCGGGGCCAGGCCGAGGATCCGCAAGGGCCTCGCCTGAGGGGTCCCGGCGGGCATCGAGGTCACAGGTCCAGGCCGTCGTAGGCGACGGAGATGATGTTGTCGGCCTCGTAGACCTTGACGGGGAAGTCACTCGGCGGGAGGGCCTGGAGGTAGAAGTCGAGGGCGGCGTCGCCCATCGGTTCGATGAGGAGGTGCCGCTGCATCCTGGTGGAGTCCACGCGGGTTCTCATCACGTCGTAGACGTAGTGCAGGAGCCTGGTGCCGTGCCGCGGGCCCTCGTCCCGGGAGAACAGCCGGCGCCGGTGCCGGTACGCCGGATGGATAGCGATGTAGGCGAGATAGTCGAACTGGTCGAGCGGCTGGCCCATGACGATCGCCCCGCCGATGACCCCCCGGGGCGGGGCGCTCTCCCCCACCTCCCTGACCCGACGCAGGAACACGGTGGTGTCGACGAAGTCGCTCCACAGTTCGTCAGCCGACTCCCCGATCGCGAACGCCGTCCTGAGGACGTCCCGCAGCGCGAGGCGGTCCTCCGCGTCGAGATCCGCGTAGTCGCGGTGCTCGTTCACGAAGTACATGTCGCCCTGCCCGGCGCACGAGGGGCTGTCGTCACATCCCTAGTGTGCCGGAGCGGCGCGACCTCGCCCCAGCCGTGCCCGACGGCCGGTTGGCTCCTAGGAGTTGGACATCCCCTGGTCCATCGGACCCTCGATGTCGCCGCCCGCGTCAACCCAGTCCTTGAACGCGCCGAGGTTGTAGACCTCCTGGAAGCCGAGATCCTGAAGGGTCTTCGACGCCAGCGCCGAGCGGCCGCCGGACGCGCAGTAGAGCAGGGTGGGTCGGTCCTTGCGGAAGGACGGATCGTGGTACTTCGTCTCGGGACAGGCCCGGAACTCGAGCATGCCCCGCGACACGTGCAGGGCGTTGACGACCTTGCCGGTCGCGGCGAGTTCGGGCGCGTCACGCACGTCGACGACGAGCGCCCCCCGGTTCTCGATCAGGTCGCGCGCCTCATCGAACGTGACCTTGGGGACCACCGCATTGGCGGCATCGAGCAGTTGCTGGACGGTGACACTCATGGCGCCTCCTTGTGCCGAATGTGACAATTCGAACGTAACACTCGGCCCGGCGTCGCTCACGCCGGGGTCGCCCTAACACCCAGGCCCGCTGGGCGGCGCCGTCAGCGGTCCCAGCGGGACTCGGGTTGCTGCTCCAGACCGTTCATCACGGCGGCGAGCCGTTTGGGCAACTGGGCCCTGAAGATGTCCTCCAGCTGGATCCGCCGCCCCTTGAGGTCGCCCAGGGGGACCCGCCAGTTGGGGTACTCGTCGATGGTGCCGGGCTGGTTCTGGGTGCGCCTCTCCCCCACCGCGTCGGTGAGGCCGGCGAGCAGCACCTTCGACGGCGTGTGGAGCAGGAACTTGTGCAGGGCCAGCAGGATCTCGACGGGGTCGTCCTCGTCGCCCGGGTCGAGCAGGCCGTCATGGACCAGCTTCGAGATCCATGCCGCCTGCTCGCGACGCGCCTCGGCGAGTTCCTC
>JAUHXZ010000022.1 GCA_030426725.1 Actinomycetes bacterium
TCGAGCGCCACCGCACCAGCCTCACGGCGACCCGTGCCGCGTTCATCGCGGACTGGCCGGCGCGTGTCGCCGAGGCCCGCCGGCTCCTGGCGAAGTCCGGCGGGAAGAAGCGCAAGAAGTGACAGGCATGTTCATCGTCTTCGAGGGCGGCGACGGGGTCGGCAAGACCACCCAGGTCGCGCGCCTCGCCCAGTGGCTGTCCGACCGTGGCACGCCCCATGTCGTCACACGCCAACCCGGGGGGACCCCCGTCGGCGTCGAGCTTCGCCGCCTGGTGCTCGACCCCGCCGTCGGTCACGTCGACGCGAGGGCCGAGGCCCTGATGTACGCGGCCGACAAGGCCCAGCATGTGCACGAACTGATCGAACCGGAGCTGGCGCGGGGGGTGACCGTCGTGTGCGACCGCTACGTCGACTCGATGATCGCCTACCAGGGGGCCGGCAGGGCGCTGGACATCGACGACGTCGCGCGCATCGCGTGGTGGGCCGTGGGCGACCGCCGCCCGGACCTGACGATCCTCCTCGACACCGATCCGGCCGGGGCCGTCGAGGCGATCGCCGCCAAGGACCGCCTCGAGGGCGCCGGGCCGGAGGTGCACGGCAGGGCGCGGCGGTTCTTCCTCGATCTGGCCGCAGCCGACCCCGATCGCTATCTTGTGCTCGACGCGCGCCGGAGCCGCGACGATCTCGCCTCGGTCATCGCGGACAAGGTGGCCTCGCTCGTCGGCTGACCCGCGCTATTCCGTCGTCCGCCGTCAGCGTAATGCCGCCGGTTCGGGATGGGATCGGCGCCGGGGCTGGTTGGCCCGGTCATGGTCCAACTCGTCATCCTCGCCCTCGTGGGCCTCGCGGCACAGCTCGTCGACGGCTCCCTCGGCATGGCCTACGGCGTCACGTCGACGACCCTCCTGCTCGCGGTGGGGACGAGTCCGGCGATGGCGTCGGCCACGGTCCACCTCGCGGAGATCGGGACGACGCTCGCCTCCGGGGTGGCACACCACCGCTTCGGGAACGTGGACTGGAGGGTCGTGGCGCGCATCGGCGTTCCCGGCGCCGCGGGCGCCCTCGTCGGCGCGACGGTGCTGTCGCGGCTCAGTACCAGCGCCGCGGCCCCGGTCATGGCCGTGATCCTGCTGTCGCTCGGCCTGTATGTGCTGATCCGGTTCAGCTTCTTCGGCCTCCGGAAACGTGCGGAGGGTCGTCGCCCGCCCACCAGGTTCCTTGTCCCGCTCGGGCTGTTCGGCGGCTTCCTCGATGCCACCGGCGGCGGAGGATGGGGCCCGGTCGGCACCCCGGCTCTGCTCGCGAGCGGCCGCATGGAACCGCGCAAGGTGATCGGCACGATCGACGCCAGCGAGTTCCTGGTCGCCATCGCCGCGAGCCTCGGGTTCTTTCTGGGGCTGGGGGGCGGGGGAATCGTCCCCGGCATGGCGGTGGCCCTCCTGGTCGGCGGCCTGATCGCGGCACCTATGGCCGCCTGGCTCGTGCGGCACCTGCCGCCGAGGATCCTCGGGGCGGCCGCGGGCTCCGCGATCGTCCTGGTGAACCTCCGCTCGCTGGTCACAGCGCTCGACCTGCCGCAGTGGCTGCACATGCCGGTCTATGCAGCCGCCCTGCTGCTCGCGGTGGCCGGCGTGACCCGCGCCGCTACGGGCCACTTCCGGTCCGGCGAGGGGGCCGCCGTCGCAGGTGGAGGGGCAGAACCCGAGCGCGCGGCCGCCTGATCCGGGGGCGGTTCCGGGCGCGGCGCCGTCGGCGGCGCATGGCAGGATTGCCCGCATGGGTGACGTGTGGTCTGAACTGATCGGCCAGGAACGGGCGGTCGCCACGCTGCACCGCGCAGTCGAGGGCCGTCGGCACGCCATGACCCACGCCTGGCTCTTCGTCGGCCCGCCGGGGTCCGGCCGCTCCAACGCCGCGAAGGCGTTCGCAGCGGCGCTGCAGTGCCCCTCCGGGGGCTGCGGGCAGTGCGAGGAGTGCCGCACCACGCTCTCGGGCGCCCACCCGGACGTGACGCTGCTGCGCACCGAGCAGCTGTCCATCGGTGTGGATGAGGTTCGTGCGCTCGTCGGGCGCGCCGGAGTCGCGCCGGTCAAGGGCCGCTACCAGATCGTCGTGGTCGAAGATGCCGACCGCATCACCGAACGCGGGGCCGACGCGCTGCTCAAGGGCCTTGAGGAGCCCTCCGCGAAGACGGTGTGGCTGCTGTGCGCCCCCAACGCGGACGACGTCATCGTCACCATCCGCTCCCGCTGCCGGGCCATCAAGCTCGTGACTCCGTCGGAGGACGCCGTGACCGAGCTGCTCATCACCCGCGACGGGGTGTCGCCGGCGCTCGCCGCGCACGCCGCCCGTGCGGCTCAGGGGCATATCGGGCGCGCCCGGGTGCTGGCCCGCTCCGAGGACGCCCGGATCAGGCGCCACCAGATCCTCACGCTGCCGGCCACGCTTACTTCGATGACCGCCTGCCTGGACGCCGCCGACAACCTCGTCGCCGCCGCCGCGGAGGAGGCATCCCAGGCCACCGCCGAACTGGACCAGAAGGAGATGGCCGCCCTGCAGGAGGCCCTCGGCGTCGGAGGCCGCGGCGGGAAGCCACGGTCGGCGCAGGGGGCCATCAAGGACCTCGAGGACCAGCAGAAGGCCCGCGGAAAGCGGCTCCAGCGCGACGCTCTGGACCGGGTGCTGACGGAGCTCACCGGCTACTACCGGGACGTGCTGGCGGCACAGACCGCGCCAGGCACGCCCCTTGTGAACGTGGACCTGGCCGACCAGATCGAGCCTTTCGCCCGCCGGTCCACCCCCGAACAGACCGTGCGGGCCCTCGACGCCATTCTCGTCGCCCGCACGGCCCTCGAGGGCAACGTGGCGCCCCTGTTGGCACTCGAGGCGATGCTCATCAGCCTGTCGCAGGCGGCCCGGACCTGAGCCGCACGGGCGTGTCAGGCGTGGAGCCCCCGTTCCCCGATGCCAAGATGAGGATCAGGACTGGCCACAAAGAGGGGAACTGATGTCGAACAACGACTGGGTCCAGCAGGGCACGCCTCGGGATGGGGAGTGGGCCGCCGAGGACGACTACGGCGTCCCCGTGGAACCCGAGGAGTGGGACGACTACGCGTCCGAGCAGACCGTCGCCGTTCCTCCGGCCCCCTCCAGCGAGCCGGAAGCCGAGCCCGAGGCCGAGGCCGAGGCCGAGCCCGAGCCCGAGGCCACCGTCACCGCAGCCGAGGAGTCCTCCGAGGTCGAGAGCGCCGGTGACGAGCCGCCGGTGGCGGACGAGCGCACCCCTGACGAGGAACCGGACAGCCCTGCCGTCGACGAGTGGGGGCCGGCAGTCGATGCGACGGAGGAGCCGGGGGAGGACGTCTCCGAGGAGAACGAGACGACCGACATCCCGGAAGCCGACACTGACACCACCGAGGACCAGGACGGGATCGACCCCGACACCGCGGCGGTCCTCGCCACGGCCGGGACGGGCGCCGGCATGGCGGGTCTCTACCGCGGCGTCGGCAGTACCGAGGACCCCCAGCCGGTCATCGAGCAGACGCAGGTCATCGACGACTCCCAGGAGACGCGCCTCGCCGCCGAGGTGGCGGAGGAGGAGCGCATCGCCCAGCAGGTGAAGTCGGAGCAGGAGGCCAGGGACCAGCGGCTCGGCGTCGTTCCCAGGTCGGAGGCCAACGCCGTCCGCGAGCCCGTGACGGCCAAGCGTGGCGTCGGGCACTTCGCCAGCTTCGGCCTGTTCGTCCTGAGGCTCGTCACGGCTGCCATCATCGGCGTGGTCGGCTACCAGATCCTCTCCGATATCGACGCCACCACCGAGTTCCTCAGCCAGACGAGGATCCCCGAGCCCGAGACCGTGTCGTGGGTCCTCGGCTTCGGGCTGGCCGGCATGGCGGTGCTGTTGGTCATCGGGCTGGCCGTGCGCGTCGTCGGCACTCTCCTCGCCGCGGTCGCCGGCGGCTCGCTCGCGTTCATCCGCTGGGGCAGCTTCAGCCCGTTCGTCGAGGGCATGGAGGGCTTCTTGGGAGACCTGGACCTGCTGCTCGCCGCGGTGGGCATCCTGTTCCTCACCATTGGCGGCGGCCGGTGGGGCATCGACGGGGCCTTCGCGAAGGCCCGCGAGAACGCCCGCGAGTCGCGCCAGTAGCGACCCGTCGGGCCACCCGATCCCCGCGACCTTGGGCGCCTGTCTAGGCTTGGCCCATGACGAGAGTGATGGCGGTCGCGTTCGAGCGCTACGGCCAGCTCTTCTACCTCGATCCCGGCGACGCCCACTACCGGATCGGCGACTGGGTCCGCTACCCGACGCCGGACGGGCCCGAGGTCGCGCAATGCGTCTGGGCGCCGGAGGACATCGATTCCGGCTTCGGTGAGCTGCCCAGGTGCGCCGGCCCGGCCACCGAGGCCGACCTCCGCCGCGACCGCGAGAACAGGGAGTTGCGCGGCCGCATCTCCGAGGTCGCGAAGGACCTGATCGGCCGGCACGGACTGCCGATGAAAGTGGTTGGCGTCGACTACATCGACCGGTCCACCCTGTTCGACCGTGTCGTCGCCGTCTACTACACGGCTCCCCACCGCGTCGACTTCCGCAGCCTTCTCGGGGACCTCGCGCGGGCCCTCGACGCCCGCATCGACCTCAGACAGGTCGGGAACCGCGACGCCGCCAGGATTCTCGGCGGCGTCGGCCTCTGCGGACGGGACCTGTGCTGCACGACCTTCCTCGACGAGATCGAACCCATCTCGATGAGGCTCGCCCGCGTCCAGTCGCTGCCGCCCAACCCGCTGCAGATCTCGGGCGCGTGCGGCCGTCTGATGTGCTGCCTCACCTACGAGCATCCGCTGTACGTCGACTTCCTGCAACGCGCACCGGCGGTCGGCGAGCGCGTCGAGGTCGACGGCGAGCGCGGCACCGTCACCGCCCACCACGTCCCTGAGGACGCCGTGTCCGTGCGACGCCACGGAGGGGAGATCGTGCGCTGTCCGCTCGAGTCGGTATGTTCGGTCGCGCGGAGGCTGCCCGTCCCCGCACCCGACGGGGAAGGACCCGCATGAGCAGGAAGGTCCGCCTCACGCAGACGATCCTCGGGGTGATCGCGCTCACCCTCGTCGCCACGCTGTTCCTCAGCGGGATGGCCGGCGGCCGGAGCCGCGACGTGCCCGCTTCGCCGAACACCCCCGGCCCGGCCACGCCCGGGCCGCTCGACGACGACGAGCGCCTCCCGGGAGTGCCCGTGGTGCCGGTCGCCCAGCACGACACGTTCCCCGCCGAGCCCGACCGCAATGAGGACCGCAGACCCGGCTACGAGCCGTCCGGGGAACCGGACGTCGATCTGCCCGACGGCCTCGGCGGCATCGAGGACTACGCCGCGCAGGTCGTCGACTGGGAGTTCTGCGAGGGCGGCGCGGGCGCGCAGTGCGCCACCGTCCTCGCCCCGCTCGACTGGGAGGCCCCAGAGGGCGACGCCGTCGAGATCGCCGTGCGCAGGGTCACCGACGGGGACTCGTCGAACGGCCCGCTGTTCGTCAACCCGGGCGGCCCCGGCTACGGCGGGCAGAGCATGGCGGAGCGCCTCGCCGGCCGGTGGCCCGACTACGACACCGTCGGCTGGGACCCCAGGGGCACCGGTCAGTCCACCTCGGTGGTGTGCGGCACCTTCGAGGAGACCGACGCCTTCATGAACCTCGACGGCAGCCCGGACGACGACGCCGAGGACCGGGCCCTGCGCGAGGGATCCGCGGCGTTCGCCGACCAGTGCCGCGACGCCTCCGGGGACCTGCTCGACCACATCACGACCATCGACGTCGTCCGCGACCTCGACCTCCTCAGGCACCTGCTCGGCGCCGAGAAACTCAACTACGTCGGCGTGTCCTACGGCACGTACGTGGGGGCGATGTACGCCGAACTGTTCCCCGACACCAGCGGCCGCCTGGTACTGGACGCGGCCGTCGACATCACCGGGGAGGACGAGATCCCGCAGGCGGCGGGCTTCGAACTGGCGCTCCGCAACTTCACCTCCTGGTGCGCCGACTCCGACCTGTGCGGCCTCGGCGACGACCGGACGGCGATCGAACAGGACATCGCCGGCTTCCTGTCAGGCCTGGACGCCGACCCCGTCGCCGTCGGCGACCGGACCCTGACCCAGACGCTGGCCGCCACGGGGATCGCGATCTACCTCTACGAGGACGAGCAGGCCTACCGCAGCCTCGCCGAGGTCCTCGCCAGGGCCAGGGCCGGCGACGGGGAAGCACTGCTGCGCTCCGCCGATCTCATGAACGGCCGCGGCCCGGGCAGCTACGACACCATCGCCTACGCGTTCCCGGCGATGGTCTGCGCGGACGCGACGGACGAGGGCGTCGACGACGTGCGGGACGCGTGGCGCGACACCTTTGACGACGCGCCGATCATGGCCCCGAACCTGGGAATGAGCTACACCTGCCAGACGTGGACCGCCGGATCCGCCCCGCAGATCCGGATCACGGCCGCGGGGGCTCCGCCCATCCTCGTCGTCGGCACGACGGGGGACTCGGCGACACCCTACGAGCAGGCCGTCTCCATGGCGGATCAGCTCGAGTCCGGCGTCCTGCTCACCCTCGAGGGAGCCGGCCACGGAGCGGTGACGGGGGACAACGCCTGCATCGCCGACGCAGTCGGCCGCTATCTCCTCGAGGGGGAGGCCCCCGACGACGGCACCACCTGCTCGTGAGCGCTTTGCCCGCGCCGCGCGGCATCGGTATAGTTCGTGCGTGCTGCCGCCCTAGCTCAGTCGGTAGAGCGACGCTCTCGTAAAGCGTAGGTCACGGGTTCGAATCCCGTGGGCGGCTCGGCAGTGAGGGTCTCCGGCGGTGCGTTCGCCGGAGAACCTCCGCATTTCCCCTTGCGAAGCGCGGTTCCGCCCTGGTGGGGCCCGGGTGGGCGCCTCCGGCTTCTCGTCGGTAGAGTCCCCTCCATGGCCCAGTACGACCTCCCGCTCGAGGACCTGCGCACCTACGCCCCGGAGATCCCCGAGGCGCCCTCCTTCGACCAATTCTGGGCCACCACGCTCGCCGCCGACGAGCCGGTGAGCATCATCGCGGAGACACGCATCGACAACCGGCAGCGGCAGATCGACACCTACGACCTCACCTTCACCGGCTTCGGGCTTGCCCCCGTCAAGGCGTGGCTGCACGTCCCCGCCGGGGCCAGGGGGCCGCTGCCCACCGTCATCCAGTACCACGGTTACGCGGGCTCCCGCGGCATGCCCCTGGCACCCGTCTACGCCTCAGCGGGCTTCGCCCACCTCGAACTGGACAGCCGCGGCCAGGGATGGAGCCGGCCCACCCTGTTCGACCGCACCGCGGACCCCCATCCGTCGGCGGGTGGCTTCGGACCCCCCGGCCCGATGACCGACGGCCTCGACGATCCGGACGCCTACTACTACCGCCGCCTCATCACCGATGCGGTCCGCCTTCTCCAGCTGGCCGCGGGCCACCCCGTCGTCGACCCCGAGCGGCTGTTCGTCGCCGGAGCCTCACAGGGCGGGTACCTCACCCTCGCCGCGGCCGGGCTCGCCCCGTCGGTCGGGATCCCCTTGGCCGGCGCTCTGCCGGACGTGGCCTTCATGTGTCACATCCGCCGTGCCGTCGGCCTCACCGACGACGCGCCCTTCTCCGATGTGGCCAGGTTCATCAGGGCCGCACCGCACCTCGAGGACGCCGTGTGGCACACGCTCAGCCACTTCGACGGGGTGTCCTTCGGGCGCCGAGCCGAGTGCCCGGCGCTGTTCTCCGTCGCGCTGGCGGACACGATCTGCCCGCCGTCCACCGTTTTCGCGGCCCACAACCACTACGGCGGTCAGCGCGATATCGTCGTCTATCCCCACAGCGGCCACGAGGGCGGCCAGGACGTGCAGACCTGGCACCAGCTGGCCTGGCTCGCGGACCGGATCTGAGAGGACACCATGACCCAGCTCTTCGGCGGTTCCCCGAACCGCTTCACCGATCCGGTCCACCGGCGCTTCCTCGTCGACCACCGCCGTGCGCTGCTCGACTTCTACCAGCCCGAGGCCCGCAGTGCGGACGGCGGTTTCGCCTGGATCGGCGGCGACGGGCACGCCATGCCGGAGATGGGGGCGCAGCTGTTCATCGGCGCCCGCATGATCCACGTGTTCTCCCTGGCGTCGATGGAGTCGCGCCCCGGGGCACGGGAGATCGTCGAGCAGGGTCTCGACTTCTACCTCGACGGGGCGGGCCGCGACGCCGAGTACGGCGGCTGGGTGCCCGTCGTCGGCGGCGATCGGCCCGAGGACCGCAAGGAGCTCTACGGCACGGCCCAGTTGCTGCTCGCCGCGAGCTCCGCCACCGTCGCCGGCATCGACCGCGGCCCCGAGCTGCTCGCGGCCTGCGCTGCGCTGATCGACGCCCGGTACTGGCGGGAGGACGACGGGATCGCCGCCGAGGGCTACGACCGCGCCTTCACCGAGCTCGACGACTACCGCGGCCAGAACGCCAACATGCACCTCACCGAGGCCTACCTCGCCGCCCACGAGGCGACGGGCGAGCGGGTCTACCTCGACCGCGCGGCGTCGATCGCGCGCCGCATCGCGTCGCGCGCCGCCGAGGAGACCGAGGGGTCCTGGCGGCTCCCGGAGCACTTCACCCCCGCCTGGGAGCCGGTGCCCGGCTACAACGCCGACGAGCCGCGCCACCCTTTCCGCCCGTACGGTTCGCAGCCCGGCCACTGGCTCGAATGGACCAAGCTCATCCTCCAGCTCCGCGCCCTCGGCGTCGACGAGCCGTGGATGCTCCCTGCCGCGGTGCGCCTGTTCGACGGCGCGGTCAGCGATGCGTGGGCCGAGGGCGGCGGCTTCGTCTACACCGTGGACTGGGACGGGGCCCCCGTCGTCGAGGAGCGCTTCTTCTGGGAGGTGGCCGAGGCGTCGGGCGCGGCCCGCTACCTGTGGCTCGCCACCGGCGAGGAGCGCTTCCAGGACTGGTACGAGACCTTCTGGCGCTTCGCCGACGAGCATTTCGTCGACCACGAGCGCGGCAGCTGGCACTCGGAACTGGATTCGGCGAACAGGCCGGTCACCCGCACCTGGGACGGGAAGCCTGACGTGTACCACGTCTATCAGGCGACCCTCTACGCTGAACTGCCGGCCGATCGCGGCTTCGCCGTGTGGCTCCGCGACGCCGGGTCGGAGGCCCTTCGGGGTTAGGCGACGCCAGCGGTCCGGCGGAAGGGCCGCCTTGTAGTCTGGTACGCGCGTCCCCGCCGGGGGTACACGTCAAGGAGGAAAACACAGTGTTCGACTGCGCCATTGTCGGGGCCGGCCTGGCAGGTCTCGTGGCTGCCCGCTACCTCGCGGAACGCGGGCTGCACGTCACTGTGCTCGAAGCACGCGACCGCGTCGGCGGCCGCGTGGAGAACCGCGTTCTCAGCGACGGCTCCTACGTCGAACTCGGTGGGCAGTGGATCGGGCCGGGCTTCGACGAGCTGCTCGAGATCATCGACGACATGGGCCTGGAGACCATCGGGCTCCCCGCCCGCGGCAACCTGGTCGTGCGGCTCCGCGGGCAGGCCCTCGAGGTGCCCTCCAAGGAGGACAGCCCCGCGCTCACCCCGTTCGAGGTCTCGGACCTCGGCCAGGGGCTCCTGCGGCTCCGCCGGCTTGCGAAGCGTCTCCGCGACGACGTGGCCTGGCGCAGGGCCAACGAGGCCTGGCTCGGGCAGGACCTGCGCCGGTGGGTCTCGACCAACCTGCGGACCCAGGGCGCGCAGCGCCGGTTCGGCGAGGTGTACGCCGCGGCGTTCGGGCCCATGCCCAAGGGGGCGACGCTGCTCGAGGGGCTTCATCAGGTCAACTCCGGTCCGGATCTGGAGTCGATGCTCGCCAGCAACGGCGGGCTCCACCAGAAGCGCGTCCACGGCGGCATGGCCGCGGTGGCTTACGCGTTGGCCGACAGGCTCGGCGACGTGGTGCGGCTTGGGGCCGAGGTCGTCCGTGTCGAACACGACGACCGGTCCGCGCGGCTGGTGCTGGCCGACGGCGAGATCGTCGAGGCACGCCAGGTCATCTCCACGCTCCCGCCCCGGCTCGCCGTCTCGCTGCCGCACCAGCCCGAGCTCCCCGTCTGGCGCGGCGAGGCCGCGGACAAGGTGGCCCCGGGCAACGTCATCAAGGCGTTCCTCATCTACGAGCGCCCCTTCTGGCGCGACCTCGGGTACTCCGGGCAGTCGAGCGCCGACGAGGGCGCCGTCCGGGTGACCTTCGACACCTCCTCCGACGAGTCGGAGCGCGGACACCTCATGGGCTTCTTCGAGGGCGCCGACGCCGACAGCCTGTCGCGCCGGTCCGTGACCCTGCGCGAGCGGGCCTTCGTGGATTCGGTGACCCGCACGTTCGGTGACGTCGCGGCCAAGCCGCTGTCCTACATCGAGCGCGACTGGTCCGCGGAGAAGTTCACCGGCGGCTGCCACGGGGCGCACTTCGCGCCCGGCGTGTGGACCACCAACGGGCCGATCCTCGCCGAGCCCGAAGGCGTCCTGCACTGGGCGGGGGCCGAGTACGCCACCCGCTTCAACGGCTACATGGAGGGCGCGGTCCGGTCCGGACGCGAGGTGGCCGCCGTTGTCGCCCGCAACCTCGCCTGACCCGGCCCTCGGCCGCCTGCGCCTCGTGGCGCAGGGCCTGATCACCCGCCCGCACCGGCGCCCCGCCGACGCCGTGACCGCCGCGGGCGCGATGCAGGGCCAGGACCTTCCCGGCGCGCTCGCCTCCGCCGTGCTGCGCAGCGGTGCCGACGTCGACGCGGTGCTCGGCGATCTCACCGAGGGGCGTCTCGTGCGCGGCTACCCGATGCGTGGCACGGTCTTCCTCCTCGCCGCAGAGGATGTCGCGTGGATGACCGAACTGTGTGCCAGGCCCGCCGTCCGCGCCGCCTCGGCGCGAAGCCACCGGCTCGGCCTCGATGAGCGGCAGATCGCGCGGGCCCGAGATATCGCATTGGAGGCCATGAACGGCCACCCGGTTCCGCGGCAGGACCTGCTCGACGTGTGGGAGCGGTCGGGTCTGGAACCCGCGGGGGGCCGCGGCTACCACCTCCTGTTCCATCTCATTGCCGGAGGATGGGCCTGTTACGGCCCCTGGAACGGCACCGAGCAGGACATGGTGCCGGCGGCCGACTGGCTCCCCGCGGGTCAGACTCTGGAGGGCCGGTTCAACGGGGACCGGACGGCGGCGACCGCGGAGTTACTGCGCCGGTACGCGCTGTTCCGCGGCCCGGTGACGCTCCGGGACTTCACCTGGTGGACCAAGCTCGGCCTTGGTGACGCGCGGCGCGCGTTGCCGCTCGTCGCGGATGACCTGGAGTCCGGCGGCGGCGGCGAGCCGCTGTTCTGGGGGCCGGGGCTCCACGAGGAGGCCCGGACCCTCGGCCGGAGGGCGTCGGTGCCGCTGCTGCTGCCCGGGTTCGACGAGTTCGTCCTCGGCTACCAGGACCGGGGTTTCGCATTGGCGGCCGAGCAGCAGCAGCGGCTGGTCCCCGGCAACAACGGGGTGTTCAAGAGGGCGATCGTCGCCGGGGGAGTGGTCAAGGGCATCTGGTCGCGGGGTGGGCGCCCGGGGCAGCGCAGTCTCGCGACGGAGGAGTTCGTCTCCCTGAGCGACACGGTGCGACGCCGGCTGGACGCCCTCTTCCGGGCCTTCCCGTTCATCACCGCCTGAGAACACACAGCGGCGGGGGCGGCGCTTTCGCGCCGCCCCCGCCGTGTACCTGAAGTGACGACCGGGATCAGATGGCCGCCGCACCCTTCTCACCGGTGCGGATCCGGACGACATCGTCGACCGAGGTGGACCAGACCTTGCCGTCGCCGACGGCGCCGGAGCGGGCGGACTGGGCGATGAGATCCATGACCTCGTCGGCCTCGTCGGCCTGGACCAGGACCTCGATCTTCACCTTGGTGATGAAGTCGATGGTGTACTCGGCGCCGCGGTAGAACTCCTTGTGGCCGCGCTGCCGGGCGTATCCGGAGCACTCGGTGACGGTCATGCCGGCCACGCCGTGCTGGGCGAGGGCGATCTGGACCTGGGCGAGTGCGGGGGGCTGCACGATTGCGGTGATTAGCTTCATGCGTCAGCATCCTCTCGGGGGGTGGGGACGATCAGCGTCTGCCGAACGCCGTAGCTGGAGTAACCGACGTGGCTGAGGTCGTAGCCGGACTCGGCGTGCTCCGAGGTGTCGATGCCGCTGGTCTCGGCGGCCTCCGGAACGCGGAGGCCCATGATCAGGTCGAGGACCTTGGCGATGATGAAGGTCACCACCAGCGAGTAGACCAGGACGAAGCCCGCGCCGGCGGCCTGAGCGCCGAGCTGGGCGAAGCCGCCACCGTAGAAGAGGCCGCCGGTGCCGGGGGCCGGGGAGGCCGGGTCGGCGAGGAAGCCGATGAGCAGGGTGCCGACGAGGCCGCCGACGAGGTGGACACCGACGACGTCGAGCGAGTCGTCGTAGCCGAACTTGGTCTTGAGACCGACGGCGTAGGCACAGGCGACGCCACCGGCGACACCGATGATGAGAGCGCCCATGGGGCTCACGGAGGCTGCGGCGGGGGTGATGGCGACGAGGCCCGCGACGATGCCGGAGGCGGCACCCAGCGAGGTGGCCTTGCCGTCACGCAGACGCTCGACCAGCAGCCAGGCCAGCATGGCCGCGGCGGCACCGGCGAGGGTGTTGATCCAGGCGACGCCGGCGGTGCCGTTGGCGCCGATCGCGGAGCCGGCGTTGAAGCCGAACCAGCCGAACCACAGGAGCGCGGCGCCGAGCATGACGAGGGTCAGGTTGTGCGGACGCATCGGCATCCGGCCCCAGCCGAGACGCGGGCGCAGCACGATCGCGAGCGCCAGGGCCGCGGCGCCGGCGTTGATGTGGATGGCGGTGCCGCCGGCGAAGTCGAGCGCGCCGATCTGGTTGGCGATGAAGCCGCCGGTGTAGCCGCTGTCATCGCTGAACGCGAAGACCCAGTGGGCGGCGGGGAAGTAGACCAGCAGGGCCCACACGGCGGAGAACACGACCCAGCCGGAGAACTTCATGCGGTCCGCGACGGCACCCGAGATCAGTGCGACCGCGATGATGGCGAACGCGCTCTGGAAGCCGGCGAAGACCAGCACCGGGATGGTGCCCGCGGTGGCTTCGGGATCCATGAGGCCGTTGAGGAAGAGGAACTCCAGCGGGTTGCCGAGGAAGCCCGCGCCGCCGACCGAGTTACCGAAGGCGATCGAGTAGCCGATGATCACCCACAGGACGCCGACGACACCCATGGTGACGATCGACATCATGAGCATGTTCAGCACGCTCTTCGCGCGCACCATGCCGCCGTAGAAGAATGCGAGACCGGGGGTCATGAGGAGCACCATGGCTGCGCTCACCAGGATCCAGGCGGTGTCGCCGGTATCAATTTCGAGAACTGTCATGCCGAGAATCCTGCATGGGTCGGATTTCGTGAGTTCCCCTGTGCGGTAACGGTTCCGTTAGGGAATCGGCCGTTGGCGTTTCAACTGCGGGTCGCTGCGTTACCGTCCCGTTACGTTTGCTGCTGACTGCGCCTGATGATCTCGTCGAATCGGATGCCCGTCAGGTCCCCGTCGGCGAGGTCCAGCCACTCGCCGTCGAGCGTGAACGACGTGTAGGCGCCGGTGGGGAACCAGCACTGGGCCTGGTCCGCCTCGCGGGGGTTGCTGGCGTAGGCGAGTTCGGCGACCAGGCTGGGGATGGTGGGGGCGTGGCCGATGACGAGCAGGCCCGTCACGTCGGGATCGGTTTCGGAGATGCGCTGCAGCATCGTCTCCGTGTCCGAGTAGTAGAGCGCGTCCTGGAACTCCACGGGGATGTCGAGCGACAGCGCGGCGAACGTCTCGCGTGTGCGCTGCGCGGTCGACACGAGGGCGTACTGCAGGCCGAGCCGGGCCAGTTCGACGCCGGCCTCCTGGGACTCGCGCACGCCGCGCGGCATGAGCCGCCGGGCCTTGTCCCCGTGCGGGTTGTTGGCCTCGGTCTTCGCGTGCCGCATCAGAACGAGTCGTCGCATGAACCGAGGGTACGCCTGGAAGGGGTCAGGGTTTCACGGCGACGATCAGGTCGCGCTTGATCGACGAGTCCACCCGGTGCGCGAACTGCTCCCAGGCGCCACCGGACCGCACGGTGAGGCCCGCGTCGGTCAGGAGGGCCGCGAGGTCCTCCCTCGACAGGCCGAACGTGTTCCAGCTCAGTCCCAGGGCGCCCCCGTGCATGAGCTGGCCGGCCCAGACCGGTAGCGCCTCGCGCAGCAGGCCGGCGGGGGAGCGGTCGCGGTGCCCGGACACGCCCCTCACGTCGGTGGTGGCGGAGCCGTGTGCGACGCCGTACGGCGCGTCGGTGACGATCGCGTCGAACTTCTTGCGGCCGAACAGCGAGGCCGAGTCGCGCGTGTCCCCGGTGAACGCGGTGATGTGGAGGGCTTCGCCGTCGCGGCGGATCTCCCCCTCGAACCGCCGGCCGATCACCTTGCCCTCGCGTCGCACCGACGACGTGTCGGCCGCGTGCTTGATCCGCTTGCGCCGCAGGTAGGTGCGGTAGAACGACACCATCTGCTCGAAGGCCTTCTCGTCCCCCTCGACCCCGTGGGCGTCGTGGCCGAGCATCAGTGCCGTCGACAGCGTGGTGCCCCGTCCCGCGAGGGGATCGAGGATCTGCCGGGGGCCGGTGGGTTCACGGGTGACGGCCGCGAGCGTGACGCCGAGCAGCAGGTGGGTGAACTGTTCGTTGGTCTTGCCCTGGTACTTGGGGATGGTGACCAGGTCGTCGTCGAGGACCAGTGGCCGCGGCAGCGCGACGGGGGCGAGCAGGTCCCCCTCCTGCCGGAAGAGCGCGAAGCAGGCCGACTGCCTGGCGACGACGTCGAGTTGCCCCTCGGTCAGGTCGGGGGCGTCGAAGCCCAGGTAGCCGACTCCGGCCACATCCGTGTCGCCGACGTCTGCGGCGAACGGCGCGGTGATCTTGAGCTCGGCCTCGGTGAGGGTGGCCGCCTCACCCGCGTAGACCCGGTTGGCCGACGGGGTGCGGAGCATGAGGTATCGCGGCATGCCGCCAAGTCTCCCACGTCGCGGTCCCCGGAGACGGACGAAGCCCCGCCGGGGCGGGGCTTCGGGACCGTCGCGTCAGTGGGCGCCGTGCATCTCCTCGTAGGGGGTGCCCTTCGCGCGCTCGAACGAGGCCGCGACCTCCTTCTCCGCCTCCTCGCGTCCCGTCCACGTGGCGCCCTCCACGGACTTGCCCGGTTCGAGGTCCTTGTAGACGGAGAAGAAGTGCTCGATCTCGAGCAGCAGGTGCTCGGGCACCGACGACAGGTCGGTGATGTGCTTGCGTCTGGTGTCGGCGGTGGCGACGCAGAGCACCTTGTCGTCGCCGCCCATCTCGTCGGTCATCCGGAACATCGCGACCGCGTAGCACTCGATGAGACAGCCCGGGAACGTGGGGTCCGCGCCGATGACCATGGCATCCAGCGGGTCGCCGTCCTGGCCGAGGGTCCCTTCGACGTACCCGTAGTCGTACGGGTACTGGGTGGAGGTGAACAGCACGCGATCGAGCCTGATACGCCCCGTGTTGTGGTCCATCTCGTACTTGTTCTTGGTGCCCTTGGGGATCTCCACCGTGACGTCGAACAGAATGCGACGTCCCGGGTCCACCGGGGTGACGACGCCGACGGGTGCGTCTTCGCTCACTGAGGCGCTCCTATGATTGAGGTCGGTGCCCGCGGTCGCTGCGGGCCGGCTACGTCTGCAGGATACAGGCTCGGAGGATTCCTTGACACGCTCGAGCGTTGCGCGCCAGGTCGCGGTCTGGGTGCTCGTCGGCGCCATCCTGGCCGCCGGGTTCGCCGGCGCCGTCCTCCGCGAACCCCTCGCCCTGGCGGCGGGGCTCGCCCGTGACGGAGCCCCGACATCCGCGCCGCCGTCCTTGTTCGCCGCCTCGCCGACACCCGCGCCGCCCCTGGGCGACGATGGCCTCGCGGCCCTCGCGCCCGCGCCGGCCCCGGGGGCACTGCCGGTCCGGGACACCTTGGACGCCCGCATCGCGGGCCTCGACACGAGCCTCCTCGAGGGGGTCGACGGCGCCCCCGTGCGGTTCGCGTGGGAGGCCGTCGACGTCGACACCGGCGAGGTGGTCGCGGCCGGCGACGGCGGGACTCCGCTCATCCCGGCGTCGAACACCAAGACCCTCACGGCCGTGGCCGCGATGAACGTCTTCTCAGGGCAGGAGCGTTTCGCGACGACGATCGTGCAACCCGACGACGGGAGCATCGTGCTCGTGGGCGGCGGGGACCCGATGCTGGTCAGCGAGCCCGCCGATCCGGAGTTCTACCCGGTGCCGACGTCGACCCGGGAGCTCGCGGCCGCCACCGCCGACGCGCTGCTGGAGGCCGGCGTCACCAGCGTCGAACTGGGCTACGACGCCTCCCTCTTCGCCGACGACGGGTGGAACGACTCGTGGCCCGACCGGTACCGCGACCAGGTCACCCAGCTGTCGGCCCTCTGGGTCGACGAGGGGCGCACCGGGGGAGGCCGCAGCCGCACCCCGGCCCTCGACGCCGCGACGATCTTCGCGGGGCAGTTGGCCGACGAGGGGGTAACCGTCACGGGAGACCCGGCCGAGGTCCGCGCGTCGGGCCCCGAGATCGCCAGGGTCGAATCGCTGCCCGTCCACGTGCTCGTCGAGACCGCCCTGACCCGGTCCAACAACTCCTTCACCGAGACGATCGGGTTCCAGACCGCCCTGGCCACCGGACACCCCGCGACGTTCGAAGGCTCCGTCGCGGCCATCGAGGAGCAGCTGACCGGGCTGGGTCTGTGGGGAGCGGACACCAGCATCACCGACGCGTCGGGCCTGTCGCGCGACAACCGCATCACCGCCGCCACCCTGGCCGGGGTCGCCCGCGCCATGCAGACCGACCCCCGCCTGTCCGTCATCCTCGACGGGCTGCCGACCGCCGGGGTCACCGGAACCCTCGCGCTGCGCTTCAACGACGACGTGTCGAGCCCGGCCCGGGGCGTCGCGCAGGCCAAGACCGGGACGCTGTCGTTCGTCGCGACACTCAGCGGCACCACCCGCACCGACGACGGCCGGCAGATCGCGTTCGCCGCGATGGTCAACGGCGCGGTCAACGGGTGGGCCGCCAAGGTGTGGACCGACCAGGTCGCCGGCGTCATCTCGGACTGCGGCTGCTGATGGAGTACCGACCCATGATCAGCTGGGGCCTCGCCCGGCGCGTGGCCGTCCTCACGGAGGGGCCCCCGCCTCCCGCGAGCCGCCCCGAGATCCAGCAGTTCGTCGCCGACCTCCGGGTCACCGCCCGGCGGGCCGGCGACATCGCCGAACGGCACCTGCGGCACGGGGGAGCGGCGCGAGACATCCGCGTCGTCGACCGCCCCGGCTGGGCGAGAGCCGCCCGCCGGATGGTCGACGGCCTCGCCGACGACCTGGGGCTGCCCGACCGCCCCGCGCATCCGGTCAACCGGCTCCGCGCCGTCGGAAACGGGGTGCTCGCCGGCGCCGTCCTGGGCGCGCTCGGCCGCAGGATGCTCGGGCAGTACGACGCGTTCACCGGCTCCGGCTCCCTCTACCTCGTCGCCCCGACGATCCTCGAACACGAACGCAACCGCGGCTTCGTCCCGGCTGACTTCCGGCTGTGGGTGGCCCTGCACGAGCAGACCCACGCCCTCCAGTTCCACATGGCCCCCTGGCTGCACGACCATCTGCGCACCCTGATGCTCCGGATCGCCGACGACGAGTCGCGGCTGCGGGAGGGGCTGGCCGGCTGGCGCTCGACCCGGGACGCCGCCGCACTGGTCACCTCCCCGTCGGCCAGGCGGGACCTCGCGAGCCTGACGGCCACCATGACGTTCCTCGAGGGACACGCCGACCACGTCGCCGACACGGCGGGGCGCAGGCACATCCCCACGGTCCGCGCCCTGAGGGCCGCCTTCCGACGGCCGGAGGCCACCCTGATGGCGCGGGTGTCGCGCAGCTTCGACAAGGGCGCCCAGTACCGCGACGGACTCGAGTTCTGCCGGCAGGTCCGGGCACGGAAGGGCGCCCTCGCGCTCTCGGCGGCGTTCTCCGCGCCCGACGCGCTGCCGACCCCCGCCGAGATCGCCGATCCGCCGTCGTGGGTGGCCCGCATCCATGGCTAGGCGCGAGCTCGGCCCGGCGGCCCTCAGGGTGGCGCACGCCACCACGGCCATGCTGGACGTCCCCTCCGTCGTGGTGGGCTGTTCGGGCGGGGCGGACTCGATGGCCCTGGCGATGGGGGCCCAGTGGGGCGCGCGCCGGTCCGGCACGAACGTCGAGGTGGTGGTCGTCGACCACGGCCTGCAGCCCGGTTCGGCCGAGGTGGCGGCCGGCGTCGAGGAGACGCTGGGCGCCCGCGGGCTGACGGTGCGCACCGTGCGGGTGGACGTCGACCCCGGGCATCCGGGCGGGCTGGAGGCAGCCGCCCGCGAGGCGCGCCTCGGGGCGCTCGCCGCACCCGGCGCCCCCGTGCTGCTCGGCCACACCATGGACGACCAGGCCGAGACGGTGCTCCTCGGCCTGCTGCGCGGCTCCGGGACCCGGGCCGTCGCCGGCATGCCCGCGGCGAGGGGCCCCTTCCGGCGTCCGCTGCTGGGGCTGCGCCGCGCCGACACCCTGCAGGCCTGCGCCGAGTGGGGGATCGACCCGTGGCAGGACCCGATGAACGACGACCCGCGGTTCGCGCGGGTCGCGGTGAGGTCGTATCTGGAGGGACTCGACGCCGCACTGGGTCGCGACGTCGCCGCCGCGCTGGCCCGTACAGCGGACCTGGCCCGAGCGGACGCAGACCTGCTCGACGACATGGCGGAGCGGGCGCTCGCTCCGGGGGAGACCCTCCGAGCGGCCGACCTGCTGGACCTGCCGGGCGCGCTCCGGCGCCGCGTGATCCACCGGTGGCTCGGGGAGCGTACCGAGGGGGCGGGCATGGGGCACGTGCTCGCCGTCGAGGCGCTCGTCGTGGCGTGGCGCGGACAGGGTCCCGTGGCGGTCCCCGGCGGCGCCGTCGCCCGGGTGGGACCGGAGTTGCGCTTCGGCTGATCGCCGGGTGCGACGCCGGGCCCGGCGCGATAGGCTGCCGACGTGGATGCTGCTGACGTGCAAGACGACCTCGAACGTGTGCTGTACACCTCCGACCAGATCCAGGCCCGCGTGGCCGAGATCGCCGCGCAGATCGATACCGACTACCAGGGCCGCGAGGTGCTGCTCGTCGGTGTGCTCAACGGGGCCGTCATGGTCATGAGCGACCTGCAGCGCGAGATGCGCAGCCATGTCGAGATGGACTGGATGGCGGTGTCGTCGTACGGGTCCGGCATGCAGTCCAGCGGTGTGGTCCGGATTCTCAAGGACCTGAGCGTGGACATCGAGGGACGTGACGTCATCGTGGTCGAGGACATCATCGACACCGGCCTGACGCTGTCCTACCTCATGAGCAACCTCGCGTCCCGCGGCCCGGCGTCGCTGGAGATCATGACGATGTTACGCAAGCCGGACGCCGCGAAGATCGCCGTGCCGGTCAAGTACGTGGGCTTCGAGATCCCGAGCGAGTTCGTCGTGGGCTACGGCCTGGACTACGCGGGGCGCTACCGCAACTTGCGCGACGTCGGCACCCTGGCGCCGCACGTCTACAGCTGACGCCCGCCCACGGGGGTTCCCGGGCGCGGAGACAGGTTGCGCCCGCTGGTAATGTGTCGATGCGCCTGACCATCGTCTCACCAGATCGGCCCCACGTTGCAGAAGTTCTTCAAGAGCCCCGTGGCTTGGATCCTGCTCAGCCTTCTCGTCATCCTGCTCGGAATGCAGGTCCTGTCGAGCGTGACGGGGTTCCAGACGGTGCCGACGTCCGAGTCGCTGCAGCTGCTCAACAGTGACGACAACCTCACCGAGGTAGTCCTCGTCGACGGTGAGCAGGTCATCCAGATCACCGGTTCCAACGGCGAGCGGACCCAGTCCTACTGGGTCGGCAACCAGGCCGACGACATCGTCCCCATCCTCGAGCAGCGCGAGTCCGACGGCACCCTCGAGTCCTGGTCGGCCCGCAACCCGGGCACCAGCCTGTGGTCCGTGTTCCTCTACACCGGGTTGCCCTTCATCCTCCTGCTGCTGGTCTTCTTCTGGATCATGCGCTCCGTGTCCGGCGGCGGCGCCGGCGGGCCGCTGTCGTTCGGCAAGTCGAAGGCGAAGCTGGTCACCAAGGACACGCCGCAGACCACGTTCAAGGACGTCGCCGGGGCCCAGGAGGCCACCGAGGAGCTCGAGGAGATCAAGGAGTTCCTCGCCGAGCCCGCGAAGTTCCAGAAGCTCGGCGCCAAGATCCCCAAGGGCGTGCTCCTCTACGGCCCGCCCGGAACCGGCAAGACCCTGCTGGCCCGCGCGGTCGCCGGCGAGGCCGGGGTTCCGTTCTTCTCCATCTCGGGCTCGGACTTCGTCGAGATGTTCGTCGGCGTCGGCGCCTCCCGCGTCCGTGACCTGTTCAACCAGGCGAAGGAGAACGCCCCGGCGATCATCTTCATCGACGAGATCGACGCGGTCGGACGCCACCGCGGCGCCGGGCTCGGCGGCGGCCACGACGAGCGCGAGCAGACGCTCAACCAGCTCCTCGTCGAGATGGACGGCTTCGACGTCCGCGGCGGCGTCATCCTCATCGCGGCCACCAACCGCCCCGACGTCCTCGACCCGGCCCTGCTGCGCCCGGGCCGCTTCGACCGCCAGATCGGCATCGAGGCCCCCGACGTCGACGGCCGACTCAAGATCCTGCAGGTGCACTCGAAGGGCAAGCCCCTCGCCAGCGACGTCGACCTCGCCTCCATCGCGCGCCGCACGCCCGGGTTCTCCGGCGCAGACCTCGCGAACGTCCTCAACGAGGCCGCGCTGCTCGCCGCCCGCCAGAACCAGGAGATGATCCGGCAGCCGCAGCTCGACGAGGCCATCGACAGGGTCATCGCGGGCCCGCAGAAGCGCACGCGGCTCATGAACGACCGCGAGCGGCTCATCACCGCCTACCACGAGGGCGGGCACGCGCTCGTCGCCGCGGCCATGCCCGGCAACGACCCGGTGCAGAAGGTCACGATCCTCCCGCGCGGCCGGGCGCTGGGCTACACCATGGTCATGCCCGACGCGGACAAGTACTCGCAGACCCGAGGCGAGCTTCTCGACCAGATGGCCTACATGATGGGCGGCCGCGCCGCCGAGGAACTGGTGTTCCACGACCCCACGACCGGCGCGTCGAACGACATCGAGAAGGCCACCCGCGTCGCGCGGGCCATGGTGATGCAGATGGGCATGAGCGAGCGGGTCGGCGCCGTCAAGCTCGGCGGCGGAGACTCCGAGCCCTTCATGGGCATGCAGGGGACCGACTCCACGCACGACTACTCGCAGGCCATGGCCGCAGTGGTCGACGAGGAGGTCGCCTCCCTCATCCACACCGCTCACCAGGAGGCGTTCGACGTTCTCCAGGAGAACCGCGACGTCCTCGACGAGCTCGTGCGCCAGCTGTTCGCCAAGGAGACCCTCAACAAGGCCGAGGTCGCCGAGGTCTTCGCCCCGCTACGGCGCCGCTCGAAGCGGCCCGCCTGGACGGGGTCGGACCTGCGCCAGCCCTCCGACATCCCCCCCGTCGACGTTCCCCCGGCGCCCGCGCCGGCCGACGAGCCGCAGCCGGCGGCCCCGGCGAGCGCACCCGATTTCGTCAACGGGGAGGAACCCGACGACCCGTCCCGGTGGGCGCCGCCCATCCCGCCCGCGGGGATCTGACGTGGCCGTCGACGAGGCGCGCGCCGCGAACGCCGTCCGCGAACTCCTGCTCGCCATCGGCGAGGACCCGGAGCGCGACGGGCTCCAGGAGACCCCCGAGCGGGTGGCCCGGGCTTGGGGGGAACTCCTCGCCGGCCACGGCCGCGACGTCTCCGACATCCTCGGGAAGACCTTCGATATCGCCCACGACGAGATGGTGCTCGTCAAGGACATCGAGCTGATCAGCACGTGCGAGCATCACATGCTGCCCTTCACGGGGGTCGCTCACATCGGCTACATCCCGTCGGCCGACGGCCGGGTCACCGGGCTGTCCAAGCTCGCGCGTCTCGTGGATCTCTACGCGCGCCGCCTGCAGGTGCAGGAGCGGCTCACGACCCAGATCGCCGATGCGCTCGTCGAGCACCTGGACGCGCGTGGCGTCATCGTCGTCCTGGAGGCGGAGCACACCTGCATGACCATGCGGGGGGTGCGCAAGCCCGGCAGCCGGACGGTGACGTCGGCGGTGCGAGGGATCCTGCGGCACTCCGCCACGCGCGCGGAGGCGATGAGCCTGATCCTCGGGCGGTGACGGTATGACCCTCGTGATGGGCATCGTCAACGTGACCCCCGACTCCTTCTCGGACGGAGGGCGGTATCTGGACCCCGAGCAGGCCGTGCTCCACGCCCGGGGCCTGCTGGCGGAGGGCGCCTCGCTCATCGACGTGGGCGGCGAGTCCACCAGGCCGGGCGCCCAACGGGTGAGCGGGCCCGAGGAACTGGCGCGCGTAGTGCCCGTCGTGCGGCAGCTCGCCGCCGACGGGGTGCGCGTCTCCGTCGACACTATGCGCGCCTCGGTGGCCGAGGCCGCCATCGACGCGGGCGCCGCCATCATCAACGACGTGTCCGGCGGACGGGCCGATTCCGCGATGCTCGAGGTCGTGGCCGCGTCGAACGTGGACTTCGTCGTCATGCACTGGCGGGCCCACTCCGACCGGATGCAGAACGAGACCGCCTATCGCGACGTCGTCGCCGAGGTCGCCGGCGAGCTCTCCGTCCAGCTCGATCAGGCGCTCCGCGCGGGCATCGCCTCCGAGCGGATCATCGTCGATCCGGGCCTCGGGTTCGCCAAGACCTGGGACCACAACTGGACGCTGCTGCGGCACCTCGACCGGTTCCAGGCGATGGGGCACCGGATCCTGGTGGGTGCCTCACGCAAGGCCTTCCTCGGGGAACTGCTCGGCGGACGCGAGACGGAGGGCCGCGACGGCGCCACCGCGGCCGTGTCGTTCTGGGCCGCGCTCCACGACGTGTGGGCGGTGCGCACGCACGAGGTCACCGCCCAGGCGGACGCCGTAGCCGTGGCGCGCCGGCTGGCCCGCGAGGCACCGCTGACCATCACCTGACACACGACCCGCCACGACGCCCCAGCCGCACCGTGCGCTAGGGTCATCCCGACGGATGGAGACCAGCATCGACCGAATCACGCTCACCGGACTGACCGCGACGGGGTTTCACGGGGTGTTTCCCGACGAACGCCGCGAGGGCCAGCGGTTCGTCGTCGACGTCGTGCTGGAACTGCCCGTCGAGACCGGCACGGACGCGTTGTCGGACACGGTCGACTACTCGGCGGTGGCCGAGGCGGTCGAGGAGGTCATCACCGGTGAGCCGCGTGACCTCATCGAGACAGTGGCCGGCGAGATTGCTGCGCGCTGCCTCGAACATGGCAGAGTGGAGCGTGTCACGGTGACGGTGCACAAGCCGCATGCCCCGCTCACTCAGACCTTCACGGATGTTGCCGTCACGATCAGTAGGAGCAGACATGTCTAACGGTCCCTTCGACATCGACGTCGACACCCTGGGAAACCTGCGCCCCATCTCCAAGGTGGTGTTCAGCCTCGGGTCCAACATGGGCGACTCCCCGGCCATCCTCCAGGAGGCCGTGGACTACCTCGCCGAGACGCCCGACCTGATGCTGGTCGACGTGTCGCCGGTCTATGAGACCAAGCCGGTGGGCGACATCCAGGACCAGCCGGACTTCCTCAACCTCGTCGTGGTCGCGGAGTCGACCCTGGAGCCGCTGACCCTGCTGGACCGCGCCCAGGCCATCGAGGAGAACTTCGGCCGTACGCGCGAGATGCGTCACGGGCCCCGCACCCTGGACATCGACATCATCATGGTCGGCAAGCGCATCTCCGAGGACAGCATCGAGCTCCCGCACCCGCGGGCGCATGAGCGGGCGTTCGTGCTCGTCCCGTGGCTGGACATCGACCCGACGGCGGAGATCGCCGGGTACGGCCCCATCGTCGACCTGCTCGACGAGATCGACGTGTCGACGGTCACCCGTCGCTCCGACGTCGTGATCTCCGCCGCGACCGGATTTTGAGCACCGGACCCCGACTCGGCCTGACGACGCGCCGCCAGGCCGTCATCTCCGTCCTGGCCGGCGCGGTGATCTGCGGGCTCATCCTGCTGGGATTCGAGGCCGCGGGGACGTTCCCGCCCGTCGTCCCCTGGTCGGTTCCCGCGGTCATGGTCGTCCTGGCGGTCGGGGTTGCGATCTACGCACGGATCCTGCCCAAGCGGATCGAGGACCATAGGGTCGAGCCGCAGGAGTCCGTGGCCGCCATGGCGATCGGCAAGTCCATGATCATGACGGGGGCGGTGCTGTCCGGGGCGCATGTCGTCTACGTGGCGCGCTACATCTCGCTCTTCGACGCACCCCTTCCGTCCGCCCGGGTCGTCCAGGGGGCGGCCACGATCGTCGCCGCGCTGCTCCTGGCGGGGGCCGGTGCCCTCCTGGAGCACGCGTGCATCGTCCACGATGACGACGACGAGGACGGATCCGGCAACTCGGGAGCCGCATCGCCGGCCTGAGAAGGCGATCCGACACGCCCGATGGCCTGCGGTGACGGTCGAGACGGCGGACCTACACTGGCCGCATGTCTGGTCGACGCGCTTCCCAACAGTCATCTGAGCGCACCCTCGCGCTCATCATCCTGGGCGTCGGTACCGCTGCTTCTCTCGCGTCACTCCTCGGCGGGCTGTGGCTCGTCCGCGCCGGTGTCGTCGTCGCGGTCCTGATGGCCTTCGCCGCCACGTTCGTCGCGTGGCGCGAACTCAAGTCCGAACGGGAGAGGCATGCCGAGGAGATGAAGCACGAGGTGGGCCTCCGCGCACAGCAGGCCGCCCGCTTCCACGACGAGTCCGTCGCGATGATCACCCGGTTCAACTCCCGCGCCGAGAACCTTCAGTCCGTCATCGCCAAGCTGCGCGGTCAGTTGGCCACGGCGAAAGCCGAACTGAGTTCCATGCGCGGCAACGCGGCCTGGCTGCGCGCCGAAGTGGCGGAACGGCAGTCGCGGATCGAGGCCCTCGAGACGCGCATCGCGGAACTCGAGGCGGAGGACACGGCCAACATCGTGGACCTGCCGCGTCGCGTCTCGCCGAGCGCCGAGGACGTATGGGGTCCGGACGAGCACCCGACGATGGTCGACCTCACGCGGCTCAATCTCGACGTCCTGCCGGAGGCCCGCCAGGCCTGAGCAGCCCCCCCTACTTGTCAGCGTCGCCGACGGAGTAGCCCAACGAGGCCACGACGTCGGCGATGCTGTCTCTCGGCGCACCCTCAAGGGCCGTGCCGAGCGCCGACAGGTTGCTGAATGAGGGCGTGCGCAGCGCCACACGCCAGGGTGTCTGACCGCCGCGGGAGACCAGCAGGCACGACGCGATCCCCCACGGGGCCTCCACGTCCGCGGTGTGCTCGCCCTCCGGCACCTTCAGGCGGCGCGAGAGCTTGACGGACACATCGCCCGGGGTCTCGCCGGCCAGCGCCCGGGCGACCCGGATCATGTCGACGCCGGTGCCGAGTTCGTCGACCAGGACGTCGAGGCGTGCGTGTGCGTCGCCCGGGGCACGCACGTCCACGGGCCGGAAGACCCGGGCGTAGGCGCAGTAGCCCTCCCCGCGGCGGTCCAGGTCCAGGCCCGCGCCCCGCGACACCGGGCCGGACAGGCCGTATCGCAGGCACGTCTCCCGGTCCAGCACCGCCAGGCCCCTGAACCGCTGCGTGGAGTGGAGGGTCGCCCTCAGTTCCGAGGACACCCTGGCGACGTCGTCGAGGAGGTCGTCGAGGGCGTCCAGCCACCCGTCGGGTGCGTCGGCCGCGAGCCCGCCGACCCGGCAGAGCATGGGGTGGACCCTATTGCCGGTCCAGCCCAGCATCGCCTTCCGGATCCCGTCGACCGCGGCCCAGAGCCGGACGGACGTGTCCGGCGTGGCGATGTAGCTGAGGAAGGAGAGATGGCTATGGAGCCGGGCCAACTCGGCCAGCAGCGTCCGGAGGATCGAGGCCCGGGGAGGAGGTGTGAGGCGCATCGCGCTCTCCACGGTCAGAGTGAGGCTGAGTTCGCCACTGAAAGCGGCCATCCAGTCGTGCCGGTCCGCGAGCATGATCATCGATCTGTAGTCGCGAACCTCGAACAGCTTCTCGGCGGCGCGGTGTCCGAATCCGGAGGTGACGTCGGCGCCGCTGATGACGCCGTCTTCGATTCCGGCCTCAATGGTGATCATTCCGGTGCTGGTCGGGTGGCCCGGGCCGAGAGAAATCGCGGAATATCCCGGCAAGCTCAGGCCGCCGACGCAGAATCTCTCGACCGAACTCATTGAGGCCCTTTCCTACTACTCATCGGCACGGTAATCTTCCGAGCGAGATCACCACCCCCCAGGAGGACAATATGGCACGCCGCGTGCACGTGATGCTCGTCGACGATATCGATGGCTCGACCGAAGCGAGCACCGTCGAATTCTCGCTCGGCAAGGATTCCTACACCATCGACCTGAATGAGAAGAACATCGCGAAGCTCGAAAGTGCTCTCGCGCCGTTCATCGAGAAGGCGACAAAGACCAGCCGCCGGACCGCCTCGAAGCGGCAGGGCGGCAAGAAGCAGACCGACAACAACGCCATCCGTGAGTGGGCTCGCGCCCAGGGGCGCAGCGTCTCTGACCGTGGCCGCATCCCGTCGGACATCATCGAAGCCTACGAGGCGGCCCACTGAGCCGCAGCAGATCCAGCCGGGCCGGGCGCTGGTTTCGCGGGGGGTGAAACACGGAGCATTCGATCCCTGGGCTTCGTTAGTAAGCTAGAAGCGGTTGGCCGTCGCACGTCGGCGGGCAACAGGAGGGAAGACTAAATGTTCGAACGGTTCACGGACCGCGCCCGGCGCGTGATCGTCCTGGCCCAGGACGAGGCGAAGCTGCTCAACCACAACTTCATCGGCACCGAGCACATCCTTCTCGGCCTCATCCATGAGGGGGAGGGAGTGGCTGCCAAGGCCCTTGAGTCGCTCGGTATCGCCTTGGAGGCCGTGCGGGAGCAGGTCGAGGAGATCATCGGCCAGGGCCAGCAGGTGCCCACGGGTCACATCCCGTTCACCCCGCGCGCGAAGAAGGTTCTCGAGCTCTCGCTCCGCGAGGCGCTGCAGATGAACCACAACTACATCGGCACCGAGCACATCCTCCTCGGCCTCATCCGTGAGGGTGAGGGTGTTGCGGCTCAGGTGCTCATCAAGCTCGGCGCGGACCTCAACCGAGTCCGCAACACCGTCCTGCAGCTCATCACGGGCTACCAGGGCAAGGAGGCGTCCATGTCCGGCGCCCCGGAGACGGGGCCGGAGAAGGGCAGCTCGCAGATTCTCGACCAGTTCGGCCGCAACCTGACCCAGGCCGCGCGCGAGAACCAGCTGGACCCGGTCATCGGCCGCACGCACGAGATCGAGCGTGTCATGACCGTGCTCAGCCGCCGCACCAAGAACAACCCGGTGCTGATCGGCGAGCCGGGCGTCGGCAAGACGGCGGTCGTCGAGGGCCTGTCGCAGGCGATCGTGCGCGGGGACGTGCCCGAGACGCTGCGCGACAAGCAGATCTACACCCTCGACCTCGGGGCCCTGGTGGCGGGTTCCCGCTACCGCGGCGACTTCGAGGAACGCCTCAAGAAGGTGCTCAAGGAGATCAAGACCCGCGGCGACATCATGCTCTTCATCGACGAGATCCACACCCTCGTGGGTGCGGGTGCCGCCGAGGGGGCCATCGACGCGGCGAGCATCCTCAAGCCCATGCTGGCCCGTGGCGAGCTCCAGACCATCGGTGCCACCACGCTGGACGAGTACCGCAAGCACATCGAGAAGGACGCTGCCCTCGAGCGGCGCTTCCAGCCGATCCAGGTGGCGGAGCCGTCGGTGGGTCTGACCATCGACATCCTCAAGGGCCTGCGTGACCGCTACGAGGCCCACCACCGCATCACCATCACCGACGAGGCGCTAGCCGCGGCCGCCACCCTGGCGGACCGCTACATCCAGGACCGGTTCCTGCCGGACAAGGCCATTGACCTGATCGACGAGGCCGGCGCCCGGCTCCGCATCCAGCGGATGACCGCCCCGCCCGACCTGCGTGAGTTCGACGAGGCCATCGCGGCGAACAAGATCGAGAAGGACGCCGCGATCGACGCCCAGGACTTCGAGCGGGCGGCCCGGCTGCGCGACGAGGAGCAGCGGCTCCGCGCGCAGCGCGCCGAACGCGAGGAGGCCTGGAAGCAGGGTGACTCCGACATCCCCGCCGTGGTCGGCGAGGAGGAGATCGCCGTCGTGCTCTCCGGTTCGACCGGCATCCCCGTGTTCAAGCTGACCGAGGAGGAGTCCCAGCGCCTGCTCCGCATGGAGAAGGAACTGGGCAAGCGTTACATCGGCCAGGAGGACGCAGTCCGGTCGCTGTCGCGCTCGATCAGGCGAACCCGCGCCGGGCTCAAGGATCCCAAGCGCCCGAGCGGTTCGTTCATCTTCGCCGGCCCGTCGGGGGTCGGCAAGACCGAGCTCACCAAGGCACTGACCGAGTTCCTCTTCGGCGACGAGGACGCGCTCATCACGCTGGACATGAGCGAGTACTCAGAGAAGCACACCGCGTCTCGGATGTTCGGATCCCCGCCCGGATACGTCGGCTACGAAGAGGGCGGCCAGCTCACCGAAAAGGTGCGCCGCAAGCCATTCTCCGTGGTCCTCTTCGATGAGATCGAAAAGGCACACCCGGACATCTTCAATTCGCTTCTCCAGATCCTGGACGAAGGCCGACTGACGGATGCCCAGGGTCGAGTGGTGGACTTCAAGAACACCGTAATCGTGATGACCACCAACCTCGGAACACGGGATATCTCGAAGAGCGTCAATCTGGGATTCTCCCGGGCCGGTGACGCGGAGCAGTCCTACGACAAGATGAAGGCGAAGGTCTCGGACGAGCTGAAGCAGCACTTCCGTCCCGAGTTCCTCAACCGTGTGGACGAGATCGTCGTGTTCCATCAGCTGTCCCAGGCGGACATCGAGCGCATCGTCGACCTGATGGTCGCGCAGATCGAGGGCCGCCTCAAGGACAAGAACATGGGCATCGAACTCACCCCCGCGGCGAAGACCCTCATCGCCAAGCGCGGCTTCGACCCTGTGCTCGGTGCGCGTCCCCTGCGTCGTGCGCTCCAACGCGACATCGAGGACGTCCTGGCGGAGAAGATCCTGTTCGGCGAACTCCAGCCGGGTCAGATCATCCAGGTGGATGTGGCAGAGGAGGGTGCCGAGCTGCCGTTCAAGTTCACCGGCGTCGAGAAGGCGGAGGTTCCGGAACTGGAGCCGGCCAGCGACTCCGACAACGGACACTCGTCCTGACGACACGATGATGGGGCGGGGCCTGCGGGCTCCGCCCCATTGTCATGCCCGGCTCACAGCGCCACGAGGAACACCACGAGGGCGGCGATGCCGGCGACGGACACCGTCGCGGCCACGACCGCCGGCATCAGTCCGTCCGCCAACTGCGACCCGCCGCCGGTGAGGGTGCGGTGCGTGTACGCGTAGCGGCGCCGCGCCCAGATGCCGATGGTGAGCGACACGGCCAGCCCGAAGAGAGCGAACACCCAGGCCCAGTCCCCGACGGCGGGGGCGATGACCCTCGAGTAGACCAGGGCCCCGGCGCCCAGCGACAGCGACGTCCTCTGCCAGGCCAGCACGGTGCGCTCGGGCTGGAGCCCGGGGTCGTAGGGCCGCTCGCTCATCGCGCGAGGAAGCCCAGGAACACGAGCACGCCGCTCACCGTCACGGCCCCGGCAACGGGCAGCGCGAACGGGGAGTGGGGCAAGGGAGCGTTGAGGCGCAGCGCCTTCTCATAGCGGGCCCAGCCCCACCACGCCATGGGCGCGGCCGCGATGCCGGTCAGCATCAGGACGATCGACGCCGCGATCCGGAAGCCGTCGTGCAGACCCAGACCGAGCACCTCGAGGGCGATCCCTCCGGCCAGCAGGGCGAGAGCGGTGCGGATCCAGGCGAGGAAGGTGCGTTCGTTGGCCAGCGAGAACCGGGCGTCGGGTTCGTCGCCGGCGGAGTAGACGGACTGCGGGAATCGCTCTCTGGCCACCTGCTCACCGTACCGTGGGCCGTCCGCGGGCGGCCGATCGGCAGCCGCCTGAGCCTGCCGTCGAGCGACGCCGCACTAGGCTGGGACGGTGCTGTCGTTCCTCCGCGACGCCTACGGGCGCGCGCTCACCCCGCTGGCGCGCCTGCTGTTGCGCGCCGGGCTGTCGCCGACGGCGGTGACGGTGACCGGGACGGCGGGCGTCGCGGCCGCGGCCCTGTGGTTCCTGCCGCGGGGGGAGTGGGTCTGGGGCACCCTCGTCGTCGGTGCGTTGCTGTTGGCCGACGGCCTCGACGGCACCATGGCGAGGCTGGGTGGCCGGGAGACCCGGTTCGGTGCCTTCATCGACTCCACGATGGACCGGATCGCCGACGGCGCCGTCTTCGCCGGGATCGCGCTCTGGGCCGGCCCCCGCGACGTAGCGGTGCTGTGGGCGTCGGTGGCCGCGCTGGTGTTCGGGTTCGCCGTGTCCTACGCCCGGGCCAGGGCGGAGGCGGAGGGCTGGGACGCGTCCGTTGGGGTCTTCGAGCGGGCCGACCGGCTCGTCCTCACCGCGGCGGGTGCCCTCGCCACCGGCCTGGGGGCCCCGCTGTGGGTGCTGACGGCCGCCCTCGTCGTGGTGGCTGCGGGCAGCGCGTTCACGGTGTGGCAGCGCGTCCGCGCGGCCTGGCTGGCTTCCCGGGCCGCCGGCTGAAGCCGGACCGGGCTCATCGCCCCGCGGACGCCAGCCTTGATGCGCGTTGCCTGCGCTATTGCGCAGGCGTCCGTCAGCAGGGCCGGCGTCGGGCTTCCGCCCGCGGTGGTCCGCCTCAGGCGGGGGTGACCGCGCCCCCGATGAGCCGGACCCGGACCGTGACCGTGTCGACCCGCTCGGGGGCCGACACCACGGCGCGCTGGCCGTCCGGAAGGCGCACCCCGATCTCCACGTCCTCGACCGTGTAGCCCTGGTCCACCACCGGCACCTCGACGCCGGTCTCGTCCAGCACCAGCGAGCTGGGGCCGATGCCGAGCACCGATCCGACCGGCAGTGACCCGGACCAACCCAACTCGTGGGCCTGGTGCTCGGTGACGAAGGCGCGGAAGCCGAGGAACACCGCGACCTCCTTGGTCGCCGGCTCCCGACGCAGCGCGTCGGGACCGTCGAGCTGCAGCAGGCGGCCGTCGTGCAGCACCGCGACCGAGTCCGCGACGGTGAACGCCTCCTGATGATCGTGCGTGACGTGAATCGCCGTCGTGTGCGTCTCGCGCAGGATGCGGGCCAGGTCCTCGGCGAGGCGGCGACGCAGCCCGGTGTCCAGCGCGGACAGCGGCTCATCCAGCAGCAGGGCTCGCGGCGACGGGGCGAGGGAGCGCGCGAGCGCTACCCGCTGCGCCTGCCCGCCCGACAGTTCGGTGACACGACGATCTGCGAAGCCGGGCAGGCCGACCAGTTCGAGCATCTCGTCGACGCGCCGGAGCTGGGCGTCCTTGGCGAGCTTCCGGAGCCCGTAGGCGATGTTCCGGCCCACGGTCATCGTCGGGAACAGCTGCGCGTCCTGGAACACGAGGCCGAAGTTGCGCCTGTGGACCTTCACGGCGGCGAGGTCCTCACCGTCCCAGCGGACGGCGCCGTCGACGAGGGGCTCGAGACCGGCGACGGCCCGCAGGAGCGTCGACTTGCCCGACCCGGACGGCCCGAGCAGCGCGACGACCTGTCCCTTGGGGACCGTCAGCGACACGCCCGCCACGGCCGTGACCTGGCCGTACCGCACGACCGCGTCCGAGACCTCGAGTCCGGCTACCACGTCGCCACCTCCCTGGGCCGCACGCGTTCCGCGAGGGCCATCGCGATCCCGGCCAATCCTGCCAGTACGACGGAGGCGGCCAGCGCCATCCCGTAGTTGTCCGCCCCCGGGCGCCCGAAGGCCCGGAAGATGAGCACCGGGAGGGTGGGGTTGTCCGGCCGGGCCAGGAACGACGTGGCCCCGAACTCGCCGAGCGATGTGGCGAACGCGAACCCGACGGCGAGTCCGAGCCCGCGCCCGAGGTGTGGCAGTTCGACGCGGCGCAGGACGGCGAACGGGGAGGACCCCAGCGTCGCGGCGGCCTCGAGCTGCCGGGGGTCCACGGCCCGCAGGGTCGGCAGCAATGTCCGCACCACCAGCGGCAGCGCGACGACCGCCTGGGCGATGGGGATGAGGACGATGCTGGAGCGCAGGTCGAGCGGGGGACGGTTGAGCGTGATGAGGTAGCCGAAGCCGACGGTCACCGCACTGACCCCCAGCGGCAGCAGGAACATCGCCTCCAGGGTGGCCAGCGCGTGTCGCGCCCGGCGGCGCCTCGGCCGCCTGGACGCGACGAGCGCGACGAGCACTCCGAGCGTGACGGCCAGCCCCGTCGCGGCGGTGGCGGTGACCAGCGACGTGCGCAGCGCGGCCCACAGGCCGGTTCCGAGGCTCGTGTCGGTGGCCAGGAGGGTGAAGTTGCCGAGGGAGAACTCGCCGCCCGGATGGAGCGCCCGCCACACGAGATCCGCGAGCGGAAGCCCCAGCAGCCCGACGACCACGGCGCCCGTTACGGCGGCCAGCGGCCAGTCGTGGGACGCCCGGAAGGGGCGTGCCGCCAGGACGTCCGGCTGGAGCTTCAGCGCCCGCGTGAGGTTCCCCTGCGCGCGCCCTCCCCACCACAGCAGGATGGTCACGATCACCAGCTGCGTGATCGACAGGGCCGCCGCCCCCGGCAGGTCCAGCAGCTGGGTGGTGAGGAACCAGATCTCGGTCTCGATCGTGCGGAAGCGGGATTCGCCGAGCACCATGACGATGCCGTAGGACGAGGCGCTGAACAGGAACACCAGCGACCCCGCCGACACCAGCGCGGGCGCCAGCGCCGGCAGGGTGACGGTGAGGAACACCCGCACCGGCGAGTGCCCCAGCGTGGCGGCCGCGTCGGCCAGCCGGGGGTCGAGCCGCGCCCAGAACGTGCCGACGGTGCGCACGACGACGGAGTAGTTGAAGAACACCATCGCGGCGAGGATCGCCACCGGGGTGCCGTCCAGGCCGAGTCCGCCGAGGAGCCCGCCGGGCTGGAGCAGGGAGCCGAACGCGACGCCCACCACCACCGTCGGCAGCACGAAGGGGATCGTGACGGCGGCCCGGAGCTGCGCGCGGCCCGGGAAGGTCCGGCGGAACAGCAGGGCGGCGCCGGGGACGCCGAGGAGGAGGCACAGCACCGTCGCGGTGGCCGACGACCACAGCGTGAAGCCGACCGCCTGCCACGTCCGGCGGGATGTGAACACGGACCGGAACCCGTCGAGGGTCCAGCCGGTGTCGTCGTGGAAGCCCCTGGCCACGAGCGTGGCGGCCGGCCAGGCGAAGAAAACCACGAGGAACGCGGCGGGGACGGCGGCGGCCAGTGCCCAGGCCGCCGCCCGTCCGGCGCCGCTCAGCTCATGGCGTCGGTCCACGCCCGGATCCACTCGTCGCGCTGCTCACCGATGACGTCCTGCTCGACGTCGATCGGGTTGTCGGGGAGCATCGCGAACGAGGCCCAGTCCTCGGGCACCGGGGTGCCGGGGACCACCGGGAACATGTAGAGGTTCTCGGGCGTGGCCGCCTGGACATCGGCGGAGAGCAGGAAGTCGATGTAGGCCCGGGCGGCCTCCTCGTGCTCGGTGCCGGCGACCACGCCGGCGTACTCGACCTGCCGGAAGCAGGTGTCGAGCAGCGCGACGGTGCTGGACTCGCCGTCGGCGACGGTGAAGGCGGGGGAGGTGGCATAGGACAGCACCAGCGGCCTCGGGCCTTCGCCCCCGGCGCCGGAGAAGTCGGTGTAGTACGCGTCGGTCCAGCTGGGCGACACCTTGATGCCGTTGTCCTTGAGCTCCTGCCAGTAGTCGAGGTACCCGTCGCCCTTCTCGCCCACGGTCGCGATGAGGAAGGCGAGTCCCGGCGACGAGGACGCCGGGTTGGTCACCGACAGCAGGTCCCGGTAGGCGGGGTCGGTCAGGTCGTCGAGCGTGGCGGGGATCTCGAGCCCTTCGGCGTCGAACCACACCTTGTCGGCGTTGATGCACACGTCGCCGTAGTCGAAGGGGGTGAGATCGGCGCTCGCGAACTCGTCCGGGACGTCGTCGGCGGCCGGCGACACGTACGGGGACAGGACCCCCTCGTCGCGGGCGCGGGACGCGAACGTGTTGTCGATCCCGACGACGACGTCGGCCAGCGGCGAGTCCTTGGTCAGGATGAGCTGGTTGACCAGCGCCCCGGAATCGCCGGGCGTGGTGTAGGTCACCTCGTAGCCGGTGTCGGCCGTGAACTGCGCCGTGAGTTCGTCGGGCAGGGTGAACGCGTCGTGGGTGAACACCGTGATGGCCGTGGTCTCCGGCTCGGTGGTCCCATTGTCCGCCGCGGTGGCCCCGGTGCAGGCGGCGAGCGACGCGGCCGAAGCCAACGCCGCGACGGCCAGGACAGGTCGATACATGTGAAGTACTCCTCTCGAGGAGGCTCGGCGCACGCCGAGGAGAAGGTCCCACTCCCTACGCCGGTCCTAACCGGGTCAGGTTCGAGGGTCTGCGGTGGCCCGCACTCTCAGCGCCCCTATGGCGCTCCCCTGTGTGCCGTCGAGGATATACCCTGCGCGAAGTGCTGCCTCAGGTGGTCTCGGCGATGCGCAGCATGGCGTCGCGGACCTGGCGGGCGCGGAGGGGCCCGATGCCCTCCACCTCCATGAGTTCCGTCACCGTCGCGCCGAACAGTTCGGGCAGCGAGAACCGCTCCACCAGCTTCGTGACGAGCGGCACGGGGAGGCGGCCCACCTTGGTGAGGAGCCGGACGCCGCGCGTCGTCAGGGGTTGCTCCAGGTCCGGGTTGACGCCGAAGCCGAGCCGCTGGGCCACCAGGTTCGCGCTGAACAGTTCCTCGTCGGAGAAGTTGTGGAGCCTCGTGAGGTCGAACTCGCCGGGACTGTCCAGGTTGCCGGCGTAGTCCTCGGTGAGCAGGTCCGCGATGCCGTCGAACGCCGACGCGAGGTCCGCGTGCTGCATCGCCACCATGCGCCCCTCGGCGCCGAGGATGTCGGTGTGGTAGCGCATCTCCACCGACAGGCGGCGGGTGAGTTCGAGCCGGTGGACCACCTGGGTGAGGTAGCGCAGCGTGACCTGTTCGGACAGTTCGAGGGCGGTGAAGTGTTCCATCAGGTCGTCGAGGCGGGTCACGACCCTCGAGAGGGTCGCCAGGGTCTGGTTGGCCCGGCTGATCACCTGCGGCACGGTCTCCACGACGTGCCGGCGCCCTCCGAGGAACAGCGAGATGGTCGACATTGACGCCGAGACGGTCACCACCGGCACGCCGGCGTACTGGGCTGTCCGGTCCGCGGAGCGGTGGCGGGTGCCGGTCTCGGCTGTCGGCAGGTCCCCGCTCGGGACGAGGTGCACGCCGGCGGCGACGATGTGGCTGAGGTCGTTGGACAGGATGATGGCGCCGTCGAGCTTGGCGAGCTCCCTGAGGTTCTGCCCGGTGCACTGCACACCGATCTGGAAACCGCCGGAGGACACCTGCTGGACGCGGGAGTTGTTGCCGAGGACGATGAGCGCGCCGGTGCGGCCGTGCAGGATCCGGTCGAGGCCCGCGCGCAGCGGCGTCCCCGGCGCGAGCAGCTTCAGATAGCGTCGGACTGTCGACCTTGGCACCAGCACCTCCTGTGAGTCCTGCCCAGTCTAGGAGGCGGGAGTGCCAGGTGCAGCGGCCTGCTCCCGGCGTTTGACCTTGACGCGGCGTCAACGTTTACGGTCATGTGCATGACCGAAGTGCAGACCTACATCCAGAACCTCCAGCACGACCAGGCCGACGTCCGGCGGCTCGCCGCCCTCGGGCTGGGAGCGGCCAGGGACGCCGCCGTGGCGCCCGTGCTGCTCGAGCGCATCCGCGTGGAGGCGCAGTCCTGCGTGCGCGACGATCTGACCTGGGCGCTGGTCCAGCACGCCGACGCGGCCTCCGAGGACCTGCTCGGCTTGTTGCGCAGCCCGGCCGCCACGGACCGGCGCACCGCCGCCCACGTCCTGAGCAAGATCGGCGACCCGGAGCACTTCGCGCCCCTCGCGCCGCTCGTCGCCGACCGGGACAGCGATGTGGCCATCAAGGCCTACCGCGCCGTCGCGAACACCGGGCACGCGGACGCCCCGGCGACCCTGGCGTCGCGGCTCGGCGACGGCGACGCCCTGCAGCGTGACGCGCTGTCGACCGCCATGCACCGGCTGGGCGCCGCTGCCGTGCCGTCGCTCGTGGCGGCGCTGTCGGACGGGACCCCCGCGGTGCGGGAGCATGCCGCCGACGCGCTGGGATACCTCGGGGAGGCCGCGGACGCCGCGGCGGACGACCTGCTCGCCGCCACCCGCGACGCCGACGCGGAGGTCCGACTGGCCGCCGTGTCCGCGCTGGGGCAGCTCGGCGATCCGGCCGGGTCGGCGCTGTTCGCCGTCGCCGCCGGCGATGATCCGCTCCTGGCTCAGGTGGCGCGCCGCTTCCTCGATGCACGCGAACCGCTGGCGGCGTCGGCCTGACGGTCCGCCACCAGACGACGCGCCAGAAGCCGCGTGTGCTCGTCGGGGGAGTCCACCACCTCCTCGACGGCACGCGCGGCGGCGTCGTCGTCGATCTGTCCGAGGGCGAGGAGCGCGGCGAACCGGACGTCCGGGTCCTCATCGCTCAGCATCCCGGCCAGCGCCGTGACGCCCTCCGCCGCGCCGATGAGCCCGAGGGTCTCCGCGACGAGGGCCCGAACCTGCGCCGTGGGGGAGGCCGACGCGTCGACCAGGGGCCCGACGGCGCCCGGCGTCCTGGCCAGTGACGCCGCGATCTCGTCGCGCACCAGGGGCCTGGTCTCGACCAGCGCCGCCACGAGGGCCTCGACGGCCTCGGGCGCGTGGATCTGGCCCAGGCTGAACGCCGCCTTCGCCGCGACGTGCTCGTCAGGGTCCGCCAGGAGCCTGCGCAGGGGAGGCGTCGCGGCCGGGTCCCGGAGTTTGCCCAGGACGTGAGCCAGGGCGTGCCTGGCGCGGGCGTCGCCGCGGCCCAGCACCGAAACGAGACGGTCCGCGACCTGCGGGCCGTGCTGTGTCAGGGCCCAGGTGACGGCTTCGCGAACGTCCGGCTCCTCCTCGCGCCGCAGCGCGTCCACGAGGTCCTCGACGGTGGCTGAGGCGTGGCCGTGCAGCGCGGCGCGGAACCGCATCCCGGCCTCCGGGTGCCGCAGCTGCTCGCTGAGGGCGATCGCGTCGACCACCTCCTCCCATCCGGCGTCGGCGGCCGACGTAAGCCGCCGGAGCCGGCTGAGAAGTTCCTTCTCCGCCGCGATTCGGGCCTCGACGGCGGCGATGTGTTCACGCAGCAGTGCGCCGGCGTCGAAGTCCGGATCGTCCAGGGCGCTGCCCACCTCCTGCAGCGACAGGCCCAGCGACTTGAGGTGCTGGATGGCCAGGAGCCGTTCCATGTCCGCCGGTGCGTAGAGCCGGTAGTCACCGGGCGACCGCTCGCTCGGTGTGAGCAGCCCCAAGGTGTCGTAGTGGCGAAGCGTCCGCT
>JAUHXZ010000023.1 GCA_030426725.1 Actinomycetes bacterium
CGTCGGCGGCGATCATGACCGGGTGGTCCTGAACGTTGGTGACGTGGCACTGGTTGGCGGGCTGCTTACGGGCACGCAGCTTCGTGACGGCCATCATCATCTCGAGAACGCTCATCTTGCCGACGACCTTGGTGAGCTTGGCCGGCGTCATCGCGGTCGACAGCGGGATGATCTCGCTGCGGGGCACGTTGATGTCGCACAGCATGCGGGCGAACGTCAACGAGTCGATCGCCATGGCCTCTTCGGCCCGGTCCAGGTTCATGCCGTAGGTGGCGATGAACGTGTCGAGCATGTCGAAGTCGGCGCACTTCTTGCCGTCCAGCTCGACGACCTTCCCGTTCTCCATACGGAGCGACGGGGTGGGGTCGCTGGGGCTGTCCATGGCGATGAGGCCGACCTCCGGCCACTCGCTGACGAACCCGTCCTGGTTGACTGGACGGGCGTCCAGCACCTCAAACCTCTTGGATTTCATGAACTAGTCCTCAGATGTAGGGGGTCGTGCTCGACTCGGGGTACGCGGCGAGGGCGCCGAGCAGGCTGCGGCCGACGTCGCGCGCCGCGACGATCGCCTGGCGAACCGCGCCCGAGTCGCCACTGAAGGCGCTGATGACCTCGTTCGAGAAGCTCGTGCCGGAGGCGGGGCTCGAGTAGGCGATGACGTCGATGGTGGACGCCTTGACCGCGGTGTCGGCCAGGACCACGCCGATGGCGGCGGGGGCGCCGACGGTGATGCCGAAGGCCTTGCCGAGCGGGGCGCCGAACGCCTTGTTGAGGCAGTGGGAGGCGCGCGCGGTGTACTGGAACTCCAGGTGACCGGCGTCGTTGCCGTAGACGTCGCCGAAGGTGCGGTCGAGCTCGGAGAGCGTCACTTCGACGGCGCGGCGGGCGTCGGAGACGTCCTCGGCGCCGAACACGATGAGGGAGCCGTGGCCTGCGCCGCCCTTGGTGTCGCGGGGGAGCTCGATGACGAGCACCTCGCAATTGGTGGCCTTGACGGCTTCATCCGCGGCGAAGATGTGCGGGCCCGCGCCGGTGCGGGCACCGACGATGCCGATGGAGCGGAACTTGGGGTCCAGCTTCATCATCTCGTGCAGCTGCGGATCGACGTTCGCGATCACCAGGCCGATCGTGTCGCCGAGGGCGTTGGTGCCCACGAACTCGGTGGCCGCCGGGCGGCAGCCGGCCTCTGCCGGTGCGGGGGCCGCGTCGCCCATCTTCTTCATGACTTCCGCCATGACCTTGTTGATCATTTCATCCGACATGCTCGCCTACTTCGCGCTCGTGGGGAGGATCTTCTCGACGTCGGTGTGCGGGCGCGGGATCACGTGCACGCTCACCAGTTCGCCGACCTTGCTGGCGGCTGCGGCGCCGGCGTCAGCGGCGGCCTTGACCGCGCCGACATCGCCGCGCACGAAGACGGTCACGTAACCCGCGCCGATCTTCTCGCTGCCGATGAGTTGGACGTTGGCCGACTTCACCATGGCGTCGGCGGCCTCGACGGCGCCGACGAACCCCTTGGTCTCGACCATGCCGAGTGCTTCTTGCATCACAGGACTCCTTCGTCGTGACTGAATGGCCGTCTCTGGTCATCCGCTCGACACGCTAGGCCCGGTTCGGCTACACGGATCGGGCGTGTTGTTACACATTCCTGCTCCCAGGTCGGGGGCCCTGTTCCGCTCCGGGATGGGGCCGGTTATCGTTGACAGCGCACTCAGAGAACGAGGTGGTTCATGGACGTGCGGGACAAGCAACGGATCATCCAGGAGTTCGTGCCGGGCAAGCAGGTGACGCTCGCCCACATCATCGCGAACCCGGATGAGAGCCTGTATGCCAAGATCGGGCTGACGTCGAAGACGCGCGGTGCCGTCGGGGTGTTGACGATCACGCCTGGTGAGGCGGCGGTCATCGCGGCGGACGCGGCCGCCAAGGCGTCGGGCGTCGAACTGGCCTTCGTGGACAGGTTCTCCGGCTCCCTGCTCGTGGTCGGCCGCCTCGCGGACGTGGAGTCCGCGGTCAAGGGGGTCGTCGAGATCCTCGAACAGGTGATGGGATTCACCCCGGCTCCTCTCACGTTCACATGAGCGAGGTGGACTGTGCGCCCGACACGGTGCTGCTCGTCGGGTCCGTCGGCTGCGGGAAGACCACCTTCCGGCAGCGGCTCGCGCAGGGCGACATCGAATACGTCAAGACCCAGGCGATCGAGGCCTTCGACGGGATCATCGACACGCCGGGTGAGTTCCTGCAGCAGGGCCGGCTGCGCCGCGCCCTCCAGATCGTGTCCTTCGATGTGGACACGGTCGTGCTCATGCTCGATCCGACCGAGGAGCAGTCGCGGATCCCACCGGGGTTCGCCGGCACCTTCAACCGGCGCGTGCTGGGTGTGGTCACCAAAACCGGGGTCGCGTCCCCAGCCCAGGTGGGCGACGCGCTCGACCGCCTCCGCGCGGCGGGCGCCGACCCGGTCATCGCCGTCGATTCCGTCAACGGGGACGGGTTCGACAAGATCAGGGAGGTACTGGGGTGTCCGTCGTCGAAGTGAGCGACGCCAAGCTGGCGGCCGTCGACCTCAGGTCGCTGGTGGACCTGGCGGAGTTGCAGCACATCCAGGACGACTTCGCCGCCGACACGGGGCTGGCGATGATCACCGTCGACTCGATGGGCACGCCCGTCACCCGCGCCTCGGAGTTCAGCGCGTTGTGCCAGTTCCTGCGTCGGGACCCGGAGATCCGGCGACGCTGCTTCTCCTGCGACGCCCATGGCGGTTTCCAGTCGGCCCTCGAGGGCAAGCCGTTCGTCTACCGCTGCCACGCCGGGCTGGTCGACTTCTCCGTGGGCATCATGATGGGCCCCCACTACCTCGGAGCCATCCTGGCCGGGCAGGTCCTGCTGCGACGGGGACAGACCGAGCTGTCGAAGATCCTCACCGGCAGCGAGTACCTCGGGGACGAGGAGGTCGTCTCGGAGCTGATGGACCAGGTCAATGTCGTGGAGCTCTCGAAGCTGGAATCGGCCGCGGACGCCATCGTCACCCTCGCCAACAGGGCGCTGAGCGGCAACGGCACCAGCTACCATCTTCCGGCACAGACCGGCCCCTACCTCGGACGCCTGAGGCCTCTGCCGCAGACGCCCTCCGACGATCAGGTGCGCGCCCCGCTGCTGGCCGGCAAGGTCAAGCCGCTGCCGCTCGTGCCGCTCGCCGCGGCCCAGGGTGAGCCCGACGTCACGCTCGACTCGACCCGTATCGCGGCCAACCTGCACGCCGCGGACGTCGGGGCGAACCTGCAGCTCCTCAGCGACTATCTCGACAAGCTGCTTCCCCGGTGGAGCCAGAAACTGTCGCCGGCCAAGCTGTCCGAGTTCGAGGACATCGTCATCGGCCTGGCCTCCAGCGAGGGCGTCAGTCAAGGTCGGGAGGTCTCCCAGCGCGTCATCAGGCACCGCAACAAGCGCCGCCGCGACCTCAACCGCTACGAGTGTCAGGTCTACTGCGAGAAGCTGCTCATCAACCTCCACAACCTCGTGGAGCCGGAGCTGCCCCCCAAGGAGCGCACCATCTCGACTCTCCTCAACGAGATCGAGAAGGACCCCACGAGCTTCGTCACCTGCGGGCGGGCCGCCGAGTATCTGATGTGGTCCGAGTCGCATTTCGCCCGGCGGTTCAAGGACAAGACGGGGCAGAGCTTCATCAACTACGTGACCTCGAAGCGACTCGAGCGCGCCAAGCTCATGCTGATCCACACCGACAAGCCGGTGCTGCGCATCGCCACCGAACTGGGCTTCCAGCCCGCCAACTACTTCTCCCGCACCTTCAAGAAGCAGACCGGAGTCACACCGAGCGAGTACCGGGAGCAGCAGACCGAAAGGGTCCCCTCATGAGAGATTTCAGACTCGGCACCCACGTCCGGATCGGCCCCGACTCCCTCAGCGCGCTCGAGACCTACGCCGACCGGCGGGTGCTGCTCGTCACCGACGAATTCCTCGCCACGACGCCGGTGTTCTCCGACGTGCTCAGCAGGCTGGGCGGGAACGTGTCGATCTTCTGTGACGTGGTCCCGAATCCCACCATCTCGGCGATCAGCCGCGGCACCGCCGCCTACCTGGACGCACGGCCCGAGGTCGTCGTCGCCTACGGCGGAGGCTCCGTCATGGACGCGGCCAAGGCCATGCACAAGGCGGCGCTCGATTCCGGCTTCGGCGCGGTCGACGGGCTCGTCGCCATCCCCACCACCAGCGGCTCCGGGTCGGAGGTGACGTCATTCGCCGTCCTCACCGACGAGCGGACCCACACCAAGATCCCACTGGTCTCGTCGGACATGGTCGCGAGGCTCGCGATCCTAGACCCCGAGGCCGTCGTGGGAGTCCCCCCGCGGATCACGGCGGACTCCGGCATGGACGTCCTCACCCACGCCGTCGAGGCCTACGTCTCGGTCAACGCGTGCGACTTCTCCGACGCGCTGGCCGAGAAGGCCGTCGAACTCGTCGTCACACACCTCGTGCGCTGCTACACCCACGGATCGGACCGCGACGCCCGCGCTCACATGCACAACGCCTCGTGCCTGGCGGCGATGGCCTTCGACAACGTCAACCTTGGGATCACGCACAGCCTGGCGCATGCCGTCGGCGGGCACTTCTGCGTCGCTCACGGGCGGCTCAACGCGATGCTGCTCCCGCACGTCATCGCGTTCAACGCCGAACGCAGCACCGTGGCGGCCGAGCGCTACGCCCGGCTGGGCCGGCTCATCACGTCCTGCTCCGTAGGCAGGGCGGCGGTGACCTCGCTCATCACGGCTGTCCAGAAGCTGAGCAGGGACCTCGGCATCCCCGACTCCATCGCCGACGAGGGGATCTCCACGGAGGAGTACCGCGCGGCGGTCCCCGAGATGGCCGCGACGGCGCTCGAGGACGGATGCACCCCCAGCAACCCGGCCAAGCCCAGCCGTGAGGACCTCATCCTCCTGCTGCGCAAGATCGGCTGACGGCCCCGGAGTCCGTAGGCTGGGTGGGTGGCCCAACTCCCCGACGGTGATCCCGCACCCCGCGACGGTGCCCTGCCCGCGTCCGCCCTCGACGCGGCGCGCCCGCTGTCGCTCTACGTGCACGTGCCCTTCTGCAGGGTGAGGTGCGGGTACTGCGACTTCAACACCTACACGCCGAGCGAACTGGGCGACCTGTCCCCGACCACCTACCTCGGCGCGGCCATCGCCGAACTCGACCTGGCGGCGCGGATCCTCGGACGCCGCCGGGTCGACACCGTCTTCTTCGGCGGGGGAACCCCGACGATGCTGCCCGACGCGCAGCTCGCGGGGCTCCTCGGCGCGATCTCCGAGCGCTTCGAACTGGCCCCCGGTGCGGAGGTGACCACCGAGGCCAACCCCGAGTCCGTCACCCCGGCGTACTTCGAGACCCTGCGGGAGGCGGGCTTCACCCGCATCTCGCTCGGGCTGCAGTCCGTCGTCCCGCACGTCCTGGGGGTGCTCGATCGGCAGCACACCCCCCGCCGGGGACTCGAGGCGGCGGGCTGGGCGCGCGACGCCGGCTTCCAGCACATCAGCCTCGATCTCATCTACGGCACCCCGGGGGAGTCGGTGGACGACTGGCGGGCGAGCCTCGACGCCGTGGCGGCCACCTCCGTCGACCATGTCAGCGCCTACTCGCTCATCGTCGAGGAGGGGACGCGGCTGGCGAGCCGCGTCCGCCGCGGCGAGCGGCCGATGCCGGACGAGGACGACCTGGCGGACAAGTACGTCATCGCCGATGACACGCTCGGTGCGCTCGGCTTCGCCAACTACGAGGTGAGCAACTGGGCCAGGCCCGGGGGAGAGTGCCGGCACAACCTGGCCTACTGGCGCGGGGCCGACTGGTGGGGGATCGGCCCCGGCGCCCACTCGCACGTCGGCGGCGTGCGGTTCTGGAACCGGAAGCACCCCCGCAGCTACGCAGCGTCGCTGGCGGCGGGAGAGTCACCAGCCCTCGCCCGGGAGGTGCTCGGCGAGGAGGAGCGCCGCGTCGAGCGGGTCCTCCTCGAACTCAGGCTGGCCGACGGTGTGCCACTGAACGTCCTCACAGCGTCGGAGCGTGGCCGTCTCCCGCAGTTCGTCGGGCAGGGACTCGCCGTCGTGGAGGGCGAACACCTTGCTCTGACCCGCGCGGGCCGCCTGTTGGCCGACGGCGTGGTCCGCGACCTCCTCGACTGATCCGCAACCCCCGGCGCCCGCCAGCGGAACTGTCCGCAAGCCCAGGTGTCGAGGGGTGGGGCCGGGCCGCCCACGCTCCCGGGACGGGCGCTTCGCGCCGGTCCCGGTCGCGACGCCCACCCAACCTGCCCCGGCCCCACCCCTCGCCACCCTCATCTTGTTGGCCGGCGGTTCTGTTCTCGTGCTCCACTTCGACGCCAGCCTTGCTGCTTGTCGCCAGTGCAATTACGCAGGCGTCGCGACGCAAGGCCGGCGTCGGGCGGTTCTCTGCGTTACGCGGCGTCGGGGCAGCAGTCTGGCTCTTGCGCGCACCGTCCATGCGTACTATTGTATTAAGTACCTAATACAGCGATACGGAAGGAGGGGTGATGCGCTTCGACACCAGCAGCCCGATCTGGCTCCAGCTCGTCGACGAGTTCACCCGGCGGATCGTCGTCGGGGACTGGCCGCCGGGGGAGCGAACACCGGGCGTCCGCGACCTCGCCGGCGAACTCAAGGTGAACCCCAACACCGTCCAACGCGCCCTGGCGGAACTCGACCGCTCCGGACTCGTGCGGGCGGAACGCACGGCGGGACGCTTCGTCACCGACGACGCCGCTGTCATCGACGAAGCGCGCATGACGCTCGCCGCGGACGCCGCAGTGGACTACTCGAGGCGCGCCAAGGGGCTCGGCATGAGCCTCACGGCCGCCCGCGAACTCCTCGGCCGCCATTGGGCGGCCGACCGACCCGAAGGAGAACCCCAATGACCGCCATCAGTGTCTCCGGGCTCACGAAGAAATACGGGGCTTTCCCGGCGCTCCACGATCTGAGCATCACCCTGCCGGGTGGCCGCATCGTCGGCCTCCTGGGCGAGAACGGCTGCGGGAAGACCACCCTGCTCAAGGTCCTGGCAGGGGCGTTGACGCAGTACTCGGGCGACGTGCGCATCCACGGTGAAGAACCCGGCCCCGCCACGAAGGCGATGGTGTCGTTCCTTCCGGACGCCGGCTTCCTGGCGGAGCGGGACCGCATCGACGACTCCATCGAGTACTACCGCGACTTCTTCCCCGACTTCAACGAGGCCAAGTGCCGCGACCTGCTCCGCTTCTTCGGCCTCGACACGGGCTGGCGCGTCGCAGGGCTGTCCAAGGGCATGCGTGAGAAGGTCCAGGTCGCGCTCGCGATGTCGCGCGACGCCAAGGTGTTCCTGCTCGACGAGCCCATCTCCGGCGTCGACCCGGCGGCCAGGGAGGTGCTCCTCCAGGCGATCGTGAGCGACCTGCCCGAGGATGCCCTCGTTCTCATCTCCACCCATCTCATCCACGATCTCGAGCCCACGCTCGACGCCGTCGCGTTCATGCGCTACGGCCGGATCCTGCTCGCCGGCGACGTCGACGAACTGCGCGCCGAGCGGGGCATGTCGATCGACCAACTCTTCAGGGAGGTCTACCGATGGTCAGCACGCTGATCAAGCACGAAATCAAGCGCACGGCGCGCTGGTTCGGGATCATCGCCCTCGCGGCGGTGCTCGTCGTGGGCGCCGCGACGACGGGCGCGGTCATCCTCCGGGGCCCCCTCGGCGGCCTCCTCGCGGGGCTCGCGCTCATCGCCGCCCTGGCGCTGCCCGCGGGCGTTCAGTTGTGGCAGGGCATCGACCTCTACCGCACCAGCTACACCAAGACCGGCTATCTGACCCGGGCCCTTCCCATCAAGGGATCGACCATCTACTGGGTCAAGCTCGGCTACGCGTACGTCGTGGCCCTGCTGTTCTTCGTTCTCAGTCTGGGCCTCGCCGTGGTGGCGGCCATCGGCATCGCGAACGCCACCGGTGGGACCGCGGCGGACGTCATGGACACCATCCGGCAGGGCTGGACCCTGATCACGACCTACGTGCCGGGTTGGCTCACCGCCCTCGGGATCGGGTTCCTCGTGTTCTCGCCGCTGGCGGGACTGGCCACCTACTTCTTCGCCGTCACGGTCGGCAGCGAGGCATGGGCCGGTCGCCTCGGCATCGGCGGCCCGCTGATCATGTGGTTCGCCTACTACACCGTCAGCCAGATCGTCGCGCTCATCGGGATCTTCCTGCCCCCGAACCTCGTGTTCGAGGACTTCGCCAACGAGGGTCCCGTGGTCACCTTCGACCCGTTGGCGCTGCTTAACGCCGGTGGGGAGGGCGTTCTCCCAATGGGGTCGTTCATCCTCGCGGGCCTGCTGACGGTGGCGGCGATCGTGTGGGGGGCGGTGTCGTTCGACCGGAGGGTCGAGTTGCGCTGATAGCGTCACCTGCCGTGGATCGCTACGCACGAGACGTCCTGGCCCCCGGGTGGCAGAAGTCGCACCTCAAGCAGACCCGCGACGTGCCCGTCGAACTCGACCTCGTCGTCGAGTTCGGCGAGTTCTGCGGCGCCGTCGTCGGCTGGGAGAACGGCCTCGTGCTGCTCGAGGACCGGAAGGGAAAGCGCCGCGCCGCTCCGTTCGGCCCCGGGTTCCTTCTCGAGGGGCAGCCGGTGGCGCTGAGGGCCCCCCTGCGGGGCGGGCCCGCGAAGCCCAAGTACACCGCGTCCGGATCCCGAGCCTCCGACGGTCCGGTCAAGGCCAGGGTCGCGCTGCCGTCCCGCATCTACGTCGAGGGGCGCCACGACGCCGAGCTCATCGAGAAGGTCTGGGGCGAGGACCTGCGCCACGTCGGCGTCGTGGTCGAGTACCTCGGCGGCATCGACGATCTGCCCGGGATCGTCGCCGAGTTCGGGCCCGAGCCGGGCCGGCGGCTGGGTGTCCTCGTCGACCACCTCGTGCCGGGCAGCAAGGAGAGCCGGATCGCCGAGCAGGTCTATCGTGCCGGTTACCGGGACACGGTCCTGGTCGCCGGCCACGAGTTCATCGACATCTGGCAGGCCGTCCGACCCGCCCGCGTCGGGCGGAAGTCCTGGCCGGAGGTTCCCCGGGACGTGGACTTCAAGAAGGGCACGCTGGCGGCCCTCGGGCTGCCGAACAAGGACCAGGCCGACGTCGCCCGGGGCTGGCAGGCGATCCTCGCTCGGGTGACCACGTGGCGGGACCTCGAGCCGCAGCTCAACACCATCGTCGAAACGCTCATCGACTTCGTCACGCAGGACCACCTCGACGACTGAATCAGCCGCGCCCCTGGAGCGGGCCGCCGATATGGTGGTCGGACCGCGGCCGATAGTGTTGTGCGCATGGACTCCGAGGGCATCCTGCACCTGCTCCACCAGACCGCCGCCGAGGTCATCGCACCCCGCTTCCGGCAACTGACCGACGGGGAGGTTATCGAGAAGAGGCCCGGCGACCTCGTGACGGTGGCCGACCGTGAGGCCGAGGAGTACCTGTCGGCGCTGCTCGGCTCCGAGTACCCCGACGCGATGATCGTCGGCGAGGAGGGCGTATTCAAGGACGCCGGAATGATCCACGGGCTGGCCACCGCCGACCACGCCTTCGTCATCGACCCCATCGACGGCACCCGCAACTTCGTCGGCGGCCGCGACGAGTACGGCGTGATGCTGGCGGAGGTCCGCAACGGCGTGACCACGCGAGGCTGGATCTACCAGCCCCGGACCGGCCGGAGCTACGTGGCCGAGCACGGCGCCGGAGTGCGGCTCAACGGCGAACCGGTGGGTCGTCGCGGCACGGACCGCGCGCCCCTCGGCGCCACCTCGAAGCGCCGACTGCACGGCTTCACGGCCGGGGGACGCCTCAGCCCGGTGATCGAGAGCGCCTGGTGCTGCGCCTTCGACTACCCGCGCGTCCTGCATGGCGAGCTGGACTTCCTCGTCTACACGACGGTCCACCCGTGGGACCACCTGGCCGGCTCCCTCATGGTGGCCGAGGCGGGCGGCGTCACCCGGGGCTTCGACGGCAGCGACTACGCGGTGGGCGGACGCTACGACGGCATCATCGTCGCGGGTTCCCCCGAGATCTGGGCCTCGGCCCGCGATTCGTGGCCGGAGACCTGACCCCGCTCAGATCCCGCTGATCGGCAGCTGGCGTTTGGGCACGACGCCCTTGTCCGCCAGCTCCGCGTAGGCCTTCGGCAGGGCGACGGCGAGCGTGTCGGGGGTGAACGGCCACTCGACGGCCGTAGCGGCCTCCTCGACCCGAACGCCCTGCTGGATGAGCATCTCGCTCGAGCTGTAGAGCATCGCCACCTCGGCGCGCTGCACGAACGCGAAGTCCCGGTCGACGACCGCGCCGTGACCGGGGACGAACCTGGTCTCGGCGGTGCTCGCCCCCAGGACGCCGTCGAGCACGGTGGGCCAGTTCGCCAGCGACGTCGTCGCGTCCACCTGGGGATCGGCACCCTCCTCGAGCAGGTCGCCCGCGAACACCACGTTCTCCCCTGGGACGAACACGACCGTGTCCGCGTCGGTGTGGGCGTCGCCGAAGTTGAGCAGCTCCAGCCGCTGCCCACCGAGGTCCAGCGCGCGGGCCATCGAGAACGTCTCCGACGTCGCCACCCCGGCGAGGTTCTCGTGCCCGATCGAGACCACCCCGGTGAGGCCGGCGAGGCCGCCGACGTGGTCGTGGTGGCCGTGCGTGAGGATGACATGGGTCACAGGGACGCCCGCCAGCTCGCCGGCCGAGCGGAGGATCTCGGCACCCTGATCGGGTGTGTTCCCGCAGTCGATGAGAGCGGCGGCGTCGGCGCCGATGACCAGGCCCACGTTCACGCGGTGCGGCTCGAGGGAGGCGACGTGGACACGGGCGGTGACTGGGGTCCAGGTGAGCGTCATGGCAGCCAGCATAGATGCCGGTACACTGGCACTCGACCATCGTGAGTGCCAGCTAGGAGGTGACATGCTCGACGACCGGAAACTGGACGTTCTCAAGGCGATCGTCACCGACTACGTGTCGAGCCGCGAGCCCGTCGGCTCCAAGGCTCTCGTGGAGCGCCACCGGCTCGACGTGTCCGCGGCCACCGTGCGCAACGACATGGCGGTGCTGGAGGAGGAGGGCTACATCATGCAGCCCCACACCAGTGCCGGGCGGATCCCCACGGACAAGGGCTACCGGCTCTTCGTCGATCGGCTCGCCCACATCAAGCCGCTGTCGCCGGCGGAGCGCAGCGCCATCACGACGTACCTCAACGGCACGGCGGACATCGACGACCTGGTCACCCGCACGGTGCGGCTCCTGGCGCAGCTCACACGCCAGGTGGCGATCGTGCAGTACCCCGTGGCGCAGCGCACCGTGGTCAGGCATGTCGACCTGCTGCTGCTGACCCCCGAGCGGCTCATGGTGATCGTCGTGCAGTCCTCGGGCAGGGTCGACCAGACCGTGATCGAGGCCCCCACCGTCGACGAGGGCCGGCTTCAGGCACTGCGCAACCGGATCGCCGAGGCCATCATCGGGCGCGCCCCTGCGGAGGCGGCGGGCGCGCTCGGTGGCCTCGTCGACACCGTGGCGCCGGAGGACCGGCCATTCGCCGGACCGGTCGTGGCCTCGGTGCTCGAGGCGATCGCGGCCGAGCCCGCGGCCCATGTCGTCGTGGCGGGCCTGCCGAACCTCGCCGGAAGTCCCACATTCGAGTCCAACCTGATGCCCCTCCTCGAGGCGCTCGAGGAGCAGGTAGTGCTGATGCGGCTGCTGGGGGAGGCCGCCGGCGACAACGTGACCGTGCGGATCGGGCAGGAGAACGCTTCCGAGGGGTTCGGGAGCGCCAGCGTCATCGCCGCCGGCTACGGCAAGGAACTCTCGGCGAGCCTCGGTGTGCTCGGCCCCACCCGCATGGACTACCCCTCGCACATCGCGGCCGTCAGGGCCGTGGCGCGTTACGTGAGCAGATTCCTCTCCGAAGGCTGATCAACAGAAAGAACCCATGAGCAAGGACTACTACGCAATCCTGGGCGTCGAGCGTGACGCGACCCCGGAGGCCATCAAGAAGGCGTACCGTCGCCGCGCCATGAAGGTGCATCCCGACGTCGCGCAGGACGACGAGGGCGCCGCAGAGAAGTTCAAGGAACTCAACGAGGCCTACGAGGTGCTCAGCGACCCCAACAAGCGCGCGGTCTTCGACCGCGGCGGGGACCCCATGTCGTCTGGCGGGGCCGGGTTCTCCGGCTTCGGCGGCGGCTTCGCCGGGGGCTTCGACTTCTCCAACCTCGTCGACGCCATGTTCGGCGCCGCCGGCGGACGCGGCCCCCGCTCCCGCGTCAGGCAGGGGCAGGACGCCCTGGTGCGCATCTCGCTCAAGCTGCACGAGGCGGTCTTCGGCACCACGAAGCCCGTCAAGGTGGACACCGCGGTCGTCTGCCCCAAGTGCTCCGGCCACGGCGGGGAGCCCGGTTCCGAGCCGGTGACCTGCGCCACGTGCCAGGGGGCCGGCGAGGTCACCCAGATCCAGCGCAGCTTCCTCGGCGACATCCGCACCTCGCAGCCGTGCCCGACGTGCCGCGGCTACGGCACCACCATCCCGCGTCCCTGCGGCGAGTGCTCCGGCGAGGGCCGCGTCCGCACCACGCGCACGCTGCAGGTCCGCATCCCGGCCGGCGTCTCCACGGGCATCCGCATCCACCTCGAGGGCCAGGGCGAGGTCGGCCCCGGCGGAGGCCCCGCCGGCGACCTCTACGTCGAGCTCACGGTGGAGCCCCACGAGACCTTCCGGCGCGAGGGCGACAACCTCGAGGTCGTCGTCCGGGTCCCCATGACCGCGGCGGCACTCGGCACCGTCATCGACGTCGCGACACTCGAGGCGGAATGGGACAAGGCGGACCCCGAGGATCGCAGCGTCGAGGTCGAGGTCCCCGCGGGAACCCAGTCGGGCACCCGCATCGCGCTCAAGGGCCGTGGCGTGCCGCGCCTGCGCGGCGGAGGCAGGGGCGAGCTCGGCGTCACCCTGCTCGTCCAGACCCCCACCAAGCTCGATGAGCGCCAGCGGGACCTGCTGCGGGAGCTCGCCGAGGCGCGTGACGAGTCGGCCGGCGAGGCCATCGCGGCCAAGGGCCACAAGGGCGTCTTCGGCAAGCTCTCCGAGTGGTTCTCGTGACCGACCCCCTCTTCCTCGCCGCCTTCGGTGACGACGTCGGCCCCGGGGACCTCATCACCGTCACCGGAGACGAGGGGCACCACGCGGTCTCCGTCAAGCGGATCGTGCCCGGCGAGACCGTGATCCTCGCCAACGGCGAGGGGCTCGGCGTCCGCGCCGAGGTGCTCTCCGCCGAACGGCGCGAGCTGGATGTGCGCGTGCTCGACGTCCTGCCGGCGCCGACGCCGCCGATCGCCTGGGGCGTGGTCCAGGCCCTCGCCAAGGGCGACCGCAGCGAGCTCGCGGTGCAGATGGCCACCGAGGTGGGTGCGCGGGAGATCCTCGCGTGGCAGGCCGCCCGGTCCATCGTGCGCTGGCAGGGCGAGCGCCGCGACAAGGCGCTCGACAAGTGGCGTGCCACCGCCCGGGAGGCCGCGAAGCAGTCGCGGCGGTTCCTCGTCCCCGGCGTGGTCGCCGTCAGCACCGCCGAGGTCGCCGAGGCGATCCGCGCCGTCGACGTGGCCCTCATCCTCCACGAGGACGCCCCGCAGCACATCGCCGACGTCGACCTCCCCGAGGAGGGCACCGGCCTGCTCATCGTCGGTCCCGAGGGCGGCATCAGCCCCGAGGAACTGGACCGGTTCGTAGAGGCGGGGGCGACCATGGTCGCGATCAGTGACGGCGTGCTGCGCACGTCCACAGCGGCGGCGGTCGCGCTCGGCCAGCTCGACGTCCTCGTCAGGCGCCCGTGACGTCGCCGGGGTTCTCGTTCGACGTCACCCACCGGCTCGACGGCGCCGGTGGCCGCGCGGGGGTCATCCACACCCCCCACGGGGACATCGAGACGCCCGCCTTCGTTGTCGTCGGCACCAAGGCCACCGTCAAGGCCGTCCTGCCGGAGGCGGTGGCGGACCTCGGCGCGCAGGCCGTGCTCGCCAACGCCTACCACCTGTACCTCCAGCCGGGCGCCGACATCGTCGACGAGGCCGGCGGCGTCGGGCGGTTCATGAACTGGCCGGGCCCCACCTTCACGGACTCCGGTGGCTTCCAGGTGATGAGTCTGGGGGCCGGGTTCAAGAAGGTGCTCGCCATGGACACCAAGGGCCTGGCCGACGACGACGTGATCGCCGACGGCAAGGAGCGCAAGGCCCACGTCGACGAGGACGGCGTCACCTTCAAGTCGCACCTCGACGGAACGCCCCACCGGTTCTCGCCCGAGGTCTCGATGGGTATCCAGCACCAGCTCGGCGCCGACATCATCTTCGCGTTCGACGAGCTGACCACGCTGATGAACACCCGGGCCTACCAGGAGTCGTCCGTCGAGCGGACGCACCGGTGGGCGGAGCGCTGCCTGGCCGAGCACGGGCGCCTCACGGCGGAGCGGGCCGGCAAGCCGCACCAGGCGCTGTTCGGGGTGATCCAGGGCGCCCAGTACGAGGACCTGCGTCGTCAGGCCGCCCGCGGCCTGGCGGAACTGGAGGCCGGTGGACGAGGCTTCGACGGGTTCGGCCTCGGCGGCGCGCTGGAGAAGGAGAACCTCGGCACGATCATCTCGTGGATGGTCGACGAATTGCCGGAGGACAAGCCGAGGCACCTGCTCGGCATCTCCGAGCCTGACGATCTGTTCGCGGCCGTCGAGCGTGGCGCGGACACGTTCGACTGCGTCAACCCCTCGCGGGTGGCGCGCAACGCGGCCATCTACACCGCCGACGGGCGGTACAACGTCAACACGGCGCGGCACCGTCGCTCCTTCATGCCGTTGGAGGAGGGCTGCGACTGTTACACGTGCACCCACTACACGCGGGCCTATCTCCACCACCTGTTCAAGGGCAAGGAGATGCTGTCGTCGACGCTGGCGACCATCCACAACGAGCGGTTCACCGTTCGGCTCGTCGACCGGATGAGGGAGGCGATCAAGGCGGGGGAGTTCTACGCCTTCCGCGACGAGTTCCTCGGCCGCTACTACGCGACGTCCTCCCGCTGACCGGGCCGACCCGAGCTCGTTGATTGAGCCGACCGCCGCGAAGCGTCGTCGCGTCGAAATCCACCGTCGCCTGCAAGGCAAGCTGTACTCGGGCCCGAGCGGCGAGGGGTGGGGCCGTGCCGCCCACGCTCCCGGGACGGCGCTTCGCGCGGTCCGATCGCGACGCCCACCCAACCTGCCACGGCCCCACCCCTCGCCGCTCTCACGCTTTCGGCTGCCGGGACCCTTGCCACCCCTCGCCGCTCTCAGCTGTCTCAGGCGGACGCCAGCCGTCGCTCTCGTGGCCAGCGCAATTGCGCAGGCATCGAACGGAAGGCTGGCGTCGACGCTCCACGTGGGTTGGGACGTGACTCCCGTGACTAGGCCGCGGGGACCCCGTAGCTGGGTTCGCGGCGCTTGACCAGCGCGATGACCCGGTAGGTGACCGGGAGGAACAGCGCCTCGACCAGCACCTTGTAGATGTAGCCCACCACGATGTAGTTGAGCAGCGTCGGCGCGCTGACGACCCCGACGAACGCCACGGTGCAGAAGACGATGGTGTCGGCGGCCTCGCCGACGACGGTCGAGCCGAGGAGCCGGGCCCACAGAGACCCTTCCCGGGTGCGGCGCTTCATGGCCACGAGCACCCAGGCGTTGAGGAACTGGCCGGCGAGGTAGCCGAGAAGGCTCGCCACGACGATCCTCGGCACGAAACCCAGCACCGCGGCGAACGCCTCCTGGTTCTGCCACTCGGCGGCGGGGGGCGCCGCGGCGACGGCGAGGAACGTCACCGACGCCAGGATCGACACGGCGAACCCGAGCAGGATGGCGCGCCTGGCCCCCTTGAGGCCGTAAACCTCCGCCAGCACATCGCCGAGCACGTAGGTCAGCGGGAAGAGGAACGCGCCGCCGTCCGTGATGATCGGCAGGACCGGGATGCCGAACGGGGCCCAATCGGGTCCGAACTGGATGAGCTTGACCGCCGCGACGTTGCTGATGAGCAGGAGGGCGCAGAACAGCGCCACGACGATGTCGAACACGCCACGCGGCGCGGCCGCGAAGACCGCCGGGCGGTCGGTCTGGAGGGGGGTTTCGGTGGCCTGCACCCGGGGTATTGTACGCCGACATCTGCGCTTGTCCGGCGCCCCCGCCGCACGGATACCAGTTCGGTCGGAGCTGGCGAGTTCCCACGCGGCGGCTTTGACGCGGTGGCAGACTTCATGCATGGACGACAACACAGTTGAGTATGTGCCGGACGAGTCCGAGCAGCTCGACCAGTTGCAGCCCGGTGACTCGCTGATCGACCGGGGCGTCGACGACGTGCTCGACGAGGGGTATGTCACTCCGGAGAAATGGTCGGCGGCGCAGGGCTACGGCAACACGGTGGCCGAGATGCACCAGGGCGAGACCCTCGAGATGCGGATGCGCCAGGAGAGCCCCGAGCCCGACCGCGACGCGGAGGAGTGGAACCCCAGTCACGAGGCCCGCGAGGTCGGCAAGGCTCGGGCCGGCAGGCTGATGGCCGTTCAAGGCAGCGGAGGCGTCGAGCACACGCTGGGCGTCGACGTCGGATTCGGCGGCGGCGCCGCGAGCGCCGAAGAGGCCGCCATGCACGTCATGGACGAGGACGACGAGGACGAGGAAGCCGCCGAAGGCTGAACCGCCCCGGCGTCGGCATAGACTGGAGGGTCGACGGCGGTCCGCGCCGTCGCACCGGATCCGATAGGAACGACGCCCTGAACACCAACAACCCGGACCAGCACGCGACGCGCACCGTGACGGTGCCGGCATCGATCGACATGATCAACCTGCTAGGTCCCCGAGACGACTTCCTCCGAATCCTCGAGGACGCACTGGACGCCGATCTCCACGTCCGTGGCGGCCAGGTCACCCTCTCCGGGCCGGCGTCCGAAGTGGCCAGGGCCACCGAGATCCTCACGGAGATGATCACCATCCTGCGCACCGGTCAGGGCCTCAGCCCGGAGACCGTCGAGCGCGTCATCCAGTTGGCGGACGACCCCCACGCATCGCCGTCGGAGATCCTCACCCAGAACATCGTGTCCTCGAGGGGCAAGACGGTCCGCCCCAAGACCCTCAACCAGAAGCGCTACGTCGACGCCATCGACCGCCACACGATCGTCTTCGGCATCGGCCCGGCAGGCACCGGCAAGACGTACCTCGCCATGGCGAAGGCCGTGCAGGCGCTGCAGGCCAAGGAGGTCAGCCGCATCATCCTGACCCGTCCCGCGATCGAGGCCGGCGAGCGCCTGGGCTTCCTGCCCGGCACCCTCAACGACAAGATCGACCCCTACCTTCGACCCCTGTACGACGCGCTGCACGACATGGTCGATGCGGACTCGGTTCCGAAGCTGCTTACATCCGGGACCGTCGAGGTGGCGCCGCTCGCCTACATGCGCGGCCGAACCCTCAACGACGCGTTCATCATCCTCGACGAGGCGCAGAACACCTCGATGGAGCAGATGAAGATGTTCCTCACCCGTCTCGGATTCGGGTCGAAGGTCGTGGTGACGGGCGACATCACGCAGATCGACCTCCCCGGGGGCATGAAGAGCGGCCTGCGCGGAGTGATGAACATCCTCGACGGAGTTGACGACATCGAGTTCTGCACCCTGACCAGCCGCGACGTCGTGCGGCACCGGTTGGTCGGACGTATCGTCGCGGCCTACGATCAGTTCGAGAGCCTGACCACCGAGCGCAAGGGACGCCGCCCGTGATCGACATCAACAACGAGTCCGGTGTGGAGGCCGACGAGCTGGGGCTCGTCGAGCTGGCCGGGTTCGCCCTCGAGAAGCTGAGGATCCACCCCCAGGCCGACCTGTCGATCGTGCTGGTCGACGAGGACACCATGGCCCAGTACCACGAGCGGTTCATGGACCTCCCCGGCCCCACCGATGTGATGAGCTTCCCGATGGACGAGCTGCGGGAGCCGGAGGAGGACGAGGAGCCGCCCATCGGTCTGCTGGGAGACATCGTGCTCTGCCCGCAGGTCACGGCGCGGCAGGCCGCCGACAACGGCCGGAGTGCCGACGGCGAGGCCGAGTACCTCCTCATCCACGGACTGCTGCACCTCCTCGGCCACGACCACGCCGAGCCCGAGGAGAAGGCGGTCATGTTCGGCCTCAACGACCGGATCATCGCGGCGTGGGATCAGGCGCGCGGTCGGAGCTGAACCGCAGCCTCGGCCTGGCGGACGCCGTCGCCATCGGCGTGGCGTCCATGGTCGGGGCCGGCGTGTTCGCGGTCTGGGCCCCCGCTGCCGCGGCCGCGGGCGGCGCCCTCCTCGTCGGGCTGGTGATCGCGGCGGTGGTCGCGTGGTGCAACGCCACCTCGTCCGCGCAGCTCGCGGCCCAATACCCGTCGGCCGGCGGCACCTACGTCTTCGGGCGCCGCCAGTTGGGGGAGTGGCCCGGTTTCCTCGCCGGATGGAGCTTCGTCATCGGCAAGACCGCCTCGGTTGCGGCCATGGCCATGACGTTCGCCGCCTACCTGGCGCCCGATGGCTGGCGGGCGCCCGTCGCGATCGCTGCCGTCTGGCTGATGGTCGGCGTCAACCTCCTCGGAGTGACCCGCACGGCGAAGGCCGCCATGGTGCTCGGAGGGCTGGCGATCCTGGCGCTGGCGGTCTCCCTGGCCTTCGGCTGGGGAGGCTTCGACTCCCCGGCCGGTGCCCTGCTGACCGTCCCGGATGCGGTCGGGGGCTGGTACGGGGTCCTGCAGTCCGCGGGCCTGCTGTTCTTCGCCTTCGCCGGGTACGCCCGCATCGCGACGATGGGTGAGGAGGTCAAGGACCCCGAACACACCATCGGGCGGGCGATCATCACCGCCCTCGCAATCGTGCTGGTGCTGTACGCCATCGTCGGTGTCAGCCTGCTGCTGATCGTAGGCGACGGGGCGCTCGCCGACGCCGTGGCGCCCCTCACCCTTCTGGTGGGCGGGCATCCCGTCGCCCGCGCCGTCCTGGTGGCGGGCGCTGTCGCGGCGACGGCCGGCGCGCTCCTCGGCCTGCTGTCCGGGATCGGGAGGACCTGGCTGGCGATGTCCCGTGAGGGCGATCTGCCCCGGCACTTCGACCACACGCATCCGAAGACCAAGGTGCCCCACCGCATCGAGATCACGCTCGGGATCCTGCTGACGACGGTCCTGCTGGTCGCCGACCTCCGCGGCGCCATCGGGTTCTCCTCGTTCGGCGTGCTCCTCTACTACTTCGTCGCCAACGTCTCGGCGTACACCCAGACCGGTGCTTGGCGGCGCTGGTCGCGGGCGTGGCAGGTGCTTGGGGGCACGCTGTGTCTCGTGCTGGTCGTCACCCTCCCGTGGCAGTCCATTCTCGGCGGTCTGGCGGTCCTGGGTGCCGGTGTCGTGTGGCGGATGGTCCTGCTCCGGCGGAGGGTCTGACCGCGGGGAGCGGGGCCGGTCGGGCCTGCCTGCTGCGTTACACTCGGACCTCAGAGTTACCCGAGAGAGCGAGTTGACCACCCCCCGTGCCCCAGTCCGAATGGATTCAGATTGGCGTCGCGCTCCTCTGCGCTCTCGCCGCCTCTCTCCTCGCAGCAGTTGAAACCGCCCTCCGAGTCACCACCAAGGCGCGAGCCGAGCGCATGGTCGAGCAGGACCAGCGGGGAGCCGAACGCATCAGACTGATCGCAGCCGACCCGGTTCCGTCCATCAACGCGGTGATGTTCGCGCGGATGGGCATGGAGATCACGAGCATCGTCATGGCCAGCCTTGTGCTCTTCACCGCCTTCACCGTGGACTGGCAGCGCGCCGTCGTCACCATTGTGGTCACGCTGACGGTCTCGTTCATCCTCTGGGGGGTGGCCCCTCGCACGCTCGGCCGGCAGCATCCGGAACGGACCATGCGCGCCTTCGCACCGCTGGTCAGCGGGCTCACGACGATCTTCGGGCCCATCGCGCAGTTGATGATCCTGCTCGGCAATGCGTTGACCCCCGGGAAGGGCTACGCCGATGGCCCGTTCGCCACCGAGGCGGACCTGAGAGATCTCGTCGACATCGCGGAGAAGAACGAGCTCATCGAGGCCGGTGAGTCGAAGATGATCCACTCGGTGTTCGAACTCGGCGACACACTCGTCAAGGAGGTCATGGTCCCGCGCACCGACGTCGTCTACGTCACGAAGGACAAGACCCTGCGCCAGTTGTTGTCGCTGGCCCTGCGTTCCGGATTCTCCCGCATCCCCGTCGTGGGTAGTGACCTCGACGACATCGAGGGCGTCATCTACCTTAAGGACGTGTCGAAGCGGGTCTACGACTTCCCGGACGCCGAGCGGCAGGAGACCGTCGCGGATCTGATGCGGCCCGCAGTGTTCTGCCCCGACTCCAAGCCGGTCAGTGACCTGCTGCGGGACATGCAGTTCAGCCATTCGCATCTGGTGGTCGTCATCGACGAGTTCGGCGGCACCGCCGGGTTGGCGACGATCGAGGACATCCTCGAGGAGATCGTCGGCGAGATCGTCGACGAGTACGACCAGGACCAGCCGGCCATCGACGACCTCGGCGAGGGTCAGTTCCGGATCTCGTCGCGGTTGCCCGTCGACGAGCTGGGCAGCCTGTTCGGCGTCGACCTCGACGACGACGACGTCGAGACGGTGGGCGGGCTCATGGCGAAGCAGCTCAATGTGGTCCCCATCCCGGGGGCGCGCACCCTGGTGGGCGACATCGAACTGGTGGCGGACCGCGCCGTGGGTCGCCGTCACCAGATCGGGACGGTCCTGGCGCGTAGGCTGACCGAAGCGGACTTCCCCGCTGAGGATGCCGATGGAGGCGACGATGACTGATCCTGTACACCGTTCCGGGTTCGCCTGCTTCGTCGGGCGGCCCAACGCCGGCAAGTCGACACTGACCAACGCCCTGGTCGGCCAGAAGATCGCCATCGCCTCCAGCAAGCCACAGACCACCAGGCACGCCGTCCGCGGCATCATCACCCGCGACGACGGCCAGCTGGTCCTCATCGACACCCCTGGGCTGCACCGTCCCCGCACCCTTCTCGGGCAGAGGCTCAACGACCTGGTCTTCGAGACCTGGTCCGAGGTCGACGTCGTCGGCGTCTGCCTGCCCTGCGACCAGCGCGTCGGCCCCGGCGACAAGTTCATCATCGGGGAGATCGCAAAGCTCGACCACCGCCCGACGCTCGTCGCGCTGGCCACCAAGACCGACCTGGTCAGCAAGCAGCGGCAGCTGTCGCACCTCGTGGACGTCGGCGCGGTCGCCGAGGAACTGGGCATCGAGTGGGCCGAGGTCATCCCCTGCTCGGCGGTGGCCGACGACCAGGTGGACACCGTTCGCGACGCGCTGGTCGACCTGCTGCCGGAAGGCCCCGCCTACTACCCGGACGGTGAGATCACCGACGAGCCGGAGGAGGCGCTCATCGCGGAGTTGATCCGCGAGGCGGCGCTCGAGGGCGTGCGCGACGAGCTGCCCCACTCGATCGCCGTCACCATCGACGAGATCCTGCCGCGCCCCGACCGCCCGGAGGACAAGCCGCTCACCGACATCTTCGCCTCGATCGTCGTCGAGCGGGAGTCCCAGAAGGGCATCATCATCGGCCACAAGGGTTCGAGGCTGCGGGAGATCGGCAGCCAGGCCCGGGAACAGATCAACCGGCTGCTCGGCACGCGCGTGCACCTCAATCTGCACGTCAAGGTGCTCAAGGAATGGCAGCGCGACGCGAAGCACCTCAACCGGCTGGGATTCTGAGCGTCTGCGCACAACGAGTGAGCGTTTGTGACTTGTAGGTAACTATTTGGTCACGAGCCGTGGGCGCGGCGGGTCAGGCGCGGGAGCGCTCCTAGGATCGTTCAATATCTACCCACCTCCGGGCTTCGCCGGAGGATCCTAGGAAGGAACCGCACGTGAACAAGCGCGTTCTCAAGCTCAGCGCCGTCGCCCTGGCGGGTGCCCTTGCACTCACGGCCTGCGGGTCGAGCGACCCCGAGAGCACCGGTGCCGAGTCGACGAGCGCGGGGCCGGTTGATCCCGCCTCGCTCGAGACCACCATCAAGATCCTGGCGCCGTCGTACTCGGACACCTCCCAGCAGGACTGGCAGGCGATCATCGACACGTTCAATGAGGACTACCCGAACGTGGACGTCGAGCTCCAGATCGAGGGCTGGGACGGCTTCAGCGACAAGGTCGCCGCCCGGATCCAGGCCGGTGACTACCCGGACATCCTCAACGACAATGCGTTCGCGGCATCGGCCGATGCGGGCATCCTCTACCCGATCGACGAGGTGCTCTCGCCCGAGACGCTCGCCGCGATCGAGCCGTCGCTGCTCGCCAACGGCGTCGGCACCGACGGTGTGCAGTGGGCGGCGCCCGACATCGCGTCGGCCCGCATGATGGCCTACAACACCGACCTGTTCGAGGAGGCCGGCATCGCGGAGGCTCCGACGACCTGGGCGGAGTTGGAGGAGGCGTCGGCGGCGCTCGTGGAGCTCGGTGACGACATCAGCGGTTACGGCATGCCGCTCGGCCAGGAGGAGGCTCAGGTCGAGTCGTCGCTGTGGCTATGGGGCGCCGGGGGCGACTGGGTCGACGGTGAGAACCTGACCGCGAACACGCCCGAGGCTGTCGAGGCGTTCACCGAGATGCAGAGCCTGTTCTCCGAGGGCTACACCCAGCCCAACCTCGAGGACAACCGCATCGACATCTCCAACATCTTCGCCGCCGGCAAGCTCGGCATGATGATGGCCCACTCGGGCATCGTGTCCGACGCCGAGGCCAAGGGCATCAACGTGTCCCTGGCCCCCATCCCCGCGAAGGACGGCGGCGACGGCGTGGCGCTCGGCGTGACCGACTTCATCGTCGCGTTCGACAACGGTGACGCGGATCGCAAGGCGGCCACCTCGGCCTTCCTGGACCTGCTCTACTCGGACGAGATGTACGAGGGCTGGTACAAGGGCACCGCGCTGCTGCCGGTGACCACATCGATGATCGAGGCCGGCATGGCCGAGTCCGATGAGAACGGCGCCGCGTTCCTCGACGCGCTGTCGATCGTCAAGTTCCTGCCCGTGGGCAACCCGCAGTGGGATGTTCTTCAGACGGCGCTCCAGGGATCGGCCTACAAGGTCGGCACCGAGGATCCTGAGCAGGTTCTCACCGAGATCCAGGCTCAGGTCGACGCGCAGAGCTGACGACCGAAACGGGGTGGCACCGGTAGGCTCCGGTGCCACCCCGTTCCACGACCGGAGGAGGAACAGCAGTGACATCGAGGCCGACCGAACCGTCGGCGGGGGTGAGCCGACGGCGCCGCCGGAGGCAGTCCCCGGGCTGGGCCGCGCTCACCGCGATGCCGTGGCTGCTCCCCACCCTCATCCTCATCGCCGGCGTGGTGCTGTACCCGGCCGGCCTGATGGTCTACACCTCGTTCTTCAGGTACAACAACCGCGGCATCCTCCGCGACGAGAACCCCATCGGCCTCGACAACTACATCGGTACCGCCGGTGCGCTGACGTTCCCCGGTGTCCCGGTGAGCCGGATCCTGCTCAACACGGTCGTCTGGGTCGTCGTCGTGGTGTTCGTCACGGTGCTGCTGTCGTTGGCGCTGGCCCAGTTCCTCAACCTCGAGTTCCGAGGGCGCAAGGCGTTGAGGCTGTTCATCATCCTGCCGTGGGCGTCGTCGGTGGTCATGACCGCCACGGTGTTCCGCTACGGCCTCCAGGAGAATGTCGGGCTGTTCAACCGGCTCCTCGTCGACACCGGGATCCTCGAGCGGGCACAGGCATGGACGAAGGACCCGACCAGCGCATTCTGGGTCGCCGTGTTCGTCGCGATCTACGTCTCGCTCCCGTTCACCACGTACACCATCCTCGCGGGGCTGCAGGCGATCCCCGCGGACGTGCGGGAGGCCGCCCATGTCGACGGTGCGGACGGACTGCGCCGCTACTGGCACATCGTGCTGCCGCTCCTCAAGCCGGCCATCGCCGTGGCCGCGCTCATCAACATCATCAACGTGTTCAACTCGCTGCCGATCCTGCGGCTGCTGCAGGAGACCCCCGGCTACCACACCGGGCACATCACCACGACGCTCATGTTCGAGTACCAGCGGGCCCTGGGGCCGGGCGTGTCGTCGGCGCTCTCGGTGCTCAACTTCATCTTCTGCCTCGTGATCATCGCGATCTACCTGATCGTCGTGCAACCGACCAAGGAGGTGGACTGACCATGGCCCAGAAGCAGGCAGTGCGCGGCGGCATCAACAAGCCGCCGAACCCGTGGGTCGTCGCCATCGGCTCGCTGGTGATCGTCGCTTTCTTCAGCTTCCCCTACCTGCTGATGCTCGTCAGCTCGCTCAAGACCCGGCTCGAGATCACCAACATCCCGCCCGACTACTTCCCGTCGACGCCCCGCTTCGACAACTACCTCACGGTCTGGGCGTCCGAGGTGGACCCGGGGAGTTCGCTGCTCGCGACCACCGTGATCGCGGTAGGGGCGACGCTGCTCGTGCTCCTCGTGGCGACGCCGGCCGCGTACTACGTCGCGCGCTTCCGCTTCCCCGGCCGGATGGTGTTCCTCCTGCTCGTGCTGGTCACCCAGATGCTGCAGCCGACGGTGCTCGCCGTCGGTCTCTTCCAGGAGTTCAAGGGCTGGCAGAGCTACGCGGTGTGGGCCGCGTTGATCCTGATCAACGCGGCGTTCAACCTGTCGTTCGCTATCTGGATCATGCAGGCGTTCTTCGCCTCGGTGCCGAAGGAGATCGACGAGGCGGCGCTCGTCGACGGCTGCGGCCGCCTGCAGACCCTGTTCCGCATCTCCCTGCCGTTGGTGTGGCCGGGCATCGTGACCGCCATCGTCTTCGTGTTCGTCAACACGTGGAACGAGTTCTCCGCCGCGTTCATCCTCGTGCAGCAGACCGATCTCCAACCGCTGACGGTGTCGATGCCTCGCTTCCTCGGCCTCTACATCAAGGACTGGCAGTACCTGTTCACCGTGGCCATCGTCGCGATCGTGCCGGTGATCATCCTGTTCAGCTTCATCGAGAAGCGGCTCATCGGGGGGCTGACGGCCGGATCGGTCAAGTAGTGGATTCTGATCGCTACGGTGCTACAGTGTCCGACGTGGCACGGCACAACCTTCTCCTTGGCTGCCGCAGCGAGGCCCAGTATCTCTGAGCCAGATCTCCTCGCTGCGGGTCCTCGTCGCGTCTGGCGAACAACCACAGCCCAGGAGACACTCAGATGAACCAGTTCACCACCCGCCCGCAGCCCAAGCCGGTGCAGCAGCCCACACCGATGCCGGTGCACCGCTATACCCCCTTCGTTCCCGTTGACGTACCCGACCGCACCTGGCCCACGAAGCGCATCGAGAAGGCGCCCCGTTGGCTGTCGACCGACCTGCGCGACGGCAACCAGGCGCTGATCGACCCGATGACGCCGTCGCGCAAGATGCGCATGTTCGAACTGCTGGTCGACATCGGCTACAAGGAGATCGAGGTCGGTTTCCCGTCGGCGTCCCAGACCGACTTCGACTTCGTCCGGCAGCTGATCGAGGGCGACAAGATCCCCGACGATGTGACGATCTCGGTGCTGACGCAGGCCCGCGAGGACCTGATCAGCCGGACCGCCGAGTCCCTGATCGGGGCGAACCGCGCCACCATCCACATGTACAACGCAACCGCGGAGCTGTTCCGCAAGGTCGTGTTCAGGATTTCCGAGAGCGAGTGCATCGACCTGGCCACGCGTGGCACCGAGATGGTGATGCAGTACGCGGACAAACACCTGCGCGACGTGGAGTTCGGCTACCAGTACTCGCCGGAGATCTTCACCCAGACGCCCACCGACTTCGCCGTCGAGGTCTGCAACGCGGTCGCCGACGTGTGGCAGCCCGGCGCGGGTCGCGAGATCATCTTCAACCTGCCGGCGACGGTCGAGCGGTCCACGCCCAACACCTACGCCGACCAGATCGAGTACTTCATTCGCAACGTGAAGAACCGCGAGAACGTCGCGGTGTCGCTGCACCCCCACAACGACCGCGGCACCGCCGTCGCGGCGGCAGAGCTGGGGCAGATGGCGGGCGCGGACCGCGTCGAGGGCTGCCTGTTCGGTCACGGCGAGCGGACCGGTAACGTCGATCTGGTCACCCTGGGCCTCAACCTGTACACGCAGGGCGTCGACCCGCAAGTGAACTTCTCCGACATCGACCACGTCCGCCGAACCGTCGAGTACTGCACCGGCCTGCCGGTGCACCCGCGTCACCCCTACGCCGGCGACCTGGTCTACACCGCGTTCTCCGGCTCCCATCAGGACGCGATCAAGAAGGGCCTGGAGTACCTGGAGGCCGAGGCGGCCAGGCAGGGCAAGCTGGTCGACGACATCGACTGGGAGGCCCCCTACCTGCCGATCGATCCGCACGACGTCGGCCGCACCTACGAGGCCGTGATCCGGGTCAACTCGCAGTCCGGCAAGGGCGGCATGGCCTACATCATGAAGTCCGAGTACAAGATGGACCTGCCGCGCCGCCTGCAGATCGAGTTCTCCCGCGTCGTGCAGGCTCACACGGACCAGTCGGGCACCGAGGTCACAGCGGGCGACATGTTCGAGATCTTCGAGCGCGAGTACTTCGCCGACGGACCGTGGCGGCTGACCTCGGCCGGGTCCACGTCGAGCAACGGCCAGTTCCACGTGCAGGCCGTCGTGGACGGCCCCACCCGCAAGGGCGTCGAGGTGCAGGGCGAGGGCAACGGCCCCGTGTCGGCGTTCGTGGACGCTCTCATGCAGGCCGGCGCGACGAACCTGCGGGTGCTGGACTACCACGAGCACGCGCTGGACTCCGGCGGCGACGCGAAGGCCGCGGCCTACGTGGAGTGCGAGATCGGTGAGGGCGACGACGCCACGGTCCTGTGGGGCATCGGCGTGGACCCCAGCATCACCAGCGCCTCCATGAAGGCGATCCTCAGCGCACTGAACCGCGCCGCGGTATGGACGATGGCGCCCGCCTGACCGGATGCCGAAACTCACCGATGCGGTCGAGGCCGACCCGGACGCGCTCTATGACCGGTTCTCGTCCTGGGCGGCGGGGGAGGGCATCGCCCTCTACCCGCACCAGGACGAGTCCGCCATCGAGCTGTTCACCGGCAACAACCTGATCCTGTCCACCCCGACGGGGTCGGGTAAGTCCATGGTGGCCCTGGCCGCGCATTTCGCGGGGCTCGCGACCGACCGGGTGAGTTTCTACACGGCCCCCATCAAGGCACTCGTGAGCGAGAAGTTCTTCTCGCTGTGCCAGATCTTCGGGGCGGACAACGTCGGCATGATCACCGGCGACGCGTCGGTGAACGCCGACGCTCCGATCATCTGCTGCACGGCCGAGGTGCTCGCCAACATCGCACTGCGTGAGGGGCGCGACGCCGACGTCGGGCTCGTGATCGCCGACGAGTTCCACTTCTACTCGGAACCCGACCGTGGTTGGGCATGGCAGGTGCCGCTGCTTGAGCTCCCGCAGGCGCAATTCCTCCTCATGAGCGCCACCCTCGGCGACGTCACCGAGCTCGCGGACGACCTCACCCGCCGCACCGGCCGCGATACGAGCCTCATCAGCGACGCCGAGCGCCCCGTGCCGCTGAACTTCGAGTGGTCGATGGAGCCGCTCCAGGAGCGGGTCGTCGACCTCATCCAGGAGCAGAAGGCTCCCGTCTACATCGTCCACTTCACCCAGGCCGAGGCGCTCGAGCGGGCCCAGGGCCTGCTGTCGCTCAACCTCATCACCAAGCATGACGCCGCCCGGCTGACCGAGGAGATCGGAGCCTTCCGGTTCGGGCCAGGCTTCGGCAAGATCCTGTCGGGCCTCGTGCGCCGGGGCATCGGCGTCCACCACGCGGGAATGCTGCCCAAGTACCGGCGGCTCGTGGAGCAGCTCGCCCAGACGGGCCTGCTCAAGGTGATCTGCGGCACCGACACCCTGGGTGTCGGGATCAACGTGCCGATCCGCACCGTGTTGTTCACCGGGCTCACGAAGTACGACGGCACCCGCGTGCGCAAACTGAAGTCGCGGGAGTTCCACCAGATCGCCGGCCGGGCCGGCCGGGCCGGCTACGACACCGTCGGATTCGTCGTCGTCCAGGCCCCCGAGCACGTCATCGAGAACGAGAAGGCCCTCGCGAAGGCCGGTGACGACCCGAAGGCCCGACGCAAAGTGGTGCGGAAGAAGCCGCCCCAGGGGTTCATCTCGTGGAACAAGGAGACGTTCGACCGCATCGTCGTCGCCCAGCCGGAGCAGCTCGTGTCGCGGATGCAGGTGACCCATGCGACCATCCTCAACATCGCCCAGCGCCCGGGCAGTGGCGCGGAGGCGATGCGGGCGCTCATCGACGGATCCCACGAGAACCAGCTGCGCAAGCGGCAACTCACCAGGCGGGCCCTCGCCCTGACCCGGGGACTCCTCCACTCGGGGGTCCTGGTCAAGCTCGCGGCGCCCGACCCGGAGGGCCGCTGGTGCGCCATGTCGGAGGGCGTGGGCGAGGACTTCGCCCTCAACCAGCCGCTGGCGCCGTTCGCGGTCGCCTCCCTGGCCCTGCTGGACCCGGACTCGCCGACGCATCACCTCGACGTGGTCTCCGTGATGGAGGCCGTCCTCGACGACCCCTTCCAGGTCCTGCTGGCGCAGCAGTTCGTGGCGCGGGGCGAGGCGGTCGCCCAGATGAAGGCCGACGGTCTCGAGTACGACGAGCGGATGGAACTGCTCGAGGAGGTCACCTGGCCGAAGCCCCTGGACGAGCTGCTGCAGCACGCCATGGGCATCTACGCGCAGTCCCACCCGTGGGTGGACCCCGGCGGGCTGTCGCCGAAGGCCGTGGTGCGCGACATGTGGGAACGGGCCATGAACTTCACCCAGTTCGTGTCGTTCTACAAGCTGCAGCGCAGCGAGGGCGGCCTGCTGCGTTACCTGTCGGACGCCTACCGGGTTCTCCGGCACACCGTCCCCGACGAGCACCGCAGCGATGAACTGGATGATCTCGTCGAGTGGCTGGGGGAGACGGTGCGTCAGACCGACTCGTCGCTGCTCGATGAGTGGGAGTCCCTCACCGACCCCGCCAAGGTGGCCGCCGCGGCCGAGGCCGCCGCCCAGGGTGCGCCTCCGCCGCCTCCCCGGCCGGTGACCGGCAACGAACGCGCGTTCACGGCGATGATCCGCACCGCGATGTTCCGGCGCGTCGAACTCGCCGCAGCGGACCGCTGGGAGGATCTCGGCCGGCTCGAGGAGGCCGCGGCGGCGCTGGCCGATCCGGCGCTGCCCGTCGTGATGGACGCCGATGCCTGGGACGCCGCCCTCGGCGACTACTGGGACGAGCACGGCGAGATCCTCCTCGACGGGGACGCCCGCGGGCCGGGCCTCGTCGAGATCGAGAAGGACGGCCGGACCTGGGCCGTCACTCAGACCATCCACGACCCCGAGGGCAACCACGACTGGCGGATCCGCGCCGAGGTGGACCTGGGCGCCAGCGACGAGGCGGGTTCCGCCGTCGTGCGGGGGATGGCGATGGCGCGCCTGGACTAGGCCTTGCCGCCAGTGGGGGTCAGGTGAGCTTCAGTGTCGTCACGCAGGTGCCCCCGTCGGAACCCGAGGAGAAGGCGGACTGGGCGGTTCTCCCGTCCTGCGTGACGACGATCGTCCCGGTCAGGTCGCGCGGCACCCAGAAGCCTACGAACCCGTTGGCGTAGGTGGTGGCGTCCTCGTCGACCAGCACCTCCCCGTCGTCGGCGGTGATGGTGACGTGTACGTCCTCCCCTGACAGCTCGCCTCGGCACGTGGAGAGGTTGTGGTAGTAGCAGTCGTGGGTCGACGTCTCGTACGGCGCCAATGACAGGTAGAAGTCGTCGCCCTCGATGGGGAGGGACTGTTCGGTCACGCCGTCGCTCAGCAGCACCTCGTCGTACCGAACGGAGGCGCCGACGAGGAGTGGGCGCTCGGCGTCGGACCGGTCGAGGGTCTCGACGACCTCCCGACCGGTGCTGCCCTCGAGTCCGAGCGTGGCCAGCAGGTCCGTCCCGTCGGCCACCGCGGCGGACTCGGCCGGGGCGCCGGCGCCGGAGAAGCCGACTGTGGTGCAGGCGGAGAGCACGCCGAGCGGCAGGAGGACAACGGCGGTCAGGGCGATCAGGCGAGCACGGAACATTGACCTCTCCAGGGCGTCGGCGGACTTCGAGGCAAGCATGCCAAACCACGCAAGTGCGCCCACACTCAGGGTGCGGCGTCCTCGGGAGCGGGCTGGACCGTGAGCACTTACCCGGATCCGAGGGGCGTGGGAGCGCTCCGGCGGACTCGATCGCGATCGAGTCCGGAAAAGTGCTCAGGGTCAGGCGGAACCGAAGCGACGCTCCCGGTCGGCGTACATCTCGACGGCGGACCACAGGTCGCGCCGGTCGAAGTCCGGCCAGAGGCGGTCGAGGAAGATGAACTCGGCGTAAGCCGACTGCCACAGCAGGAAGTTGGAGGTGCGCTGTTCCCCCGAGGACCGCACGAACAGGTCGACGTCCGGGATCTCCGGCTCGTCGAGGAACTTGGCGAACCGTGCCTCGGTCAACCGTTCGGGGTCGAGCTTGCCCGCCTTCGCCTGACGCGCGATCTCGCGCGCCGCGTCGACGATCTCGGCGCGCCCGCCGTAGTTGACGCAGAACTGCAGCGTCAGCGTGTCGTTGCCGCGGCTCATCTCCTCAGCCGTCTCGAGTTCGTTGATCACCGAGCCCCATAGGCGTGGTCGGCGTCCGGCCCAGCGGATCCGCACGCCGAGGTCGTTCAGTTCGTCCCGACGGCGGTGGATGACGTCGCGGTTGAAGCCCATGAGCCAGCGGACCTCGTCGGGAGTCCGCTTCCAGTTCTCGGTCGAGAACGCGTACGCCGACAGGTAGGGGATCCCCATCTCGATGGCGCCGTGGACCACGTCGAGCAGCGATGCCTCCCCGCGGGCATGACCCTCGGTGCGCTTGAGTCCACGCTGCTTGGCCCACCGGCCGTTGCCGTCCATGACGATGGCGACGTGCCTCGGCCGAGCCGCGGCAGGCACGGAGGGGGGCGTGGCACCGCTCGGGTGCGGCGTGGGGCGGCGGCGGGGCGTGGGCACCCCACGAGCCTAGCGGCCTACACTCGGTGCGTGCCCACCTACCGCGATCACGCCGTGGTGCTGCGGACCCATCAGCTCGGCGAGGCGGACCGCATCATCACGCTCCTGACGCGCACCAACGGCAAGGTGAGGGCCGTCGCGAAGGGCGTGCGGAAGACGTCGAGCAAGTTCGGCGGCCGGCTGGAGCCGTTCCAGCACGTCGACATCCAGTTCGCCGAGGGGCGCGGCTCGCTCGAGGTGGTCACCCAGGTCGACGCAATCCACACCAGCCGGTTGGGGGAGGACTACCTGCGGTTCACGGCCGCGGAGGTGCTCGTGGAGACAGCGGACCGGCTGGTGACGGAAGAGCGGAGCCCGGCGGTCCAGCAGTACCGGCTCCTGCTCGGAGCGTTGCGTGCGTTGGAGGTGGGATCGCGCCCGGCGCCGCTCGTCGTGGACTCGTACCTGCTGCGCGCGCTCGCGGTGGCCGGGTACGCCGTGGCCACCGACTCGTGCGCGGGGTGCGGCAGCGCGGACGTCCACTGGTTCTCCCCGATGGGCGGTGGAGCCGTGTGCGCCGCGTGCCGGGCCCCGGGATCAGGAGTGTTCGACGCGGCCGACGCCGCGCACCTGGGGGCGCTGCTCAGCGGCGACTGGGACGCCACCGCCGGCACACCGCTCGCGACGGCGAAGCGAGTCGACGGGATGATCGTCGCCTACGCAACCTGGCACCTCGACCACGCGCTGCGGTCGCTGCCGTTCTTCGAGCGCTAGCGCTTCGAGCACTCCGCGCACAGGCCGAACATCTCCACCTCGTGCCCGACGTCGGTGAAACCGTTGGCAGCGGCCACCTCGTTCGCCCACTCCTCGACGGGGCGGGCAGCGATCTCGACGGAGTAGCCGCAGGACCTGCACACGAGATGATGGTGGTGGCCGGACGAGCAGTGCCGGTACGTGGCCTCGCCGTCGACGGTGCGCAGTACGTCGACCTCACCGGCCTCCGACATGGCCTGCAGCGCTCGGTAGACCGTGGCGAGCCCGATCTTGGCACCGTGTTCCTTGAGCAGGTCGTGGATCTGCTGGGCGGTGCGGAACTCGGCGCTGTTCTCGAGCAGATCGCGCACCGCGGCGCGCTGCCAGGTGTTGCGGGTGGTCGGTCTAGTGCTCGTCATAGTGGTCTCCGTGGCGGGCGTGCCGGTGCCCATCGTGCACGTAGTCGAGGTGGTCGCCATGCTGGATCACCGCGACGCCGGCCTTGTGCGCGAACTCGTCGTCGTGACCCTCGGCCGGATGGTGCTCATCCTGCCCGTGGTCCTCGACGAAGGGGATGAACCGGTCGGCCCGGCGCAAGCGCCGCCCGATCAGCCAGCTCACGCCGAGCAGCGCGATCGCGGTCACGACGATCGTCGCACCGGTGGCGGTGTCGAGATACAGCGAGCCGATGGTCCCGCCGGTCGCCGCGAGGGCCCCGATGCCCATCGCTCCGAAGAACGACGAGGTGAAGCCCACGAACGACTGTTGTGCGGTGGCCACCGGGATGACCATGAGCGCGCTGATGAGCAGCAGGCCCACGGTGCGCATGGAGATGGTCACCGTGACAGCCGCCAGGACCACGACCAGCAGATTGAGGACACGAACCCGGATGCCGAGGACACGGGAGAACTCCTCGTCGACCGACACGGCGAACAGCCGGGGGGCCAGGCCGATCGTCACGACCAGCACGATCACCGCCAGCGACGCGATGACCCAGACATCTGCAGGGCTGAGAGAGGTGAGGGAGCCGAACAGGTAGGAGGAGAGCCCGGCGGCGCCCTGGCCGGCGATCCCGGCCATCAGCACGCCGGAGGCGAGGCCGCCGTAGAACAGGATCGCGAGCCCGAGGTCGCCCGAGGCCCGCCCGTGCTGGCGCAGCAGTTCGACGAGCACGGCGCCGGCGATGGCCGTCACGATGGCGACCGGCAGCGGAGCCCAGCCCATCATCAGGGCCAGCCCGACGCCCATGATGGCGACGTGACCGAGGCCGTCGCCCAGGAGGCTCATGCGGCGCTGGACGATGAACGTGCCGATGGCGGGCGCCACGAGGCCGCTGAGCAGCGCGGCCAGGAGCGCCCGCTGCATGAAGGGCATGGCGAGGATCTCGATCATGAGGCGGCTCCGGGGATCGGGTCGGCGAGCCCGACGAGGGAGGCCCCTGACTCGTCGACGGGCTGCCAACACTCGTGAGCACCCGGGTGCTCGGGGTCGACGACGCGGCCGTCGCAGAGCGTGACGGACCGGTGGAGGACGGACTCCATGGGCCCGAGCTCATGAAGCACCACGAGGAGTGCCAGCCCGTCGTCGGCGAGGCGGCTGAGTAGCTCTGCGAGGCCGCCCTGGCTGTGGAGGTCGACGCCGGCGAGCGGCTCGTCCATGACGAGGAGCTCCGGCTGGCTGGCGAGGGCGCGGGCGATGAGCGCCCGCTGCTTCTGCCCGCCGGAGAGCGTGCTGAACGGCCAGCCCGACCGGCCGGCGAGCCCCACCAGATCGAGCGCGTGGTCGATCGCGGCGTGGTCTGCGCGTCGCAGCCACTGGAAGGGGCCGCGGTGGGCGAGGCGCCCGGACGCCACGATCTCCCGGACCGTGGCGTTCGCGACGGCGACCGCCGAATGCTGCGGTACGTAGCCGATGCGCTGCCAGTCGTGGAAGTCGTCGAGGGGGTGTCCGAACAGTTCGACGGTGCCCTCCTGGTGGGGGACGAGGCCCATCACCGTGCGGATCAGGGTCGACTTCCCGGAGCCGTTCCCGCCGAGGAGCGCGACCGCCTCCCCCTCGGCGACGGAGACGCCCACGTCGCGGAGGATGGGCAGGCCACCGAGCGAGACGTAGAGCCCCCTGGCGTGCAGTGGGTCAGGAACACCCATTGGCGGTCTCCAGGGCTTCGAGATTTGCGCGCATGACCGAAGGGTAGTCCGATCCCGGGGAGGCGTCAGTCAGTCCCTCCAGTGGATCCAGCACCGCCGTCTCGAGCCCTAGATCGCCGGCGATGGCCGAGGCGACGGCGTCGGAGGTCAGGGTCTCGAAGAAGATGGTGGTGACCCCGTGCAGTTCGGCCTCGTCATGGATCTCCGCGATGCGGGCGGGGGAGGGCTCGTCGTTGGGATCGATCCCGGCGATGCCGATCTCCTCGAGTCCGTACCGGTCGGCGAGGTAGCCGAAGGCGGTGTGCGTGGTGATGAACTCGGTGCGCTCGCACTGGGCCAGTCCGTCGGTGAACTCCTGGTTGATCGCCTCCAGTTCGCTCACTGCCTCGGCCGCGTTGGCCGCGTAGTCGTCGGCGTTGTCCGGATCGATCGCCGACAGCTCATCGGCGATGGCCCCGACCAGCGTCGCCATGCGCGTGGGGTCCAGCCAGAAGTGCGGATCGAAGTCGCCGTGCTCGTGCTCATCGCCTTCCTCGGCGTGGTCGTCGGCGTGCTCCTCTTCGGCTGCGTGGTCGTGTTCCTCCGGGGCCGGCATCAACTCTACCACAGAGCCGGCGTCGAGGACCTCCGCGGCCGTACCGGACTGGTCGATCGCCTCGTCCACCGCCGGCTGGAACTCCGCCAGACGCACCACCAGATCGGCCTCGGCGACGGAGGCGACCTGCTGCGCGGTCAGCTCGAGATCGTGCGCGTCCATACCGGGCGTGGCGAGGGTCGAAAGCGAACCATGGTCGCCGAGAACCGCTCCGGTTGCCCACTCGAGCGGGTAGAACGCGGCGACGACGCGCGGGGACTCGCCGGCGCCCTCCACGGAGGGGGCGGCACACCCGGTCACGGCGAGCGCCGCGGCGACGCCGACGGCCATGGAAGTGGACTTCATGAGCTGCATGAGAATCATTATCATTATGTGGTGTCGGTGAGTCAAGCCGGAGGCTGCCCGTCCGGCGGGGGATCGAGTAGCCTGCGGACGTGCTGGTCATTACCCGCTTCAAGTCCCCGGGCCCCGGCTTCCTCGAGGAGGCCCGCGCCGTCGTCGGATGGTGGGCCGCGCGGCCGGGTTGTCTGGGCATCGACTTCGTCCGGAACCTCGACGATCCGGAGATCTTCGCGCTCGTCGGGCGCTGGGGGAGCGTCGGGGACTACCGCCGCTCGTTCAACGGGTACGAGGCGAAGATGGTGCTCACGCCGCTGCTTTCGCACGCCCTCGACGAGCCCAGCGCCTATCTGCCGGTCGACGAACTGGGCGACAACGTCCCGAGGGGTAGCTGAGGGCGTCCGCCGCTTGGGGGTCGCCGGGGTCGCTGACGTAGTCTTGGATGCCGCCGACGAACCACACAGGAGACGCATGACCGCCCCCGAACCACTGCGCCTGCACGCGCCCAGCCGCCGCGACGCCGTCGTCGTCGACCTCCCGGTGGTGCTGGCGCCCATGGCCGGGGTGACCAACGCCGCGTTCCGTCAGCTCTGCCGCGAGCAGGGTGCAGGCATCTACGTCTGCGAGATGATCACTTCCCGCGGGCTAGTCGTCGGCGATCCCAAGACCCGCGACATGTTGACCTTCGACCCCGGCGAGAAGATCCGGTCGGTTCAGCTCTACGGCGTCGACGCCGACGTCATGGCGGACGCGGCGCGCATCCTCATCCGTGATCACGCGGTCGATCACATCGACCTGAACTTCGGGTGCCCGGTGCCGAAGGTCACCCGCAAGGGCGGTGGGGGCGTGCTGCCCTACAAGCGGGACCGGCTGCGCTCCATCATCCGTGAGACCGTCCGTGCGGCCGACGAGCACGGCGTCCCGGTGACGGTGAAGACGCGCATCGGCATCGACGACGCGCACGAGACGTTCCTGGACGCCGGGCGGATCGCGCAGGAGGAGGGCGTCGCCGCCATCGCGCTGCACGGCCGCACCGTGCAGCAGGCGTACTCCGGCGAGGCGAACTGGTCGCGTATCGCCGAGCTCGTGCAGGCCGTCGACATTCCCGTGCTGGGCAACGGCGACATCTGGGAGGCCGAAGACGCGCTCCGGATGATGGCGGAGACCGGCTGCGCCGGCGTCGTCATCGGGCGAGGCTGCCTCGGCCGCCCCTGGCTGTTCGGGGACCTGGCGGCCGCCTTCGCCGGTGAGGGTCACCGGAACCGTCCGACCCTCGGTGAGGTCGGGGCCATGCTGCTGCGGCACGCGGAGCTCCTTGCGGGACACATGGGGGAGCTGCACGGGCTGACGGATCTGCGCAAGCACATGACCTGGTACTTCAAGGGCTATCCGGTCGGGGAGCTGCGCAGGCAGTTCGCGATGGTGTCGTCGCTGGACGAGCTGAGGGGACTGATTGCCAGGCTCGACGCCGACGCCGAGTTCCCCGTGACCGAGCTCGGGACGCCCCGCGGGAGGCAGGGGTCCCCGCGTGGGAAGGTTGTGCTGCCCTACGGTTGGTACGACGACACGTCCGGTTGCGAACTGGACCTGTCGGCAGCCGAGATCGGCGTGAGCGGAGGATGACGATGACGAACAAGGAAACCACCCCTGACAAGGGGCGCGGGAAGACCGGCGGCATGCCGCTATGGGCGACGATCGGCGGGATCGTGGCCCTCGTGGCTGTCGCGTTCGCGTGCGTGAGCGTCTATTACACGTGGATCGGGGCCGGCGAGGGCAACAACTGGGAGCGGCTGGCGAGCAGCTCGTTCGGCATAGCCGTCATGGGGGGCCTGCTGTGGTTCACGGGGATGTCGCGGGCGCGTAAGTAACCCCCCGGGGTCTCCGTCCGGACGCCGTCGCTATCCTGACCCAAATCGTCGGCCCCGGCGGCCGGCCCGGCCCCAGGAGGTTCCATGGGCGAAACGGCAACCTTGACCATCGACGGTGTCAGCTACGAGCTGCCCATCGTCACGGGGACCGAGGGGGAGCGGGCGGTCGACATCTCGTCGCTGCGCGCCACCACCGGTCTCATCACCTTGGACGACGGCTACGGCAATACGGGTTCGTGTCAGTCGGCCATCACCTTTATCGACGGCGAGAAGGGCATCCTGCGGTACCGCGGCGTCCCCATCGAGGACCTCGCCGAGCGGTCCAGCTTCGTGGAGACGTCCGAACTGCTGATCTTCGGCGAACTGCCCGACGAGGAGCAGCGCGCCGAGTTCCGGCACATGCTCACCGAGAACTCGTCGCTGCATCGCGACATGCGCA